>CAIRCM010000032.1 GCA_903877125.1 uncultured Acetobacteraceae bacterium | reverse complement strand
TACCGAAGCACCCGACCGGCTCTGTCCGTACGATATGGGTCGGGCCACGAGTCAAGGTTTCGGGCGGCTGGTATTGCCAACGAGGGCCTGAATACCGCAGCGCATCAAACTGCGACAAAACAATGCATTGACCCGAAACACTCGGCAACAATCATTGACTCGCCGCTCCTGCCGGACAGTCGTATCTGAACATACGAGAGCGGGGTGCTGGTGCCCCGCGATGATCCGGAAAGCGATCGAATGGACGGCTCCCCCTCGATCTTGTTCGCACAGCACGGCTTGTCTCAGGACATGGCGTGGAGCCAGCGGACACTGAAGGCGCCGATCGATTGCACGGGCGTTGGAGTCCATTCCGGACGCAAAGCCCACCTGACGCTCCGCCCCGCCGACATTGGCCATGGCGTCGTGTTTCGCCGCACCGACCTCGGCATCGATATTCCCGCGCAGTTCGACAACGTGTGCGACACCCGTCTGTGCACCGTCCTGGGCAATGGCGCGGCGCGGGTCGGCACCGTTGAGCATCTGATGGCCGCGCTGGCCGGCAGCGGGATCGACAACGTGCTGGTCGAGATCGACGGGCCGGAAGTTCCCATTTTGGATGGATCGGCCGCACCATTCCTGTTCCTGCTGGATTGCGCGGGGATCGAAGAGCAGTTCGTGCCGCGCACGATGATCGAGGTTCTGCGGCCGGTTCGTGTGTCGGAGGGCGAAGCGTTCGCCGAACTCCGGCCCTACCCGCGCACGTCTTACGTGTCCCCGCCGGTGCTGGATATGGAACTGACCATCGAGTTCGCAGCATCCGCGATCGGCAAGCAGGGCTGTTCCCTGCGGCTGACACCGAACAGCTTCCGGGAGGAACTGTCGGGTGCCCGGACCTTCGCGCTGGCGTCCGAGGTCGAGCAGCTTCAGAAGGCCGGACTGGCTCTGGGCGGCAGTCTGGACAACGCGATCGTGGTCGACGGCGACAAGGTGCTGAACCCCGCCGGGCTGCGGATGCCGCGGGAATTCGCACGCCACAAGATGCTGGACGCGGTGGGCGATCTGGCCCTGGCCGGCGCCGCCCTGCATGGGCGCTTCATCGCGCACCGCACCGGCCACGCACTGAACAACAAGCTGCTGCGCGCGCTGTTCGCCGACGCCTCGGCCTGGCGGGCGATTGTCGGGCGGGATCAGGTGGCTGACGCTGCCTGACATAACGTGACCGGGTCCGATCACGCATTGGTGTTGTTCTCCGGCGGGCAGGATTCCACTACTTGCCTCGCGTGGGCACTGGCGCGTTACCCGCATGTCGAGACGATCGGCTTCGCCTACGGGCAACGGCACGCGATCGAACTGAGCTGCCGGGAACCGATCCGTCAGGCGCTGGCCTGCGACGGGCTTGGCGAGGACCATATGGTCGATCTTGCCGCGACGCTGGGCGGCCTTGGGCAGACGGCGATGACCAGCGATATCGCGATCGCGATGACATCCGAAGGGCTGCCGAACACGTTTGTGCCCGGGCGCAATCTGCTGTTTCTGACCTGCGCGGCGGCATTGGCGTGGCGGCGGGGGTTGCGGCGGATCGTGCTGGGCGTGTGCGAGACGGATTACTCCGGTTATCCCGATTGCCGGGACGATACGATCAAGGCGATGCAACTGGCGTTGAATCTGGGCATGCAGCGGCGGTTCGTGCTGGAGACTCCGCTGATGTGGCGGGATAAGGCTGCGACCTGGGAATTGGCGGCGTCGTTGGGTGGCGACCGTCTGGTCGATACGGTGCGGCGTTTGAGCCATAGCTGCTACCTCGGCGACCGGACCCATGAGCATGACTGGGGGTTCGGCTGCGGCACCTGCCCGGCCTGCGCATTACGGGCTGGCGGCTGGAACAAGTGGCGTTCGGGCCGGTGACGCAGGAGGTGCTGGCGAGCACGGCCATCACCCGTCCGGGCACGGTGGGCGGTGCCTGGATCGGCGCGCGGCTGTAGCGCCGAGAGAGGCATCAGATTTCCGGCGTTTCGCTGATGGTGTCAGGCCTGTAAGCCACGATGATCTCCACGCGGACCTGTGGGGGGATCCACAGGTCTCGCGCGTACTGGGCCTGCACCGGCGGCGTGGTTCACCGTTGGCAGCGCCAAGTCCCATCGGGCATATGGGTAGCGGCATGACCCGTCTGTTTGATACACCAATCCTGGTTCTGCCCGCCCCAGTAGCAGCGGCCGTCGGCCCCGCGATGGTAATTCTCGCCGCATCCGCCCAGCGCGTACGCGGGCGTCGAGGCGAGCACGCCGGTCACAATTCCAGCGCCCAGCAGCGCGATAAGCAAGCCCTTCATGATTGCTCTCCTTGGAAGGATCGATGGTTCGGGGGCACTTTGACCGATCATAAGCTTTCCCCCCGCCATAAGCTGTCACGAATTTCCTGCCCGGTGCCAGTAACGATCTGTACCAAACGGCACAATAGAGCGTGATGAGGCCAAGCTGACCCTGTCACGCTCTATGCGTTCATTCCGCGTACCGCCTCAACGACCGCCTGTGTGACCTCCTTGGTGGTGGCCTTGCCACCGAGATCGGGGGACAGGATGCCGGCCTTGCAGACCTGTTCGACGGCTTTCATCAGCAGGTCGGCAGCGGGCTTTTCGCCGAGGTGTTCGAGCATCATCGCCGCCGTCCAGAAGCTGGCGACGGGGTTGGCGATGCCCTTGCCGGTGATGTCGAAGGCGGAACCGTGGATCGGTTCGAACATCGAGGGGTTGCGGCGTTCGGGATCGATATTGCCGGTCGGCGCGATACCCAGGGAGCCGGCGAGCGCGGCGGCGAGATCGGACAGGATATCGGCGTGCAGATTGGTCGCGACCACCGTATCGATCGTGCGCGGACGCAGCACCATGCGCATCGTCATGGCATCGACCAGTTCCTTGTCCCAGGTCACGTCCTTGTAATCGTGCGACACCAGCGCGGCGATTTCGTCCCAAAACACCATGCCGTGCCGTTGCGCGTTCGATTTCGTGACCACCGTCAGGTGCTTGCGTGGGCGGGAACGGGCGATGTCGAAGGCTGTGCGCATGATGCGCTCCACCCCACGGCGGGTGAAAATGGCGACTTCGGTGGCGACTTCCTCCGGCAGGCCGCGATGGGTGCGGCCGCCCTGCCCGGCGTATTCACCTTCCGAATTTTCGCGGACGATCACCCAGTCCAGTTCGCCTGCATTGACGTTGCGCAGGGGCGACGTCACGCCGGGCAGGAAGCGGGTCGGGCGGACGTTGGCGTATTGATCCAGGCCCTGGCATATCTGCAGGCGGAGCCCCCAGAGGGAGACGTGATCGGGAATGTTCGGATCGCCGACGGCGCCGAAATAGATCGCATCGGCGGTGCGCAGCCAGGCCAGCGCGTCCGGCGGCATGAACACGCCGTGCTTGCGATACCAGTTCGAGCCCCACTCGTACCGATCGATGACCAGTTTCAGGTCGCCGATCTTGGAGGCGACGGCGTCAAGGACTTCCAGGCCGGCTTCGATCACCTCGGGCCCGATGCCATCGGCGGGAACGGAAGCGATGCGGTACTGGCGGGTCATGGGTCGGTCCTTGGCGGTTTGGGTGGTTTGGGTCCTAGCGCGTGCGGTTCGTGCCGTCCATGTTGGGTTTGAGGCGGATCAACCGTTCGGCCGCGGGCTCCACCACCCCAACGATCGCGGCTTGCAGGCCGGCCGCCAGCAGCGCGGCCAGGCAGGCTGCCGACCGGTCGGGCGGGATGCCGGCCAGCAGACCACCCGAGGTCTGCGGATCGATCAGCAAAGCCGCCGCACCTTCGGCCCCTGGCAATGCGCGGCTGTTATCGGGGGCGAGCGTGCTCTCGACCCCCTGCCCTGCCAGTTCCAGCGCACCCGGGAGGAGAGGCATTGCATTGAGGTCGAGCGTCGCACTTACATTGGAGGCGACCAGCATTTCCTTGAGGTGACCGGCGAGGCCGAAGCCGGTGATGTCGGTGCAGGCAGTGGCTCGGTGCGCGCGGAAGATGCGGCTGGCGGCGGCGTTGCTCACGCACATCGATGCGATGGCGGATTGCAGCCAGGTCGCTCGGGTCAGGCCTCGCATGTGTCCGGCGAGGATCACACCGGTGCCGAGCGGCTTGGTGAGGATGAGGTGGTCGGCGGGGCGGAGGCCGGATTTGCGGAGGATTTGGCGGGGTTCGGCGAGGCCGGTGACGGCGAAGCCGAGCGCGGATTCGGCGGCTTCGCCGCTGTGGCCGCCGATGAGGGTGCAGCCGTCGGCGGTCAGCACATGGGTGGCGCCTTGCAGCATCGCGCTGAGTTCGGCGCGCATTTTGGCGCCGGCGGCGTATGGGACGGAGGCGATGGCCAGCGCGGTCCAGGGACGGGCGCCCATGGCGTGGATATCGGACAGGGCATGGGCGGCGGCGACTTGTCCGAAGACGAATGGATCGTCGAGGAACGCACGAAAATGGTCGACCGATTGGACCAATAGCTGGCCGGGGGGTGGTTCGATCACGGCGGCGTCGTCGGGGTGTTCCAAGGCTTCGGATTTTGGGAGGGAGGCCAGAGCGCCGGCCAGGACCTCGGCCCCGACCTTGGCGCCGCAGCCGCCGCAGCGCATGGGGTCGGTGGGATCGGCAGGCATGCGCATGGTCTGGTACATGCCCATCCATTTCCGGTCGATGCGGTCTTTCAGCCACATGGGGAGCCGGCCGGCGACGACGATGCCGTTGCGCCAGGCCACGGCTCTTCCGCCGCCAAGGCCGAGGATGGCGAGCGCGTCACGCTGCGGCTTCCAGGGTTTCAGCGGTTTGCGGCGGGCGGCGCGGCGGAGGTTGTCGGCCAAGGGCGCGCCGGCGCGGACAGCCCAGACGCCGGATTTGGGGCGGCCGAAGGCGGCGCAATCCCCGGCGGCGAAGACGAAGTCGTGGCTGACGCTGCGGAGGGTGGCATCGACCACGACACAGCCGGCGGGATCGCAGACGAGGCCGGATTCCAGCAGGAAACCCGGGCCGACGACGCCGGTCGCCCAGAGCGCGGCGGCGACGTCCAACGCGGTTCCGTCGGACAGCGGCAGGGTACCGTTTGCCAGCGGACCGGCGGTGACGCTGGAGACGAGTTCGATGCCGGCGTCGATCAGGGCGGCACGCACGACCTTGCGGGCGCGTGCGGGGGCGGCGGCCAGGGGTTCGGCGCTGGAGGAGACCAGGAGCACCTTTGGCTGACCGCGAAACCGGGCGGCCAGGGCCAGCGCGAGTTCGACCCCGCCGGCGCCGCCGCCGATCACGGCGATCCGGCTGTCTGGGGGCAGCGTGTCCTCCAGCGTTTGGAGCTGGTGGAGGAATCGGCCGATGGGTTTGACTGTAATACCGCCGCCCTTCGGCATCGCGGGCCGGCCGCCGACGTCAATGGACAGAAGATCGAAGGGGATATCGGGGCGATCCGCCAGACCAATGGTGCGGGCGGTTAGGTCGATCGCGGTTGCCTCGGCCAGGATCAGGCGGGCACCGGCCATCGCGGCCAAAGGGGCGAGATCGATATGTGCCTGGTCGATGGTGTATTCGCCGCGGATCAGACCGGGCAGCATACCACTGTAGGGCATCTCGGGTTCCCGTCCGATCAGCGTGAGCCGCACGCCGGGTTCGGGCTGCATGGCGAAGCGGCGCAGAACCTCTACATGCGCGTGGCCGGCGCCCAGCAGGAGGATATCGGTTTCAATCGGTCCGGTGGATCGCATGCGCCGAGCATACAGGACTTGCGGCGAGTCGGGCGGTCCGGGAGTATGAGGGGATGACCTGGTCCATTCTCGCACGCGATCCGATCACCGGCACTTTGGGCGCGGCCGTCGCCACGCGATTTTTCGCGGTGGGCGCGTTGGCGATCCATGTGGAGGGCGGGGTGGCGGCGCTGGCGACTCAGGCGCTGATCAATCCGATGTATGCGGTGCAGGGAATGCCCCGGCTGCGGGCGGGGGAGCGGCCGGATGACGTTGCCCGGTCGTTGTTGGCGGGCGATGCCGGCAGCTTGCATCGGCAACTGCACATCCTGGACGGTCAGGGCCGGATGGCTGCGTATACCGGGGCGGACTGCGTGGGGTGGTGCGGGTCGGTGCGGGGCATCGACGTTTCGGTGGCCGGCAACATGCTGGCGGGGCCGGAAGTGGTCGAACGGACTCTGACGGCTTTTGAGGCTTCGGGTGGACCAATGGCCGAGCGGCTGCTGATGGCGCTCGAAGCAGGGGAGGCAGCGGGCGGGGACAAGCGCGGGAAACAGTCGGCGGCGCTGAAAGTGGCGACGCGCGATCCATATCCGGATTTGGATATCCGGGCTGACGACCACCCGGACCCGCTGCGCGAACTGCGGCGGCTGTATGCCGTCAGCCAGGAGCGTTTCGCGATCTTCCGCCGGTTCCTGCCAGGTTCCGACAGTCCCTGCGGCGTGTTCGATCGCGCCGTCATCGAAGCTGCCATCGCCAGGCAATAACCGCTTGCGCGGCGGGGGGCGGCGCTACCACAGTGACGGCATCGATCCGGGAGTCCTTCATGCGCCGTACTCTGCTTGCCGTTGCCTGCCTGTTGACCTTTTCCGCCGCCGCCCAGGCCCAGACACTGCGTATCGCGTTGCGCGAGGATCTGGACGTCCTCGATCCCACTCTGGCGCGGTCCTATGTCGGGCGCATCGTGTTCGCCGGTTTGTGCGACAAGCTTTTCGACCTCAACGAGAAGCTGGAGATCGTTCCCCAACTGGCGACGAGCTACGAATGGACGGACCCGACGACGCTGGTTCTGCACCTGCGCCAGGGCGTGACGTTCCATAACGGGGAGACGTTCGACGCCGAGGCGGTGAAATTCACGCTGGAGCGGCATTTGACCATGCAGGGGAGCTTCCGGCGCAGCGAGATCAGCTCGATCGATCACGTGGACGTCGTCGATCCCGCGACGGTGCGGATCGTTTTGAAATCCCCTTCGTCGCCGTTTTTGGCGCAGTTGACCGACCGGGCGGGGATCATTCTGCCGCCCAAGGCCACTGCCGCCGCGGGGAAGGATTTCACCCAGCACCCGGTATGTTCGGGCCCGTTTCAGTTCGGCGAGCGGGTGGCGCAGGACCGCATCGTTCTGGACAAATTCCCGGGTTACTGGGATGCGAAGAATATCCACTTCGATAAGGTTGTGTACCGGCCGATGCCGGACAGCGCGGTGCTGACCGCCAATCTGTTGGCAGGTTCGATCGATCTGGCCGAACGGGTGCTGCCGACGGATGTCGCGGCGGTCAAGGCAAATGCCAAATTGCGGATCGTGACCTCCCCCGCTTTGGGTTACCAGGGCATCACGTTCAACATCGCAAACGGCGAACGTTCCAAGGCGCCGATCGATCAGAGCCCGTTGCTGCGTCAGGCGTTCGAGGCCGCGATCGACCGGCAAGCGCTGGTGGATGTCGTCTATGCCGGGATGTATCAGCCGAACGCGCAGGCGGTTTCTCCGGCTTCGCCTTACTATATGGCCGATATTCCGACGGGGCCGCGCGATCTGGCGAAAGCGCGGGCGCTGATCAAGCAATCCGGGGTGCCAACGCCGATCACCGTTACCATGAACGTGCCGAATACGGCGGGACCGGCGCAGGAGGCCGAGGTCATTCAGGCGATGGTGCGGGAAGCCGGGTTCGATCTGAAGATCAATCTGATCGAGTTCGCTTCGTCGCTGAGCGCGGCCACGCAGGGCAATTTCGAGACCTATCTGATCGGGTGGTCCGGACGCGCCGATCCGGACGGCAATCTTTACGCGTTCATGCGGTCCAATGTGGGGCAGAACGATGCGCATTATTCCAATGCCGTCGTCGACGACATGTTGGACAAGGCACGGGGCGTATCCGACGTCGCGACGCGCCGCGGGTTTTATGCGAAAATGTGGCAGCAGGAACGGGCGGATATGCCGTTGCTGTATCTCTACACGCCGGTCAACATCGTTGGCATCTCGGCCAAGCTGACGGGCTTTCGGCCAGTACCGGACGGCATGATCCGGCTGCAGGGGCTGGAGATGGGCAAGTAGGCGCCGGCCGGTGAAATCGCATCTGGGCAGCCGGCTCGCGCAGATCGTTCCGACGCTGCTGCTTGTCAGCGTGCTGGTGTTCTGCCTGCAACAGCTGATGCCCGGCGACCCCGCGGTGGTGTTGGCGGGGGAGGAACGCGGCGATCCGCAGGTATTGGCGCAGATCCGCGCCGAGCTGTGGCTGGACCGGTCGTTGCCGGTCCAGTATTTGCATTGGATTGGCAATGTTTTGCGAGGCAATCTGGGTCAGTCGTGGCATATCCGCCAACCGGTCGCGCAACTGATCGCGGAAAAGCTGCCGGTAACGCTGCAACTGGGGGCGATGGCGTTCGTTATCGCGGTTGCGATCGGCGTTCCCATGGGCGTGATCGCGGCGGTGCACAGGAACAGGTTTTGGGATTATGTCGCGAATGCCATCGGCCTCGCGGGATTGTCGACGCCGACGTTCTGGTTGGGGATCATGCTGATTCTGCTGTTGTCGGTGGATTTGGGCTGGTTGCCGCCGTCGGGCTACGTGTCGCTGACCGAGGATTGGGTGCAGTCGCTTGCGACCACGATCATGCCGGCCTTCGTGCTGGGTAACGCGATCGCCGCCATCCTGATGCGCCATACCCGCAGTGCGATGCTGACGGCACTGGATCAGGACTACGTGCGCACCGCTCGGGCGAAGGGTCTGACGGAATGGCGCGTGTTGATCTGGCATGCGTTACGAAACGCGCTGATGCCGGTGATTACGCTGGGGGCGTTGGAACTCGGCACATTGCTTTCGGGAGCAGTACTCACCGAGCAGGTGTTCAGCATACCGGGTTTTGGGAAGATGGTCGTGGATGCGGTGTTCAATCGCGATTATCCGGTGGTGCAGGGTGTGGTGCTGGTCACGGCGTTTCTTTATGTGGTTTTGAACTTGCTGGCGGATATGCTTTACGTGATCGTCAATCCTCGGTTGCGCGGGAGTTAGGCGAAATTCCCGCCGTAGGGGGCGTCGGGGTCGTGCCGGTCGACCACCGCCATGACGGCACCGAGGTCTTCGGCCGATAGCGTCAGGCCGAAAATATCCCGCAGAACGTCACGGTACTCGTTGGCTGAGCGCAGCACCTGCCGCGCCCGCGTGCCGTCGTACCGCCGTTCGGTGTAATGGCGGTTGAACAGGGTGCGGCGCAGGTTTGGCGCCGGGCGGGTCACGATCAGATTTTGGGCGAACATCGCGCCGGGGCGGGTGGCGGTGTACCAATTGGCCTGCTCGTAATCGGCCGGGCGTTCGGGTTGGAGGGTAAATCGGTAAACGTCCTCCCATTCCTCACCGATGCGGGCCTGCAGAAGCCACTCCCCATTTTCACGTAAACGGAACGTTTCGTTTGGTGTTGGTTGTTCGCTGGCCGCCCGCAGGGCCAGCGGCGCGGTTGGGGTGAGGCCGCCAAAGCCGACATCGGCGAGAAAGGGCCCCTCCGGCAACGCGACGCACAGCAACATGTGGCTGCGCGCGGTTTCGACGCCGGGCGGAACGCCCCGGCGCACGCGCGCGAGCAGGCCAACGGCGCTGAAGCCCATGGCCCGCAAAGCGGCCAGGAACAGGGTGTTCTGCTCATAGCAGTAGCCGCCGCGGCAACCATGGACGAGCTTTTGTTGCAGCGCATGCACATCCAGCGCGGGTGCGCGGCCGGCGACGGGTTCGATGTTCTCGAAGGCGATCGCCATGCTGTGGCGGGCCACCAGTTCCCGCAGCGTGGACAGCGAAACACCCCTTGCGCCGGCATGGCCGATGCGGGTCAGATAGGCGTCGAGATCGAACGATGCGGGGGTCATGAGGCGGAGAATGGCGGGATGACGGCCCCCAAAGCAAGCAGCCCGCGGCGGTTGGCGGTGCGGCGGTTTCTCGGCCGCCCGGTGGCGGTGGCCGGTCTGGTCGTGATCGTGGTGTTCATCGCGCTCGCCATGGCCGCGCCCGCGGTGGCCCCGTTCGACCCCATCGCGACGTCGTGGTCGGCAATCCGCAAGGCGCCGTCCGCGGCGCACTGGATGGGCACGGACGAGAACGGGCGCGACGTGCTGTCGCGGGTGATTTTCGGGGCGCGGGCGAGCATGCTCGCGGGCCTCGTTTCAGTGCTGATCGCCGCGGGAATCGGCGTGCCGGCGGGTCTTCTGGCCGGATTCGCCGAGGGTTGGACCGACGCGGTGCTGAGCCGGGTGGTGGACGCGATGCTGGCTTGCCCGTTTTTGATTTTGGCGATCGCGCTCGCGGCGTTCCTTGGGCCCAATCTGACCAATGCGATGATCGCGATTGGCGTTTCCACGGCGCCCCGGTTCATGCGGGTGGCTCGGGCGGCGACGTTGGACGCGGCCAGCAACGAGTATGTGGAGGCTGCCCGAGCGGTCGGGAATCCGGCGTGGCGGGTGGCGGTCCGCCATATCCTGCCGAATATCATCCCACCGGTTCTGGTGCAGGGAACATTGGCGATCGCGGCCGCGATCATCGCGGAGGCGTCGTTGTCGTTTTTGGGGTTGGGGCAGCAACCGCCGGACCCTTCCTGGGGGTCGATGCTGAACGCGGCGCAGCGCTTTCTCACCCAAGCGCCGTGGCTGGCGATTTTCCCGGGGCTGGCGATTTTCCTGTGCGTGCTGTCGTTCAACCTGGTGGGGGATGGTCTGAGGGACGCGCTGGACCCTCGGCAGCGATAGAATTATCTACCCCTCTCCGAAGAAAATAGAGTAGGCTTTCCCAACAACATCGGTTGGAGAGGGAGAGACATGATCTTTCGTCAGATGTTCGATCAGACCTCCGGTTCGTATACCTACCTGCTGGCAAGCCGCCGGGGTGGGGAGGCGATCATCATCGATCCGGTGCTGGAAAAGGTGGACCGCTACCTTCAACTGATGGACGAGTTGGACCTGAAACTGGTCAAGGCGGTCGACACCCACCTGCACGCCGATCACATCACCGGGCTTGGCGCTTTACGGGATCGCCGGCGCTGCATCACGGTGATGGGCGAGCAATCGAAAGTCGATGTCGTTTCGATGCGTGTTTCCGACGGCGACCAACTGACGATCGAAGGGTTGGTGCTGGATGCGATCTACACCCCCGGTCATACGGACGATTCATACTGCTTCAAAATGGCAGATCGGATTTTCACAGGCGACACGCTGATGATTCGGGGCACCGGGCGCACCGATTTTCAGAATGGTTGCGCTCGGGCACAGTACGACTCGATCTTCAACCGGCTGCTGAAGCTACCGGACGACACGATGGTTTTTCCGGGCCATGACTACAAGGGCGACACGGTCAGCACGATCGGCGAAGAAAAGCGTTGCAATCCCCGCCTTCAGGTCGATGGGGTGGAGGCTTACGTCGCGCTGATGAATGGGCTGAACCTGTCCAATCCCAAAATGATGGACGTGGCCGTGCCGGCGAATATGCTTCAGGGCCTTCATCAGGATGACATCGCCCAGCGCGGCTGGGCCATGACCGCGGAGGAGGCGATCGGCTCGGTCGGGGCGGCAGGCATCGCGTTGATCGACCTGCGTGAACGCGCCGAACGCACGCGCCATGGCAGCATCCCCGGCGCCTTGCATGCCCCCTACCCGGCGCTGCGTGAAAACATCGAACCCGGGGGAATCCTGCACGAGTTGGCCGCGTCCAAACGCCTGCTATTCTACTGCGCCTTCGGCGAGCGGTCGGCGATGGCGGTTCAGGCGGCACGGGATGCGGGCCTCTCGACCGCCTGTCATATTCATGGTGGGATTGCCGCGTGGAAAGCGGCGGGGGGCCCAATCTCCGCCTGACATAACAGGAGGGGAGACCATGACCACGCCGCGTGAATCCGAGGAACTGACCCGTGTCGGTCCGGGAACCGCGATGGGCGGGCTGATGCGGGAGTATTGGATTCCGGCAGCGCGTTCGAGCGAGGTCTCGGCCGATGGCGACCCGTTACGGCTGATGCTGCTGGGGGAGAAGCTGATCGCCTTTCGCGACAGCAGCGGCAAGGTCGGGGTGATGGATCACCGCTGCCCGCATCGGTGCGCATCCCTGTTCTTCGGGCGCAATGAGGCAGGCGGCATACGCTGCGTTTATCACGGCTGGAAATTCGACGCCGACGGCAACTGCACGGACATGGGGAATATCCCGCCGCAGCAGGATTTCAAACAAAAGGTGAAAGCCAAGGCCTATAAGGCCGCCGAACGGGCGGGGTTGATCTGGGTCTATATGGGTGCGCGAGAGCCGGCGCCGCCGCTGCCGGCGATCGAAGCGTCATTGCTGCCGGCCGACGAAATCACCGTGCTGTTCGTGCAACGGGCGTGCAACTGGCTGCCGGCGCTGGAGGGCGATATCGACACGTCCCACTTCAGTTGGCTGCATGTGGGCAGCGTGAAACCCGAGCACGTGCAGGACGATAACTGGTTGAAATATCAGGTGCTGAACAGGGCGCCCGAGTTTCAGGTGACCGACACGGACTGGGGCACGATGTATTGCGCGCAACGTCCGACCGGTTCCGGCGACACCTATTGGCGGTTCGCGCATTTCGGCTTGCCGTTCTGGACCTGGATTCCGCAGGGGGCGTTCGACGACCGCCTGCTGGCGCGCGCCTGGGTGCCGATGGACGATACCCACACGATGTTCGTGTCGCTGGTCTGGAACAAAGCCTCGCGCACCGGACCGCTGGCGAATGGCAAACCCATTCCGGGGGCCACGCCGGTGCTGGCGTTTCAGCCCAACACCTCCGACTGGTACGGGCGGTACCGGCCGGTGCAGAACGCGGCGAACGATTACATGATCGATCGCGATGCGCAGCGGAACGATACGATCTATACCGGCATCGATTACATCCACATGCAGGATCAGGCGATCACCGAAAGCATGGGGGAAATCGTCGATCATTCGTTCGAGCATCTGGCGCCATCCGACCAGATGATCACCCGCACCCGCCGCCGTCTGCTCATGGCCGCGCGGGCATTACGGGACAAGGGGACGGTACCGCCGGGGGTCGATGACCCGTTGCTTTATCGCAAAGTGCGCAGCGGGGAGCGGGTTTCCGCGTTGAGCGACTGGCAGGACGCTTATGCCGAGGGGATGGAGCACGCGGTCCGGCCGGTCGACTTCCGGCTGACGGCGGGGGTATAGTTGCTGGCGATAAAGCGGGAAACGCCATGAAACTCGGTGTCTTCGATCATATGGATCGCGGCCTTTCACCCCTCGACCGGTTTTTCGAGGAGCGGTTGAAACTGGTGGAAGCCTACGATCGGGCGGGCTTTTACGGCTATCATGTCGCCGAACACCATGCGACGCCGCTGGGTGTGGCACCTTCGCCGGGGGTGTGGCTGGCGGCGGTCGCGCAGCGGACGCGACGGTTGCGGTTCGGGCCGCTCGTGTATCTGCTGCCGCTGTATCACCCGATCAAACTGCTGGAGGAGGTCTGCATGCTGGACCAGATCAGCGGCGGGCGGATGATGCTGGGCGTCGGGCGGGGCATCTCGCCGATCGAGATGCGATTCTATGGACTGGATCCGGAACAGACTCCAGCGATGTATGCCGAGGCGCTGGAGGTGCTGCTGCGCGGCATGACGTCCCCGACGCTGACGTTCGAGGGCAAATACTATCAATACCGCGATGTGCCGATGGAGATGACCCCGTTCCAGACGCCGCACCCGCCGTTGTGGTACGGGCTGGGACGCCCGGAGGCGGTGCCATGGGCGGCACAACACCGGGTGAATATCGTGGCGAATCTGCCGGGTTCGGCGATGCGGGTCCTGACGGATCGGTATCGGTCGGAATGGGCCAGTCTGGGCCAGGATCCCGCCGATATGCCGCTGATGGGGGTCGGGCGGCATGTGGTGGTCGGGGAGACCGAAAGGGAGGCGTTGGACGTGGCGCGCCGGGGCTATGCCAAATGGCGGGAATCGTTCCTGGTGCTGTGGAAGAAGCACGGCATGATGCCATCCCCGCACGCGGTTTTCCCGGAACGTTTCGAGGAGGCCGAGGCGCAGGGGCGCGCGGTCGCGGGTACGCCGGACAAGGTGCGCGATTTCCTGCAACAGACCGTCGATGAGGGCGGTCTGAACTATCTGCTGTGCCGCTTTGCCTTTGGGGATATCACGGGGGAGGAAGCGTTGGCGTCGACCGACCTTTTCGTCCGCAAGGTGATGCCGGACCTGACCGCTTACAAGGAAGCTGCCTGACCATGACCGCCGAATACGAACTGTTTGCCATACGCTACGCCGGCCGGGCCGCCATGCGGCACGAGCATTTCATCGGCGGTGATCCGCACGACGGGCCGATGCCGATGGATTATTTCGTTTGGGTCGCGAAAAACGCCGACCGCGCGGTGGTGATCGATATCGGTTTCACCGCGGAAAGCGGGGGAAAGCGGGGCCGCAAGCTGGATCGCGATCCGATCGATGCGCTGGCGCTGGTGGGCGTCGATCCGGCTGAGGTCAAGGACGTCGTGCTGACCCACATGCATTACGATCATGTCGGCAATTTCCATAAATTCCCGGTTGCCAGATTTCACCTCCAGGAACCGGAAATGCACTATGCCGTTGGGCATCATATGAAACACAAGCAGCTCGCCCGCAGTTTCGAACCTGACGACGTCTGCGGCGTGGTGCGACTGAATTTCGACGGCCGAGTGGTGTATCATAATGGGCCGGCCGATATTCTGCCGGGCATTTCGATCGTGCCGACGGGCGGGCACTCCGCCGGTTTGCAGTTCGTGAAGGTCAACACCAAGCGCGGCGTAGTCGTTCTGGCATCGGACGTGAGCCATTTTTACGAGAATATGGACACCTACCGGCCGTTCACGACGGCGTTTCATGTCGGCGACATGCTGGATGCCTTCGATACGCTGCGTGCGCATGCGGCATCCCACGATTTGATCGTGCCGGGTCACGATCCGCTGGTTATGCAGCGCTATCCCGCGCCTTCGCCGGATTTGCAGGGGGTCGTCGTGCGGCTCGACGTTCCGCCGAAGGCGTAGCTCGGCTACCCACCGAACGGATCGATATTGGCCCAATCGGTCGCCAGCACGGCCTGCCAGCATGTGTACTTTCCATGCGCGCCGGTACTGCTGGCGGCGGGCAGGTCGACCACCATGCCGATGTGTCCGCCGGCCAGGCCATGTGCGCTCACGAGGTCGTTACGGACGATCCCATCCGCGCCGAGCCCGCGGATACGGAAATTCACGCCGACGGTGTCGTCGGAGCTTTGCGCCATCAGCGTGCGGACCATCATCATCGGCTTGAAGATATTGATGTTCGCGGCTTTCACGACATGCTTCATCGCCGGAGCGTTGAACGTGACGAAAGGCACCTCTTCCCAGACGCCGACCACCTGCGCGAGGCCACCACCGAGGGAATGTCCGCAAACGGATACGCGCCGGCCGTTGGCAATGCGCTTTGCTGCCTTGACCATCTGACGAGCGGAGCTGGCCTGATTGGGCAGGATTCGCAGGCCGATTCGCATATCGGCGCTGACATCGCTGAGGAATTTGCCTTTCTGGCCTGGATTCGTGCCGCAGCAGCCGATCACCACATCGGTTTGCGACTGCCATATGCCGCCCTGAAAACCGTCGCCCCACAGCGTGCCGGTTTCCCATTTCTGGACCACCCAATTGTCCACCATATGTCCTGGCGGATCATCATAGTATTGAGTGGTTCTGGTAAAATAGGCCGCATAAGAGATTTTTGCGTAGTCAAGACAGTTTGCCATCCTTGTCGCTCCCGCAAGCTATGAATTTGGCAAGGATCGACGACCTATCCAAGAGCGCCCGAGGGGTCAATGCGCCGCGTGCGCCGATCATGCGAACGTGACCGAGTCGGGATGATCGACGGCAGCCTCGGACCATGGTCAAATGGGCAATATCTCGCCGCCAGAAAGGAAGCTATCGCGTGTCAAAGTACGGCATCGGCCAGCCCGTCGCCCGCTTCGAGGATCCGCGGCTGCTGCGCGGTCAGGGGCGTTTCATCAACGACGTGAACATCCCTGGTCAGGCCCATTGCGCGATGCTGCGCAGCCCGCATGCGCATGCCCGTATCGCTTCTGTCGATACATCGGCCGCGCTGGCCGCTCCGGGCGTGCTGGCGGTGTTTACCGAGGCCGATCTGGCGGCCGACGGTCTGGGCACCATGCGGGTCAATCTGCCGCGCAAACGGCCGGATGGCTCACCGCTGTTCTATGTTCCGCATCCGGGGCTGGCACGCGGGTTCGTGCGCTATGTCGGCGATCCCGTGGCGATGATCGTGGCCGAAACGCTGGCACAGGCCCGCGATGCGGCGGAGCTGGTGGCGGTGGACTACGAACCTTTGCCGTCGGTTACCGAGACCGCTCGCATTCTGGACCCGGACGCGCCGGCTGTCTGGGCGGAATGCCCGGGAAACCTGTCGCACATATATGAGTTGGGTAACAAAGCGGCGACCGACGCCGCCATCGCGGGCGCGGCGCATGTGGTGCGGCAACGGATCGTGATCAGCCGGGTTTACGCGCAGTTCATGGAAACCCGCGGCGCGATCGGCGTGTACGATCCCGGCGAGGAACGCTACACGTTGTACGCCGACGTGCAGTATCCTCACCGTGTGCGCGACGCCTTGGCACGCAACATCTTCAAAATCCCCGAGAGCAAAATTCGGGTGATCGCCGGCGATGTGGGTGGCGGATTCGGCACCAAGGGCTGGCAATATGTGGAGCATCGGCTGACGCTGTACGCCGCTCGCAAGCTGGGGCGGCCGGTGAAATGGACCAGCACACGGTCGGAGGCCATTCAGTCCGACGAACATGCCCGCGACAATATCGCCGACGCGACGCTGGCATTGGATGCGAACGGCAAATTTGTCGGCTTGCGGGTCGATACGCTGTGCAACGTTGGCGCGTATATCTCGGCTGAACGGAATTTGCTGTCGACGTTCAGCAACGTTTCGACGCTGGCGGGGACATATGCGATCCCGGCGGCCTATACCCATGTGAACGTCGCGTTTTCGCATTCGAATCCCACCGCGCCGTATCGCGGCGCGGGCCGACCCGAAGCGACCTATGTGATCGAGCGTATCATCGACACCGCCGCGGCCCAGCTTGGCATCGACCGCGTCGATCTGCGCCGGCGCAATCTGATTCCGGAAAGCGCGATGCCTTATCGCAATCCGTTCGGGGTCAATTATGACTGCGGTGCGTTCGAGAAGGGCATGGACCAGGCCCTGGAGCTGTCCGACTGGAACGGTTACGCCGCTCGCAAGGCGGAATCCGCGGCACGCGGCCGGTTGCGCGGCATCGCGATCGTCAATGCGATCGAACGGGCGGCCTCCCCCGGCCTGGAATTCGCGGAAATTCGTTTTAACCCGGGCGGCTCGGCCATGGTTCTGATGGGCAGCAAGAACCAGGGCCAGGGGCATGAGACGATGTTCAAGCAGATCGTGAACGAGAAGTTGGGCCTCGATCCGCATGAGGTTCAATACATCGACGGCGACACCGATCGGGTGGCTTTCGGCATTGGTACGATGGGTTCGCGTTCCACCGTGATCGGCGGTTCGGCCTTGACGGTCGCCGCCGGGAAAATCCTGGTCAAGGCCCGCAAAATCGCGGCCCATTTGCTGGAGGCAGCCGAAGAAGACCTCGAATTCGCGGAGGGATCGTTCACGGTCGCTGGCACCGACAAGGGCGTTACCATCAAGCAGGTCGCCATGGCGGCGTTCCAGGGACCACGTTTGCCGCCAGGGATGGAACCGGGCCTTTACGAGACCGGCACGTTTTCACCGAAGCAGGACACCTACCCGAACGGGTGCCATGTGTGCGAGGTCGAAGTGGACCCGGAAACCGGCGCGGTATCGGTCCTTCGCTACGCCGTGTCCGACGATGTCGGCAACGTTATGAATCCGCTTGGACTAAAAGGCCAGATTCACGGCGGGGTGGCGCAGGGGCTCGGTCAGGCGCTGATGGAGCAGGTCGCTTACGATCCAACGTCCGGGCAGTTGCTGTCAGGGAGTTTCATGGACTACGCGATGCCGCGGGCGGATACGACCTGCGACATCAAAATCGCCAGCAACACGGTGCCGACGGCGCTGAACCCCCTCGGCGCCAAAGGCGCGGGGGAGGCTGGGACGGTGGGCGCGCTGCCGGTCGTTGTGAACGCCGTGCTCGACGCACTGCGCCAGCATGGGGTGACGGATATCGAAATGCCTGTAACCAGCGAGCGTGTCTGGCGGGCGCTACAAGCAGGAGCACATTGAGATGCAAGTCGGATTGATGATCAATACCCAGTTCCCCGAGGGAACAAACGTTGCCGCCCGCATCCCGGAGATCGTTACCCAGGTCAAGGCCGCTCGGGATGCCGGCTTCAAATCGTTATGGTTTCCGCATCATTGGCTGACCCACCCCATGCAGATGCTGCAGATCGCCCCGATGATGGGTTACATCGCGGCTCATGCGCAGGACATGACGATCGGGCCGAATATTCTGGTGCTGCCGCCGCTGAATCCGATGCATGTGGCCGAGGAAGCGGCGACTTTGGATGTTCTGACCGGCGGAAACTATATCCTGGGCCTCGGCCTTGGATACCGTCAGGAGGAATTCGATGCGTTCGGCGTGCCGTTGACCGAGCGGGCGCCGCGGTTCAACGAGGCGATCGGGCTGATGAAGCGGCTGTGGACCGAAGACAAGGTCACCCATAAAGGGCGGTTCTACACGGTCAACGATGCCGGGATCGGCCTGAAACCCGTGCGTCCGGGCGGGCCGCCGCTTTATATCGGCGGATCGTCGGAAGTCGCGGTACGCCGGGCGGCGCGGATCGGGGATGCGTGGATTATCGTGAACAGCAACGGGTTGTCACGTTCGGCGCCGCTGATGAAAACCTATCGCGGGGCGTTGGCGGAATATGGGCGGACGGCGACCGATTTCCCGATCATGGTGGAATGTTACGTCGGTGCGAACAATGCCACCGCGCACGAGGAATGCCGGGAAGCGTTGCAATACAAGTACGCGGCCTATGCGGCCTGGGGATTCGAGGGCCGCAAGATCGACGATAATTTCGAAGAATACGGCCGGGACAAATTCATCATCGGCGACAAGGTCAAAGTGAAAGAGGAGATCGCCCGATATCACGAAATTCTCGGGTCGAATCATTTCATCATGCGTTGCCAGTGGCCAGGGCTGCCGGTGGAACGGACCTTGGATTCGATCAAGCGGTTGGGTGAGATCTTCGCGTCGTGACCACCGGCTGCCGGTGTCGTCAGAGCGCCACAGGGTCAGGTTGACCCTGTAGCGCTTTACCGGTTTTTGTTTAATCGCGTGGTTCCACCTCCGGCGATCACGCTTTAAACCAGATCGGCAACCGCCTTCTGGAATTTCGCAATCGCGGCCAAATGGTCGGCGGAGGATTTACCGGCGATCCGCTTGTGATGGCCGCTGGCATAGGTCGTGTGGGCGGTCACGTGGGTGACGCCCGCCTTCTTCCAGAAGCTGAAATCCTTACGCCACTGGTCGGGATCGTCGCTGCCGAGCGACATCCAGACCTCGATGCCGACATCTTCCTGTTTGCGGCCGGCGGCAGCGATCAGGCCCTTCAGCTTGTCGAATGCCTTCAGCGCGGAATCGTCGGCCGGATAGGCCAAGGGCATCCACCCGTCGCCCCATTTCGCCGTGCGTTCCAGCGTGGCATCGACATGGCCGCCGAACCAGACGGGCACGCGGCCGGATTTCGGGCGGGGGTTGATGCCGGAATCGTCGATCGTGTGGTATTTGCCCTCGAAGTCCACGTGATCGTTGGCCCAGAGCGCTTGCATGACCTGCACCTGCTCTTCGGACCGCTTGCCGCGGTTGCGGAAATTTTCGTTCAGGCCGGTGAATTCCAGCTCATTCCAGCCGACGCCGATGCCCAGACGCAGGCGGCCGCCCGAGAGTTCGTCGAGGCTGGCGGCCTGTTTCGCTACCAGCACGGCCTGGCGTTGTGCCAGGATCAGCACGCCTGGGGCGAACCCGATCTTCTGTGTGCAGCCGGCGATGAAGCTGAACAGCACGAACGGGTCGTGATAGGCTGTCGTGCTGGTACCGACGCGGGCTTTGTCCTTGTGCCCGGCGGGGTTGCCGCCCAGCACGTGATCGGGTGCCTGGATGTAATCGAAACCCATGCCTTCCAGGGTTTGCGCGTAGTCGCGAACGACGGCCGGCCCGGTGCCGATGTCGCCGACGGGAAGGGATGCCCCGAGTTGCATGATATTATCCTTTGTCCATGACGGCTTTGATTTTCGCGGGGTCGACCTTGATCGGTTCGATACCGGCGCGTTCCTGCTGGAGCAGCGCGCCGACGCGGCTGTCGCGGTGGCCCCAGCCGCGATTCAGCGCCTCGGTCAATTCTTGCAGCGCCAGGTTGGTCAGGCGCATCGGCACGCTCAGTTCGCGGCCGAGTTGACACGCCAACGAGACGTCCTTGTGGATCAGACGCAGGGCAAAATCCGGCGGGTCGTAGACGCCGGTGAGGAATTGGCCGCCCAGCCGATCGAACGTGCGGTTGCGGCCGGCGGCACCCTGGCGCACGGCCTCGAACAGATCAAGCGGATCGACGCCGGCCTTGATGCCCATGGTGAAGGTTTCCGCCTGCACCAGCGCGATGGCGGCGGACGAGGCGTTGTGCACCAGTTTCGCGATCGATCCGGCACCGATCGCCCCGATATAGCGGGCCTGATCGCCCATGGCGGACAATGCGGCGGCGTATTTGTCGAAGGTTGCCTTTTCGCCGCCGACCCAGATCGCCAGCTTGCCCGATGCCGCCCCGCGCGGACCGCCGCTGACCGGCGCATCGAGGAAATCGACGCCCTTTTCCTTGAAAATGCCGGCGAGATCACGCACCACGTCGACCGCGTTGGTCGACAAATCGAACCAGGCGGAACCGGGTTTGAAGCCCTCGATCAGCCCATTCTCGCCGGTGCCGACGGCGCGCACGTCGGCGGGGGTCGGCAGTGAGGTGAAGACCACGTCGCATCGCGCGGCCAGTGCTTTGGGGCTGTCGGCCCAGACGGCGCCATTTTCCAGATGGGTCGACGCCGCCTGACGGGTCAGGTCATGGACGATGATCTTATGGCCGGCCTTTTGCAGATTGGCGGCCATGCCCTTGCCCATCATGCCAAGACCGATGAAGCCGATTTGCATGGTTGTTTCCTCCGTGTTGCTGCCGCAGTGTGCGACCGAACAGGGAAGTTCTCAAGTTGGTGGCAGCCAATGCTCTTCGACGACGAAGACCGGGTCCGACACGCCGGCCATGGCCGCTTCCAGTTCCACCAGACTGTCGAAGCGGGCATGGAAGACGCCAGGCACGGTGACCGGGAGATGCGGGACGGTGCTGGCGGGTGCGGGTCCTTGCGAGAGAACATCGAACCGGGTGAGACCCGCGACCTTCACCGGCGGGAATGCCGTGGCCAGCACGATCGCCGACAAGCGCCCGCCTTGACCGGGCACGATTTCGACCGGCGCGGTCATCACGCGCGAAACGGCGCCGATGAATTCGCGCGAGTCGATGTTGCAGGCAGCCATCGCCGGGGACCCGTGCGCCAGCTTACGGTCTTCATCGTTGTCGAAAAACAGGATCGGAAATCCATCGATTCCCAGCGCCCTGGCGGCGGTGTTGGTCGCGGGATTATCGATGACATGGCACTGCACGTAACGGCGCAATCCGGCGAAGGACTGCACGAGCGGGCCGTGAATATCGAGCCAGTGACGGCGGAACTCCGCGAGTCCGACACCGTCGAGGCGGCGCATCAGGCTGATCGCGGCGATCATGCGCCCTTCCATTGCAGGATGTACAGCCCCGCATCGTAGTCGGTGACGTACATCAGCCCCTCCTTCGACACCCACAGGTCCGCCGTGTGCCGCATCTTGGCGCGCCCCCGCAACGGCTCCCGCCAGACGGTCGGCTGGGGCGGGACGAAATAGCCGACTTCCTCGGGACGGAAGGGGTTGGCGATGTCGAACACCCGCACCCCCGCGCTTTGCCATGTCGCGAAAATGGTTGTCGAGGACTGGAACGAACCCGGGCGGTTTTCATGTAGATTGTGCGGCCCGAACTGCCCGCCCATCGCAACGTAATCCTGCTCCGCTGGACTGGGAAAGGTGGAAATCGATATGGGGTTCGACTTGTCGCGGATATCGAACACCCAGGTGTTTTTGATCTGCGACTGGTCGATGTTCATGGTCGCCTCGTCCGCGACGACGAGCAAATTACGGTCGTGCAGCGGGAGCGCACTATGGGTGCCTCCGCCGAACGGCGGCGACCAATTGCGGTGAGCGATCAGCTTGGGCGCGGTCTTGTCGGACACGTCCAGGATCGTCAGACCACCGTCGCGCCAGGAGGCGTAGGCGATGTCGTCCTCCACCACCGCATGGTGCAGCGCCCAGCGGCCTTTCCAATGCGGCGTCTCCCCGGCGGCCAGGTTCATGCCGGGGATCCACCAGCGGCCGCATTCCACCGGCCTGGTGGGGTCGATCATGTCGATGACGATGAAGATGTGGTCGATGAACCCATCCAGCAAAGCGGACGCGTAGGCGTAACGGCCACCGGTCCACCAGATGCGGTGCAGTCCGAGGCCCTGCACCTCCATGAACCCGATCGGGCGAGGATTTGCGGGATCGGACGTGTCGTAGACCCGCATGCCGGCGGAAAAATCCACCCCACGCGTCCCGTAGAGCGACGAATCCACCTGGTTCGACCCCGTGTAATAATCCTTGATCGACAACAGTGCTCGGAGGTTGAGTTCCTCGATATTCAGCAGCAGGCCCTCGGCCGCCTGCAAATGCAGACACACCGAATTCGGGTGCACCGGCAGCAACTGCACGGGCTTCGGTGCGCGGGGATCGCGAACGTCGGTGACCATCACACCGCCGCTGACGCGGGTGCCGATATAGGCGTAGCCCCGATCGACCATGACCTGGACCCCATCGCCCTTGCCGCCCTGGTCGGTGTGACCGATGAACTCGATATTTTTGGCGGCTTCGGGGGTTATCATCGGTCGGTTCCTGCGCTGGAGGCGGTCAGCTTACCAACCTCAATGAAAAACCGGCAGCCCCAGGATCGCCGCCATCGCGATCAGCGCGTGGGCGATACGCCGGAAGGTTTGCGGCCGCGCCAGCCCGAACATGCGTATTCCAAGCTGGGTGCCGGCGACGTATGCCGGACCGGCGAACAGCGAGAGCGTCAGGACCGGCCAGGCGAACAGGCCGGCCAGCCCGTACGCGATCGCGGTGTAGATGTTCGACCCCGCCAGGAACAGCACCATATTCGCGCGCACCAGTTGGTTCGTCGCGGCTCTTCCCAACCAATAAGCAACGGCCGGCGCACCGCCGATCTGCGCCGAACCGCTCAGGAAGCCCGAGATCATGCCGACCCCGACGGTGACGGGCGTCGCTGGGCGCCCGGCATAGCGCCACCCGGACGCGAGCAGCCCGACCAGCAACAGGATCGTGAGGGAAATGCCCCAACGCAGGGTAACGGGGTCGAGCCATGCCAGCGCCATGCTGCCCGCCGGGATCGCCACCATCGCGCCGATGCTCATCACGGCCACGGCTCGGCGATCCCCATGCCGCCACCCGGATGGCAGCATGGGGGCGGCACCAATGCCATCGACCACCAGGAGCACGGTCGCCGCCAGCACCGGCCCAACCGCGGCGCTGGCGACCGGGATGAAAATCAGCGCCGATCCGAAGCCGGAAAAACCCCGAGCCAAACCAGCGACAAAGGCGGTGCCGAACAGGACCGCGACGATTTGCCAAGCCTGGCCGGCAATCAATCGGTCACCGCCGCGTACACCAGGTCGCGGAACAGCAGTCGGTAATATTCGCGCTGCACCGGGGCCTGGATCATGAGCACGGCGTAAAGCCGTTCCGCGGGATCGACCCAGAAGGACGTGCCGGCCGCGCCGCTCCAGTAATAATTGCCGATGGAGCCGGGGAACGGCGCCATGCCGGCGCTGGTCCGCACGGCGAAGCCGAGGCCGAAGCCGTGGCCTGGTGGCAGCAAATCGGGATTGCTGGGGACGTTGCCCAGATGATCCGAGGTCATCAGTTCGATCGTCTTGCGGCCCAGCAGCCGCACGTTGCCCAGGCGGCCGTTATTGGCGAGCATGGTGCAAAACTTGGCATAGTCGATCGCGGTGCCGACCATGCCGCCGCCGCCGGATTCGAACAGCGCCGGGCGTTTGACGTCCAGCAGTGCGACATCGGTGCCGTTTTCCGGGTTTTTGGCGAAGGGTTCGGCGATTCGGGCGTGGTCTTTCTCCGGCACCGAAAACGCGGTGTCGGTCATGCCGAGCGGGGCCAAGATACGCTCGGTCAGGAACGCGCCCAGCGTCTGGCCGGACAGGACTTCGACCAGCCGGCCGAGGACGTCGATGGAACGGGAATACTCCCAATGCGCGCCGGGCTGGTGCAACAGCGGCAGGGATGCCAGGGTTTCCGCCTGATCGGCGTTGGTTTGTTTCAGCCGGGCGACGCGGGATTCGACATAGGCCTTGTGGACGGGGCCGTTGCCGCGAAATTCGTACGTCAAACCCGAGGTGTGGCGCAGCAGATCCTGCACCGTGATCGCGCGCGCGGCGGGCACTTTGTCGATACCGACATGCATCGTCGCGAAGGACGGGATAAACTTGGAAATCGGGTCGCTCAGCAGCACGCGGCCTTCTTCCCACAGCATCATCACGGCGACCGAGACGATGGGTTTGGTCATCGAATAGATGCGGAAAATGGCATCGGTGGTCATCGGTGCGCCGCCGGGGGCGATGGCGCCAAACGCCTCATGGTAGGCGATCTTGCCATGCCGAGCGACGAGGGCGACGGCACCGGGGATGTGTCCGGTGGCGCAGCGGTCCCGCAGGGCGGAGGACAGGCGAGCGAGCGCGTCGGCGGACAGACCGACATCCTCGGGTTTGGCGACAGGAAGCTCTGTCATGGCGATCTCCTATACGGTGAATTGTTCGACGATGATGCGTTCCGACAGGCCCTGATCGGGATCGAACAGGACGGTCACGCTCACGGTCCGATCCTCGCTGACGGCGACGGATGCGACGTCGCGGACTTCGGTGAAGTCGGCGACGGCGGCGGTGGGGCGTTTGTCGGTCTCCAGCACTTCGAACAGGACTTCGGCGGTGCTGGGCAGCAGGGCGCCACGCCAGCGCCTTGGGCGGAAGGAGGAGATAGGGGTCAAGGGCAGCAGATTGGCCGACAGCGGCACGATGGGGCCGTGTGCGGACAGGTTGTAGGCGGTGGAGCCGGCGGGGGTGGAGATCAGCACGCCGTCGCAGGACAGTTCGGCGAGGCGGACGCGCCCGTCGATGGTGATGCGGATTTTGGCGGCCTGGCGGATCTGACGCAGCAGGCTGACTTCGTTGAAGGCCAGCGCCTCTTCCACCGCGCCGGTGACGGTCACCGCGTGCATGCGCAGCGGGTGCAATTCCGCCGCCTGCGCCCGGGTGAGGCGGTTGATCAGGTCGGCCTCATCGAAGCTGTTCATGAGGAAGCCGACGGAGCCCCGGTTCATACCGTAGACCGGCTTGTTGTATTCCAGCGCCTTGTGGATGGTTTCCAACATGAAACCATCGCCGCCCAGCGGCACGATGATATCGGCCTGGGCCATCGGGCAGTTGCCGTAGCGCGCCACCAAGCGAGCGAGAGCTTCGGCGGCGACGGGCGTTGGTGCGGCGTCGAACGCGATGCGTCCTTCGCTGAAGCGGCGGGCCGGGCCGACCGGCAGTCCGGTCGCGGTCAGGGTCACACCCGTTTCCGGTGTTCGAGTACGGGCATGTCGCGGCGGATTCGGGCGGTGACGGTTTGATCGAGCCGCGCGGTGGACCAGCCGATGCCGTCGGAGACCTGGGCAACGACGCTGCCCCAGGGGTTCACCACCATGGAATGACCGTAGGTGAAGCGGGCCTCGCCTTTGCCTTCGAGGTGCTTGCCCCAAGTTGCGGGCGCGGCGAACCAGCACTGGGTTTCGATGGCTCGGCCTTTCAGCAAGGGCTCCCAATGGTCCTTGCCGGTTGCCAGCGTGAAGGCCGAAGGCAGGAAAATGAGTTCGGCGCCTTGCTTGCGGAGTTCCCAGAACAGGTCGGGGAAACGGACATCGTAGCAGATCGCGCAGCCGACCTTCACGCCGTTGGCCTCGTAGGTCACGACCTCATCCCCTGCGCCATAGGCGTTGGATTCGCGGTAGCCGGTGCCGTCGGGGCCGACGATGTCGAACAAATGCATCTTGCGGTAGCGGGCGAGTTCGGTGCCGTCGGGGTTGAACACCACGGTGGTGTTGAACAGTTTTTCCGGCCCCTGCTCGATGATCGAGCCACCGTGCACATGGACTTTCGCGGCGCGGGCGGTTTCGCGGAGGAACTCGTAGGCGGGGCCGCCGGGTTCGTTGGACCCTTGGGCGGGCAGCATTTCCGCGTTGGCCATCCGGGTCGCGCGGTCGCCGCCAAGTGAGTCCCAGACTTCGGGGAGGGAGATGATGTCCGGCTTGTCCTCGGCCACCGCGCCTTCGATCAGGCGGCGCGCCTGGGCGATGTTGTCGTCCTTGTTCGCGCCGGGATTCATCTGCACCACGGTAACGCGCATGGTGGGGTTCTCCTGAGAAGACAGGGGCAGAGAGAAGCGTATTGGGCGGATTGTGGCAACCGGTGGGTCAGCGGTTTGTCCGGATGTAGTTTCCTCCGATCCAGACGATCATGCGGGAGTCCGGGCGCATGCCAGCCAATTGGAATTCAGCCTCGACGAGCGTCATCGCTTCGTGGAGTCGAGCGGCGGCTTGCGGTTCGGTGCAGTCGAGGCTGACATGGCTGAGACGACGAAAACGGGTGCGATGGCCGACTGGCACCCTGGGTGCGATTTTTTTGAAATCCTTGTCCATGGACACCAGAACGGCATCGGAATTTTCTGCCGCGGTCGCGACAACTTCATCCGGCGCGTCGGTCGGCAAGATGTCTTTGACCCAGATTCCGACGTGGCCCGCTGCGACCAAGACCCGCTCGACCGACGCCGGGACACAATGGTCGAGCAGAAATTTCATTGCAGCGTTGACGCCCCGCGCACTACGCCGCGACGGGGTCGCGGAGAGACAAGGCTGCCCGAATATCGGCCTCGGTCAACGACGGATATTCGTCCAGGATGGCTGGAATGGAATAGCCTGCGTCGCGGAAGGCCATGATCGCGCGTACGGGAATACGGGTATCTCCGAAGACAAGGCTGTTGTGGGCGACGTGACGGTGTCGCTCCACGGTACCGACCTTGTCCGGGGATCGCTGGCGAAGTTTCTCCGTCGCATCCCGCATGTCCTGGATCACCTCCACCACCTCCGCGATAGCGTACTGGCCATCGACCACGCCACGCATCTGGCCGGTTTCCGGTTCCTTGAACTGTACGTGGCGGTTCAGCACATACAGGCGGATGTCCGCCCAGGCGTCGGCGCTATGCGCGGCCAATTCCCGAGCAACCTTTTTCAGATGATGTACGGTGACATTGTGCTTGTTCAACAGCACACTGATAACCCGCAGGCCAACGACATCCTTGAACGAGTAAACGCGGCTATAGGGTCTACGCCGATTATCGTCCGCCAGTTGCGGGCGGAAGAAACCGGTCCGATCCCAATAGAGCAATTGCCCGCGGGTCAGTCCGGTCAGACGGACCACATGATCGAGCGAGTATGCAGGGACGACGGCGTCAGCCTCCGACATATACGCCTTCGCGTGGTTGGTGGTACCGATCATGTGCCGATTCTACGCACATGCTGGGAGGCACACAAGCAAACGACGGGGCGGATTGTGGCAACCGGGGACGCTTTCTGGTAGGGTTGCGAACCGTCTCAACAGGAGTTCCACCAATGACCCAGCGCCCGATCCTGGCCGCCACCATGGGCGATCCCGCCGGCATTGGCCCGGAAATCTGCGTTCGCGCTTTGCTGTCCGACGAGGTTCGGTCGATTTCCTGGTCTTTCGTCATCGGCGACGCCAGGATTTTGGAACGCGCGCTGACGGCCTGCGGGTTGACCGCGACTCTGCACCGCATCGCCGGGCCGGAAGACATCGCCGACAAGCCGGGCGTCATCGACGTGCTGCACCAGGAGACGGCGGACCCGTCGGTTTTGCAGATTGGCAAAATCCAGGCGCTGGGGGGTGAGGCCGCCTATGCGGCGATCCGCGCCTCGATCGATCTGTCGATGTCGGGCCGCGTGGCTGGGGTTGTGACGGCGCCGATCAACAAGGAATCGCTCCAGGCGGCGAAAATACCGTTCATCGGGCATACCGAGATGTTTGCCGAGCACACCGGGGCGAAAGAGGAGATGACGATGTTCACCATCTCCGGCCTCAAGATCTTCTTCCTGACCCGGCATGTATCGCTGGCTCGGGCCTGCGCGCTGATGAGCGAGGAACTTGTCACCAAGGGCATCAACCAGTGCATGAAGGCCCTGGGGCAGTTGGGGTTCGAGCAGCCGCATCTCGCGGTGGCCGCGCTGAACCCGCATGGCGGCGAGGACGGGATGTTCGGGCGCGAGGAGATCGATGCGCTGAAGCCGGCGATCGCGGCGGCGCGGGCGCGCGGGTTGAAGGTCGCGGGGCCGGTGCCGGCCGATAGTGTGTTCCATCTGGCGCGAATCGGGCGGTACGACGCGGTGCTGTCGCTGTATCACGATCAGGGGCATATCGCTGCCAAGATGATGGACTTCGAAAAGACCGTCAGCGTGACGCTTGGCCTACCGGTGCTTCGGACCAGCGTGGATCATGGGACCGCGTTCGATATCGCGGGAACCGGGAAGGCGAGCGCGGTGAGCATGATCGAGGCGATCAAGGTTGCCGCGGAATATGTGGTTGCCGGCGTGCGATTGGGCGATCCGGTGGCGAAGGCGGCTGAGTAAGCCCGCCAGTCGTCACGCGGATCTGGTGCCAATCGGAAAACGGCGCCGGCCGGGGTGTTGAGGCCCCGGCCGGCAACGATCATTCGGCTGGCTGCACCGCCGCCTTGATGCGATCGGGGATATGCAACGCCACCGCGGCGATCAGCGCCGACACGGCGGTGAAGGCCGCCAGGCCGTAAAGCCCGCCCGCGTAGCTGCCAGTGGTGTTCTTCAACCAGCCCACGATCGCCGGCCCGACGGCGCCGCCGATGTTGCCGAAAGCGTTGATGAAGGCGAGGCCGCTTGCCGCCGCGGCACCCGTCAGCATCATCGTCGGCATCGCCCAGAACGGACCCTTGGTGCCGTAGAACCCCGCTGTCGCCAGACACATGCCAACCAGCGCCCACCAGGTTCCCATCGTGGCGGCGGCGATCGCCAGTCCCGCGGAGGACATCACGCAGGTCACGAACAACAGCCAGCGGCGATCCCCGAGCCGGTCGGACAACCAGCCGAACGCGAACATGGATACCGCGCCGCAGACATAGGCCAGGCTGGTCGCGTAACCGACGATCATGTTGCTGTTGTCGCCGAGCGACTTGATGATTTGGGGCGCGAACAGCAGAAGCCCCAGGCTTGCCGTCACGATACCCAAATAGTTGACCGACAGCAGCAGGACCTTCGGATTGACCATCGACTGGAGGATACTGTAGCGCCCCCCGGCCTCCACCGCGCGGCGTTCGGTCTGCAACCGGTTCGTGAGCCAATCGCGCTCGGCATCGGTTAACCACGCCGCTTTGGCGGGGCTGTCGGTGAGCAGGAACAGCACCCACACGCCGATCACGACGGTGGGCACCGCTTCCAGGATATAGATCCACTGCCAGCCGGCGACGCCGAGAACGCCATCCATGCCCAGAATCGCGGTCGAGATCGGCGCGCCCAAGGCGACCGAGACCGGCAAAGCGAGGGTGAAGGAACCGACGATGCGGGCGCGGTGGTGATCGGGGAACCAGTAGGTGAACAGCAACAGCATGCCGGGGAACAACCCGGCCTCCCCCGCGCCGAGCAGGAAGCGGATAACGAGGAAGCTGGAGGGGCCCCATACGATGGCGGTCAAGGCGGAGGCCAAGCCCCAGCTGATCATGATGCGGGCGAGCCAGAGCCGGGCCCCGACCTTGTCCATCACGAGATTGGACGGGACCTCGAACAACACGTAGCCGAGGTAGAACGCACTGGAGGACAAGCCGTATGTCCAGGCGTCAAGGCCGATCGCCTTGTTCATGGTCAGCGCGGCGAAGCTGACATTGATCCGGTCGATATAGCAGAGGAAATACATCAGCATCGCCAGCGGCAGGATGCGCAGGTAAACCTTAGCCATCGCCGATTTTTCGATCGACCCGTCCATTCGTTGAAAACTCCCTGATTTTGGTTGGCGTGAGGTTATGCGGTTTTCAATGCCCTGACCAGACGGCGGTTGACCCGAAGCAGCCATTAGGCCGAGACTTCGTCCATCGCGGGAGGAGCAAGCGCCATGGATACACCGATCAAACGCTGTGCGTTGGGGTTCGTCGCCGCCGCGATCGCGGTGCTGACGTTTCACCAGGGCATGTGGGAGGCACTGCACGTTCTGAACATCCCAGGCCTGGGGATGCCGGCGTGGTACCCGACGGATCCGGTCCCGCCCTTGGGCGTGCCGCGTGTCCTGAACCTCTGCTTTTGGGGCGGGCTCTACGGCATCGTTTTCGGACTGCTGCTGCCTGGCTTTCGCGCGCCGCCCTGGTTGTGCGGGCTGATCACCGGTTTTATCGCGTCGTTCGTCGGGTTTGTGGTCGTTACTGCGATCAAGGGTCTGCCGATCGGCGGGGGCTGGGTTCTGCTCACCTGGGTACGATCACTGCTGATCAACGGAAGCTGGGGATTGGGGCTTGGGCTGATCGCGCCGTTTTTTTTGCCGGGTTCGGTCAGGCACTGAACCGCGACGCCCCGGCAGCCACTTCCCCAAACCTGGCTGGCGTTCCATACGCTCCTCCTCACAACACTTGAGTAGGAACCGTCCATGGACCTGAAAAACAAAGTCGCCGTCATCACCGGCGCGAGCGGCGGCATTGGTTCGGCGACCGCCATCCGACTGGCGGAGGCCGGTGCGCGCGTGATCGTCGGCTACAACAGCAAGGCCGCCGAAGCGGAGGCGATCGCCGCCGCCCTGCCCGGTTCGGGACACAAGGCGATGCCGATTCCGGTGTTGGATTCAGCGGCACTGAAGACGCTGGCGGCGACGATCGAGCAGGATTTCGGGCGCTGCGACGTGCTGGTGAACTCGGCCGGGTTCACCCGAATGATCCCGCACCACGATCTGGAAGCGCTCACCGACGAGCTGATCGATTCGATTTTTGCCGCCAATGTGCGCGGCCCGTTCGCGATGGTGCGGGCGTTCGCGCCGCTGATGAAGAAGTCGGGCGACGCGGTGATCGTGAACATTTCCTCCATCGCCGCGATCACGGGCACCGGCAGCAACATCGCCTACGGTGCGTCGAAGGCGGCGTTGGATACGATGTCGATTTCGCTGGCGCGGGTGCTGGGGCCGGAAATCCGGGTCATGACGGTCTCCCCCGCCGCGGTCGATACCGCGTTCGTGCCGGGGCGTACGACCGCGATGGTGGAGAAGGTCGCCGCATCCACACCGTTGAAGCGGGTGGTGACGGCGGATGAGGTGGCGCAGGCGGTGATGGCGGCGGTGACGCATCTGACGTCGAGCACGGGATGGGTCATCCCTGTCGACGGCGGCAAACTAGTCGGCTGAGCCAGGATCGCGGCGCATAGGCCGCATCCAGCTCGGCGCAGACCTTGGCGAAATGCGCGTGCCCATCGAGTCCGCGCCGTTCCTCCCAGGTCTTGACCCGGTCGACGATGTCGTAGGTGGCCCGCAGCAACGCGACGGCGGCGGGGTACCCCTCCGTCGCGCCGCGCAGCCAATGATCGAGCCGCGCATGGGCAAACGCCGCGAGGTCCGGACCGTCGTCCGCCACACGCGCACGGTCGGTGCGGGAGGTGTAGCGGTTGGTGCGTTCGACCCAACTGCTGACGTCGGGATGCGACAAATGATGGATGAACACGCCGCTGTCCGGCGCGATGCGCTGGCGGCGGTCGGACCGCACATGCACGCCGCCATGCACCGTCCGGCCGAATTCGACCGCGCCGCGGCGGAACAGCCTTACATGATGTTCGGGCCAGTAATAAGCGGCTTCGTCATGCACCCCCAATATGTAGTGGCGGAGCGGAATTTCGAACACGTCCGCCGCGTCCAGGGCGACCTGCTCACGGAAGTAAGGGCCGCAGGCGGGGGTCAGACACTCGTCGTCGTCCAGAAACAGGATCCAATCGTGCGTACACAGCGACAACGCATGTTCGCGGGTGTCTTCCACGGTCGGCGACCAGGGCACGGTCTCCACGCGGGTGGCATACCGTTCCGCGACGGTGCGGGTGTCGTCGGTCGACGATTTGTCCACGACGATGACCTCGTCCACGAACGACAAGGCCCGCAGGCAGGTGCCGAGGATTCGCGCTCGGTTGTATGCGACAACGAATGCACTGATTTTCGGGATCTCTAGGCGGCTCGCACGCATGGGTCTATCCTCGCGGTTGACCGTGAGGGTATGGGGTAATGGTTAAAAAAACGTTAACGGCGCAGCAAAAACCCCTTTAACCGGGGTACATAGTGCCGCAGGAAGGTCCGCAGCGAGTTGCGCGTTTTCTCCAGTTCCATTCGCGTTTCCTGCAACAATCGTTGCAAGGTCCGCAGCGAGTTGCGCGTTTTCTCCAGTTCCATTCGCGTTTCCTGCAACAATCGTTGCAAGGCTGCATGCTCCAGGCGCAGCGGACCTGGACCATCGAGGCGAAAGCCGCCTTGCCCCCGCAATTCCCCGCCCACCCGCACCTTGCCGGGATCGGCGCTCGCGGCATGGGCGGCGCGCGCGATGTCGGCGGTCACGGTGGACGGCAGCACCGGTGCCAGCTTGGCGTACAGATAAGGGGCATCGGCGATCAGTCGCGGGAACGACAACAGAATCACCGGGATGTCCTGGCGCACCAAACGTTCGAGCAACTGGTGAAATCCGACGGCAAGCAACCGGGCCTGATCGATCGGATTGAGCGAGTAGATTATGCCGCCGGGCGTGTGGCCGTGTGTTTCCCAGGTTCGGTCGAGTTCCGCCATCCAAGGAATCGATCCGTGCAACGCCCGCTGCTCGACGATCGTTCGGCTGGCCGCGGCTTCGGTGAGATCGCGCATCGGCACCACGACGGCATCGAAGGTCAGCGTGCCCGCTTCGAGTGCCCGGTGAATCACCTGGTAGCTCCAGGGGGATTTGATCACATAGGGCAGACTTCCGGCATTCGGCAGCGGCAGGTCCTCCAGCCCGGCGTTGGCGGCCTCATTCCAGACCGCGTCCGGCCCGGATCGCGATAGATTGGTATCGAGGCCAAGCAGGGTCAGGTATCGCACGAGAAAGCTTGTGCCGGCCCGTCCGGTGCCCGCGATCAGGAGATGCCGTGAGGCGCGACGGTCTCCCTCGGCGGCGGTATCGGCCACTTAATTGAGCCGGGACCGCAACGCCCCCGCCAGGGCGCGGACCTCGGTCGCGACGTCGCCTTCCGGCACCAACGCGAGAAACCGGTCGTAACAACGTAGTGCCGCACCGACGCGGTCCATGCGCTGGTTCATGGCGGCGGCCTGACGCCAGAGTTCCGCGTGATCGGGGGCGATGCGGAGCATGTCCTCGGCGCAGGTCAGGGCCCCCTCGGCGTCGTCGGCCTGGAGGCGGCGGGTCATGATGTTGTTCTGCAGGCGCAGCAGCACCCTCCGGACGCTCATGGGGCGCAGGAGACCGGGGCGGAGTTCGGCTTTGTCGCCTTCCACGCGGCGCAGCAGCGCCCGGAGATCGCGCATGCTAAGGGGGGTGCCGCCGTTGAAAACATCGAGGATGGATTGGGTTTTTTCGCCGGCGAGCGAGACCAGGAAATGCGCCGGAAAATCCACCCCGTGCCCGTCCCACCCAGCCGCTCGGGTGGCATGCAACCATATGACGCCAAGCGCGACAGGTAGGCCACGGCGGCGCTTTATGACGTGGATGAGGTTGGCGTTTTTCAGATCGTCGTAGGTCTCGGCATCGCCCTTGTAGCTGAAGCGACCGCCGAGGAGACCCGAAAGCGCGATGGCACGGGTGGGCAGGTCGGCGTCGGTCAGGGTGTCGGCCAGAGCCGCTGCCGCGCGGGCGATTTCGGACAGATGGTCGCGTGCTGCCCCCCAGTCGGCATCGGGTTCGTCGACCCGAGCAAGTTGGAGGGCGGCGTCGGCGATGTCGATCTCGGCGTCCGGCAACTGGCCGATGGCGTCCAGCGCGTCCCGAGGGTCCGACATCGCCAAGCCCCAATTATTCCGCGGCGACTTCGGGCAGATAGATCTGCTTGCCATTTTCCGCGAACTCCTTGGACTTTTCTTCCATGCCCGCCATGCGGCCGGCGTCGTCGCGGATATCCTGCGAGATTTTCATCGAGCAGAATTTCGGCCCGCACATCGAGCAGAAATGCGCGACCTTGTGCGCTTCCTTCGGCAGGGTTTCGTCGTGGAAGGACCGCGCGGTGTCGGGGTCGAGGGAGAGGTTGAACTGATCTTCCCACCGGAACTCGAACCGGGCACGGCTGACGGCGTCATCGCGGAGCTTCGCGGCGGGATGGCCCTTGGCGAGGTCGGCGGCGTGGGCGGCAATGCGGTAGGTGATAACACCGGTCTTGACGTCGTCGCGGTTCGGCAGGCCCAGATGCTCCTTCGGGGTGACGTAGCAGAGCATCGCGGTGCCGTACCAGCCGATCATGGCGGCGCCGATGGCGGACGTGATGTGGTCGTAGCCGGGCGCGATGTCGGTGGTCAGTGGCCCGAGGGTGTAGAATGGGGCTTCGCCGCATTCGCGGAGCTGCTTGTCCATGTTCTCCTTGATCTTGTGCATCGGCACGTGGCCGGGGCCTTCGATCATCACCTGGCAGCCCTTTTTCCAGGCGACCTGGGTCAGTTCGCCGAGGGTTTCGAGCTCACCGAACTGGGCGGCGTCGTTGGCGTCGGCGTTGGAGCCGGGACGCAGACCGTCGCCGAGGGAGAAGGAGACGTCGTATTTCCGCATGATGTCGCAAATCTCATCGAAGCGTTCGTAGAGGAACGATTCCTTGTGATGCGACAGGCACCAGCGGGCCATGATCGAGCCGCCGCGGGAGACGATGCCGGTGGTCCGCTTCGCGGTGAGCGGCACGTATTGCAGGCGGACGCCGGCATGGATGGTGAAATAGTCCACGCCCTGTTCGGCTTGCTCGATCAGGGTGTCCTTGAAGACTTCCCAGTCGAGCTTGGACGGATCGCCATCGACCTATTCCAGCGCCTGATAGATGGGAACTGTTCCGATGGGGACGGGCGAGTTGCGCAAGATCCAGCCGCGGATGTTGTGGATGTTGCGGCCGGTGGACAGGTCCATGACGGTGTCGGAGCCCCAACGGATGGCCCAGACCAGTTTTTCGACCTCTTCGGCGGCGCCGGAGGTGACGGCGGAGTTGCCGATGTTGCCGTTGATCTTGACCAGGAAGTTGCGGCCGATGATGACCGGTTCGAGCTCGGGGTGGTTGATGTTGGCCGGAATGATCGCGCGGCCGCGGGCGATTTCCGAGCGAACGAATTCCGGGGTGATGAAGGGCGGGATGGCGGCGCCGAAGCTTTCGCCGTCGGCGACGCGGGCTTCCGCGCCTTCGATCATTTTGGTGCGGCCCATGTTTTCGCGGTGGGCGACGTAGATCATCTCCCCGGTGATGATTCCGGCCTTGGCGTATTCGTATTGGGTCACGATCTGGCCCGGCCTGGCACCGTAGATCGGCAGCTCGGCGGGGCACGGGGGCACGGCCTGTGCGGCGCCGACGTTGCCGTTGTCTTCGGGCTTAACGGCGCGCGGGGCGATCCGGTCGAAGCCGCGCTTGGCGATCCACTCGGCGCGGACCGGCGGCAGGCCGGCTTCGAGGTCGATGGTCACGCCGGTATCGGTGTAGATGCCGGAGCAGTCATAGGCGCGATAGGGTTCTTCCCGGGCGGACGGGTCGAGGGCGATTTCGCGGAACGGCACGCGAATGTCGGGCCGGCCCTCGGGGCTGGAATAGACTTTGCGGGATCCCATGATCGGGCCGGTGGTGACCGAACTGGGACGGGCGGCTGTCTTCGACTGGACCGTCATGGACCTCTCCTTGCTGTCGTCCGCGGGATCATGGCATGCGGAGATGGGGCGTGGAGCGGTCCCCGTCCCTCCGCCGCCATGACCCGGGTCAGGTTCAAGGGTCACCGCACCGCCGGTTGTTCGGCTTTAACGGTATCTCAGCCCCATCGGCGGGGCTCCCCTCGGTGAACGCCGATTGTGCGGCGGGTCGGGGTCCGGTGTCAAATTTTGCTTCCGCGATCTTTGAATCCGGCACGGCTTGTCCGTAGCGCGACGCGTGGCGATTGACTCGCGTCATGGTTTATGGGTGTACTGCCGTAATGCAATCGCATTTTGGCCAGCCTTGCAGTGCCTCCCGTCCGCCGGGTGCCTCACAAGACCTCCAAATTCCCGGTTGACGACCGCATGGGGCGCTGTTGCCTCGTGTCAAGGACAAAGAGAGACGCAGGCAATGGCTACCGGTACCGTCAAGTGGTTCAATACGACCAAAGGCTTTGGGTTCATCATGCCGTCCGATGGCGGCAAGGATGTGTTCGTTCATATCACCGCCGTGCAGGCCGCCGGGATGCGTGGTCTGAACGAAGGGCAAGCCCTGTCTTACGAGGTCACGATGGAACGCGGGAAGGCCGCGGCCACCAACCTGAAAGCGGTCTGATCGCGCCGGGGGGCGCGCTTGGAAAGGAGTGAGTTGCGATGGCAACCGGCACCGTGAAATGGTTCAACGCCACCAAGGGCTACGGCTTCGTCATGCCGTCCGATGGGGGCAAGGACGTGTTCGTGCACATTACCGCCGTGCAGGCGGCTGGCCTTAAAGGCCTGAACGATGGGCAGAAGATCAGCTATGACGTGGTGATGGAACGCGGCAAGGCCGCGGCCACGAACCTCAAACTGGCCTGATCGCGCTTTCTGGACTGGGCCGCTGGCTGGGGGGCGACCCCTGGCGGCGGTTTTTTGCGTTTTGGAGGCAGCGGATGTTCACCCTCCCCGAACTGGAGGACGCCCAGCGTCTGGTTCACGAAAGCTTCGCGGGGACGCCGCAGTTCGCCTGGCCGCTGTTGGCTGAGCGGACGGGGGCCGAGGTCTGGGTCAAGCATGAAAACCACACCCCGACCGGCGCGTTCAAACTGCGTGGCGGACTGATCTACCTGGAGCGACTGGCGCGGGAACGACCGGGCATCGCGGGGGTCGTGTCGGCGACGCGCGGCAACCACGGGCAGTCGCTGGCTTGGGCGGGGCGGCGCTACGGCGTGCCGGTCACCATCGTCGTGCCGGAAGGCAACAGCGTGGAGAAGAACGCGGCGATGCGCGGCCTGGGTGCGCGACTGATCGAGCACGGCACCGATTTCGAGGCTGCCAGAGACGAGGCTTTCGCGCTTGCCGCGCAGGAGGGGCTGGAATTCGCGCCATCCTTCGCGCCGGACCTGGTGAAAGGCGTGGCGACCTATGCGCTGGAACTGTTTCGGGCCGCGCCGCCGCTGGACGCGGTTTATGTGCCGATCGGGTTGGGATCGGGCATTTGCGGAGTGATCCGGACGCGCGATCTGCTGGGTCTGAAGACGGAGATCATCGGGGTGCAGGCGACGGGGGCCGATGCCTACGCGCAGTCTTTCGCGGCCGGTCAGGTCGTCGCGCTGAACCGGGCGGATACGCTGGCAGATGGCGTCGCGGTGCGGATGCCGGACGCGGAGGCCTTTGGTCAGATCAAAGCGGGCGCGGCACGGATCGTCGCCGTGACGGATGACGAAATCGCCGCCGCGATTCGGGCGTACTGGACCGACACGCATAATCTGGTGGAGGGCGCGGGGGCGGCACCGCTCGCCGCGCTGCTGCGGGATGGCGCGACGATGCGGGGCAAGCGGGTGGGCTTGGTGGTCAGCGGCGGCAATATCGACCTTGCACTGTTCCGACGCTGGGTGCTGGGCGAGGGTTAGGCAGCGTCGGCAAATAAGCGCGCTGACGCGCCGACAAAGCTGCCGGTCAAAACAAGGACTTAGGGCCTGTTCGAACCGCTACATCGATTCGATTAACTTCGAACAGGCCCTTAGGGCACCAGCACGATCTTGCCATGCGCGCCGGGTTGCAGCACGGCGACATGGGCCTCGGCGGCTTCAGCCAGTTTCATTTCGCGGCCAATGATCGGGCGGAGGTCGCCCGCCGCCACGCCAGCCAGAATATCGCGCATGATCGGGTCCATCTGCTCGGCGGTCGCGTTCCAAAGCGCGATGCCGCGGATGTCCAGCTCCTTCATCATCGCCACGCGCGGGTTGACGGCGATCTCGCCACGGTTGCCGATGATCACGATGCGGCCGTATTTGGCGACGACATTCATGTCGGCGGCAAGGTTGACGTTCGCCAGCATCTCCAGAATCAGATCGGGGCTTTTCACCGCGTCGAGGTAGTTGGGCTTGGTGTGATCGACGGCCTGATCGGCGCCCTCGGCCAGGATGAGTTCGAGGCCCTTGGCGGTGCCGGCACTGCCGATCACCCGCAGACCCGCGCGTTTGGCGAGCTGGATCGCGGCAGTACCGACGGAACCGCTGGCGCCGTGGATGAAGACGGTTTCGCCACGTTTGGCGCCGCCGCGGTGGAACAGGGCCCAGTGCGCAGTGGTGTAGGACACGCCGAACGCGGCGGCCTGGGCGAAGCTGACGTTGGGCGGGAGGGGGAGGATTTCGGTGGCTTTGCGCTTGATTTTCTCGGCGTAGCAGCCGGTCAGGTCGAAGCTGAGGGCGGTGCCGGCGAAGACCTGGTCCCCGGGCTTGAATGCGGTGACGTTGGCGCCGACAGCGGACACGACGCCGGCGGCGTCGCCACCGGGGATGTAGGGCAATGGCGGGACGATCGCGTAGGTTCCGTTGCGCATGTAGGTATCGGCCGGATTGACGCCGGCGGCGCGCATGTCGAGGACGATCTCATCCGGGCCGGGGACCGGGTCGGGGATGGTGTCGAGCGTGAGAACCTCGGGTCCGCCAAAGCTGTGGGCGCGGATGGCTTTCATGGTGTTTTCCTGGTGCGTTTGGTTGGGACGCACTACAGGGGATGGCGGGGGAAATGGCAATCTTCGAGGATCTTCTGCGGCAAATGATTCTCGGTTCGGACGGCCGGCCAGCCATGCTGCGTGCGGTCGCCACGTTGGGCTTGCCGGACGCCTGGATCGCGGCGGGGGTTGTGCGCAACGCGGTCTGGGATTCGCTGCACGGCTATAAACACGCAACGCCGCTCAACGATGTCGATGTCATCTGGTTCGATCCTGACAATGCCACGCCGGAGCGGGATCGGGCGCTTGAAGCGGCGCTGTCCGATCGGCTGCCGGTCGTCTGCTGGTCGGTCAAAAACCAGGCCCGGATGCACAGCCGAAACGGACACCGCCCCTACCGGAATTGCCTGGACGCAATGCGTTACTGGCCAGAAACGGCGACCGCGGTCGCCGCTCGGCTGGGCGACAATGGCGCGTTCCAATGCCAGGCCGCCTTCGGATATGACGACCTGTTCGGCCTTGTTTTGCGTCCGACCCGGCCGGACGCGCCGTTCGCGGCGCGGGTCAGGTCGAAGGGATGGCTGGCAACCTGGCCACGCCTAAGGATCGAGGCCTTCCGCTCGGAAGCGGAAGGCCCATCGCCTGTAGATCAGGCTGCGTCCTGAGTCCGCTTTTCGAACCGCTTGCGCTCGTTCGGGTCGAGATATTTCTTCCGGATGCGGACCGCCGTCGGCGTGACCTCGACCAGTTCGTCGTCCTCGACGTAGGCGATGGCCTGTTCCAGGCTGATTTTGCGGGGCGGGATCAGCAGCATCGCGTCATCCTTGCCGGCGGCGCGGACGTTGGTCAGCTTCTTTTCCTTGATCGGATTCACTTCCAGGTCGGAACCGCGGCTGTGCTCGCCCAGGATCATGCCCTGGTAGATCTTCTCACCGGGGCTGACGAAGAGGGTGCCACGCTCCTGGATGTAGAACAGCGCGTAATGCACGGTTTCGCCACCTTCGGTGGAGATCAGCGATCCGTTGCGGCGGCCTTCCATCGGGCCTTTCCACGGGCCGTAGCCGGCGAACAAGCGGTTCATGATGCCGGTGCCGCGCGTGTCGGTGAGGAATTCGCCGTGGTAGCCGATCAGGCCGCGGCTGGGGATGTTGAAGGTCAGGCGCACTTTGCCGCCGCCGGAGGGACGGAGGTCGGTCATCTCGCCCTTGCGGCGGCTCATTTTCTCCACCACGACGCCCGAGTATGGCTCATCCACGTCGCACAGAACTTCTTCGTACGGCTCTTCCCGAGCGCCAGTTTCCGGGTTGTCCCGGGTGAGGACGCGGGGACGGCCGATGGCGAGTTCGAAGCCTTCGCGGCGCATTTGCTCGATGAGCACGCCGAGCTGAAGTTCGCCGCGGCCGGCGACTTCGAAGGAGTCGGTGTCGGTGGCGGAGTCGGTGATTTTGATGGCGACGTTGCCCTCGGCCTCCCGGAACAGGCGTTCGCGGATCTGGCGGGAGGTGACCTTCTTGCCCTCACGCCCGGCGAGCGGGCTGTCGTTGATGCGGAAGGTCATGGACAGCGTGGGCGGATCGACAGGGATGGCATGCAGCGGCGCCGCCAACTCGGGGGAGCCGATGGTGTCGGGAATGGTGCTTTCGGACAGTCCGGCCACGGCGATGATGTCGCCGGCCTGGGCTTCGTCGACGGGCACGCGGTCGAGGCCGCGGAAGGACAGCAGCTTGGTCAGGCGACCGGTTTCGACGACGCTGCCATCCTGGCGCAGCACCCGCACCGGCATGTTGACCTTGGCACGTCCCTGCTCGATGCGGCCGGTGAGGACGCGGCCGAGGAAGTTGTCGTATTCGAGGATGCTGGCGACCATGGCGAAGGGCGCGTCGTCATCGACGGTGGGCGGCGGGACGTGGCTGACGATCAGGTCGAACATCGCCGAGAGGTCCTTGCGCGGACCGTCGATTTCCTTGTCTGCCCAGCCTTGGCGGCCGGAGGCGTAGAGCATCGGGAAATCGAGCTGGCTGTCGTCGGCGCCGAGGGCGGCGAAGAGGTCGAAGACTTCTTCATGCACTTCGTCGGCGCGGGCATCCTGCCGGTCGATCTTGTTGACCACGACGATGGGGTGGATGCCGCGGGCGAGGGCCTTGCCGACCACGAACTTGGTCTGGGGCAGCACGCCTTCGGCGGCGTCGACGAGCACGATGGCGCCATCGACCATGCCGAGGATGCGTTCGACCTCCCCGCCGAAGTCGGCGTGGCCAGGGGTGTCGACGATGTTGATGCGAACATCCTTCCAGACCACCGACGTGCACTTCGCGAGAATCGTGATCCCGCGTTCCTTTTCCAGGTCGTTGCGGTCCATCGCGCGCTCGGCCACCTGCTGGTGGTCGCGGAAGGAGCCGGACTGGCTGAGCAGTTTATCGACGAGGGTGGTCTTGCCATGATCGACGTGAGCGATGATGGCGACGTTCCGAATTTGCATGTGGGGCCTGGCTGCCGGGGATGTTGCGGCGCACAGATAGGAGGAACGGCGCCGGGAAGCGAGGCTTAATCGCGGGTTCCGGCGCGTTGCTGCCATGTTTCGCACGATGTTCACGCTGGGGCGGTCCGGTGTGTCACACGGGTGGTTGTCCCCCTCGGTCGTCAGTGCGTCTGCCAGGGGTCGTGGAGCGCAATCCCACAATCGGTGAAGTCTGACGTATTGCGAGTCGCGATACCAGCGCCTACCGAGCGCGCAGTGGCCGCAATCAGCGCGTCGTTTCCCTCCAGCGGCCGGCCGATCCTGCGTCGAGCGACCATCAAGGTGGCATATTCTTCTGCCGCTTCGGAGGTAAAAGGCAGCACCCTCCCCGCGAAATCTTCCGAGAACAGCTTCTCGGCGGTTTCACTCAGGTCATGCCGGCGGCGGCCTTCGGGCAGGTTGGCGACGCCGAACAAGATCTCCGCCTTATTGATCGTGGTCGTATACAGAGCCGCCCGATCCTGCGCGGCAATCCACTCGAACACGGCTGGTGCTGGGGTTGCACGCATCAGCTCCGCGATAACATTCGTGTCGAGGACGATCATCCGTCGAAGCCGGGCGGTTCCGGCGCCGGGCTGTCGGCAAAGTCAGCCAGTTCGACGCCCCCGAACGGGGCGAAGCGGCGGCGGATCGCCTCGGCCAAGTTGACCTCGGAATCCTGATCCATGGCGAGTGTCACGCGCAGAATGTCGCGCAATTCGGCCTCCATCGACTGGCCGTGCCGGGCCGCGCGGCGGCGAAGCTGATCCCGCAGCCTAGGCTCCACGTTACGGATTGTGAGGGTGGTCATACCGTGCAAACTATGGCTGACGTGCAATGGATGCAACGGAATTGCGGCCCCGCGATCCTCACACCGAAGAGCGACACGGCTTCAATTCGGGACCATCACGCAGGAACCGCCGGCGGTGATCCAGGTGGACGGGTTGCGTGCCTGCCAACTGATCGCGCCGTCAGGTCCGTAGCAGAGGACGAGACCCTCGAAGCTGGTCATTTGATCGACCGGCACGGTTATCAGCGCCTCGCACTGGGTTTCGGTCGAAGCGACGACATAGCAATGGACGGTACTGGCCAGTCCGGAGCAGAACATATTGCCATCGCCGGTCCGCATCGTGGGGTACTGGCTGTTCAGCGTGGTCTGACCGGCTGGGGTGGGGATCTCGGCGACCCGGCAGTTTGGCAACCATATCTTTTCGATCAGCCCGCGCCATGCGGCGAACATCGGCAGATTGGTCATGTCGAACCCCTGGCCGAGCATGAGGTAGGCCGGCAGGCCGTGACAGCTCAGGACAAGGTTTTTCAACTTGCCGCCGGGCGCGCCACGCGCGACAGCAGCCACCCAATCGATGATGTGCTGCCGCGACTCGCCCGCCGCGATGTCCCAGGAGTTCCACATCTGGAACCGGCGCATGAAGGTGCCGGCGCTGACCCGCGGGTCGTTGACAGCCATCGAGGGGCGTTCCAACTGAAACACAGCGCATGTCTCCCGGTGTTTGTATAACTGGGAGAATGTATCTCAGTGAGATCGACGGCAACAGATACCTCACGGATTCGTAATGTCACGATACGGTGATGAACCGGTCGTCACCCCTCCCCGCTTTTCGGCGGTTCCAGCAACAGATCCTCCGGCGGCGGCAGTTCCTTCAGGTCCTTCAGACCGAACTGCGAGAGGAAGCGCGCGGTCGTGCCCCAGGTCGTTGGGCGACCGGGGGTTTCGCGGCGGCCTTTCGGTTCGATCAATTCGGCTTCGAGCAGGGCTTCCAGGGTTTGTTGGGACAAAGCGGTGCCGCGGATATGCTCGATCTCGGCGCGGGAGAGCGGTTGATGGTAGGCGACGATCGCCAGGGTCTCCATCGCCACGCGCGGCAGGCGGCGGGCGAGTTGGACGACGCGGCGCAGCTTGGGGGCGAGGTCGGGTGCGGTGCGGAATTGCAGGCCGCCGCCGGCTTCGATGAGTTCCACGCCGCGGCCGTCGTAGCGCGCCTGGAGGGCGGCGACGACGGCATCGGTGTCGGCTTCATCGGGCAGGAGTTGGGACAGAGCGCGGCGGGATACGGGGCTGGCGGCGGCGAAGATCATGGCCTCGGCCAGGCGGACCCAATCGTCCGGGATATCGGTCATTGGTCGGTCTCCTGTCGCCGGCGCAGTTCGATCGGGCCGAATGCGGCTTCCTGGCGCAGATGCAGCACCCCGTCGCGGGCAAGTTCGAGGCCGGCGAGGAAGGTGCTGGCGAGGGCGGCGCGGCGTTCTTCGGGGCTGGTCATGTGGTCTGGCAGAAATTTTTCCAATGTTGCCCAGTCGGGCACGCTGCCGAGCATGGCGCCGAGGCGGCGGAGGGCGTCCTGCACGGTCCAGAGGGTCAAAGCGCGGGGGCGATAGAGCCGATCGACGGCGCTGCGTTTGGCGGAGCGGAGGTAGGACGCGACCAGCGACCCGAGGTCCACGGTCAGGCGGGATCGGTCGATTTCGGTATGGTCTTCCGGCATGCCGCGGGCAAAGACGTCTTGCCCCAGGCGCGGCCGGGCGCCGAGCCAGATGGCCAGCAGGCGAACCTCGGCGAGCATGCGGAGGCGGTTGGCGAGGGCTTCGGCGGCGACGGCGCCATCCTCCATCTCCTGCTGATCGGCGGGCAGGAGCAGGCGGGATTTGAGCCAGGTGAGCCAGGCCGCCATCACCAGCCAGTCGGCGGCGAGTTCCAGGCGGACGCGTTGGGCGCCCTCGATCACGGCGAGGAACTGCTCGACCAGGGAGAGAATGGAGATTTTCGCCAGATCGACCTTCTGGGCGCGGGCGAGGTCGAGCAGCAGGTCCAGCGGGCCCTCGAACCCGTCCAGCCTCAGAACGAGGCTGTCGCGGGCCGGGATGGGATCAGAAGAATTGGGGGCCATGCAGGTCGTGGCCGGCCAGCATGAAGACGATGCGGAAGGCCCATGGCAGCACGGTTTGCAGCACCTGTCCGACCGGATCGAAGCCGGTAACGCGCGGCAAGAGGAACACGACGCCAAGGACGATCAGGATTCCGTACCGTTCGAGCTGTGCCCAGGCGCGGGCGAGTTCCAGCGGCAACAGGCCGACCACGACGCGGCCACCGTCCAGCGGGGGGATCGGCAGCAGGTTGAACAGGCCGAGGACGAGGTTGGTGAGGATGAAGTAGAACAGGAACTCGGTGGCGATCTCGTTGGAAATGAACTGCACGAGGATGGCGCCGATCCAGGCGAGGAAGAAGTTCATCGCCGGGCCGGCGACCGCGACGATGGCCATCCCACGGCGTGGATCGCGGAACCGGTAGGCGCCGATCGGCACGGGCTTGGCCCATCCGAACATGAACGACACGCGATGCGGCGGCAGGATGAGCTGGGTGGCCAGCAGGAAGCCTGGCAGAATCAGTGTGCCCACGCGGTCGACGTGGCGCAGCGGGTTCAACGACAGGCGGCCGGCATCGCGGGCCGTGGTGTCGCCCAGGGCCAAGGCGGCGTAGCCATGCGCGGCCTCATGCAAGGTGATGGCCAGGACGGCCGGCACGATGGCCAGCGCGAGATCGAGAAGCCAGCTCATGCGTATAACCGGTCGCGTTCGGCGGCCAGCGCTACCGGATCGAGGCGCAGGTGCCGGCGCGCGGCCCAGTTACGCGCGGCTTCCAGGCGGCGGGCGGCGGTGGCGGTGAGCGGCGGGCAGGTGCGCAGCAGCGCCTCGGTGGGTGCGAATTCGCCGCTGCAATAGAGCGCGACGTCGCACCCAACGGCGAGTGCTCGGCTTGCCAGATCGGCGGGTTCGCCGGACAGCGCCTTCATGGCCAGATCGTCGGTCACCAGAACTCCTTCGAAGCCGATCCGCCCGCGGATGATCCCACCGATAACCCGAGCGGACAGCGTTGCCGGCAATATGGGGTCAAACGCGGGATATACGATATGGGCGGTCATCATCCAGGGGAGATCGGCATTCAGCGCGAAAGGCAGGATGTCGGCGGCGAGATCGTTGGCTTCGACTCTGGGGAGGCCCAGGTGGCTGTCGACGCGGGAGCGGCCATGGCCGGGCACGTGTTTACCGATCGGCTGCACGCCGGCCGCACCAATGCCGGCGGCCATCGCTCGGGCGAGGCGGGCGACGATCCCCGAGTCCTCGGCCAGCGCGCGGTCGCCGATGACGTCGTGCGCCCCGGGGATCGAGAGGTCGAGCACCGGGGCGGCGGCGACGGTGAAGCCAACCCCGCGGCAGTCAGCGCCGATCAGCGCGCCGGTCAGGAAGGCGACGCGCAGCGCGGCGGCGGGGTCGCGGGCGAAGAGGTGGCCGATCTCCCGGGCGGGAGGATGGTCGCGCCAGTGCGGCGGGCGGAGGCGGGCGACGCGGCCGCCCTCCTGATCGACCATGATGGATGCGGCTTCCGGGAGGACTTCGCGGAGAGCCACGATCAGGCTGGCGAGTTGTTCGGGATCGCCGATGTTGCGGCGGAAGAGAATGACGCCCGCCGGCGGATGGGCGCGGAAGAGCGCGGCTTCCTCGGGCAGCAGGACAGGGCCGGCGATGCCGACGATGGCTGGTTTCATGATGGGATCGGGGCGGGCAGACGATCGGGCGGACCTTGCTCCGACGGATTGTGGCTGGGGTTGTCCGGGCCAACTCCCGAAGCACAGGTGCCGCCATGGGTGGCCCGGACAAGCCGGGCCATGACGCGGTTGCGCATCGCGGGCTAGAAATCGGCGACCGAACAGGTGCCGCCCTTGGCGCGGATTTTCTCGCAGACCGCTTTGGCGTGTTCGGTATCGGGGAAGCCGCTGGTGCGCACACGCCAGTAGGTTTTGCCCGCACGCTCGATCTTGCTGAACACGGGCTCGTGGCCGGACAGCAGATCGGGGAAGCGCTTCGCCAGCGTCTGCCATTCGGTTCTGGCGCCGGCTTCGGTTTCCAGCGCGGCGAGCTGGATGATGACCTTGCCATGGGGGGCCGGATGGGCGGCGGGCGGCACGGGCACGGCGGCGGGGGCGGCTACGGTCGGGGGTTTCGGCCGGGGCGCGGGCGCGGTGACGGCGGCAGGCGGCGTGGGTGCCGGCGTGGGTGTGGGCGTTGCACCGGGGGCCGGGGTCGGGGCTGGCGGTGCCCGCAAGGCTTGCGGGTTCGGCACTTCCGGCGGTGGGGCCAGCCTGCTGTTGGCGGGGTTGCTGTCGTCGGCCAGCACATTGTTGTTGGCACCCGCGCCCGGCTGCCCACCGGGGTTTTCGGGCCGCACGCGGATCGGGTTGGGATCGGCCTGGATCACCGGCACCGGGCCACCGCGGTAGTGAATGACCGACGCACCGATCGCACCTACGCCGACCGCGGCCAGGATGATCAACGCGATGCGGCCGGCGCCGAAGGTGCCCGAAGGAGGCTCCGACACACGGCCACGCTGGTTGTAATAACCGGGCGGGGGGATGGAGATATCGTCTGACACGGTCCAGGTCTTTCCCTTGGGGATGAACGAAGCCCCGGGTTGGACCGGGACGTCAGCGCATTTCTTCGACGGGCGTTACACCCATGACCGCCAAGCCCGACCGTATCGTCACAGCGGTGGCCGCGATCAGGGCAAGACGAGCAAGCGTTTCAACCGGGCGATCCTTCTGTAGGAACCGCAGCGCGGCGTCGTCTTTACCACGGTTCCACAGCATATGAAAGTCGGACGCCAAGTCATAGAGAAAAAACGCTATTCTATGCGGCTCCCTTGCCAATGCGGCGCCTTCGGCGGTGCGCGGCCAAGCAGCGAGACGGCGCATCAGCGCCAGTTCGGCATCGGCCTGCAGACTGCCAAGGTCGGCTCCCGCCAAAACGGCGTCGGTCATTGCCTCGGGCGGCAGAATTTCGGCGGCGGCACGCAGGACGGAACGGATGCGGGCGTGGGCGTACTGCACGTAGAAGACAGGGTTTTCGCGGGTCGTCGCCAGTACCTTGTCGAGGTCGAATTCCATCTGTGCGTCGGCATTGCGGGTCAGCATGGTGAAGCGGACGGCATCCTTGCCGACCTCATCGAGCAGGTCGGACAGCGTGACGTAGCTGCCGGCGCGCTTGGACATGCGCACGGGCACGCCGCCGCGCATGATGTGGACGATCTGGCAAAGCACCGCTTCGAATTTTGTCCGCCCGCCGGACAGCGCCTTCACCGCCGCCCGCATCCGGGCGACGTAGCCGCCGTGATCGGCACCGAGGACGTCGATCAGGATGTCGAAGCCGCGATCGATCTTGTCGGCATGGTAGGAAATATCGTTGGCGAAATAGGTGTTGGAACCATCGGACTTGCGCAGCGGCCGGTCCACGTCGTCGCCGAATTGTGTAGAGCGGAACAGGGTTTGGGGCCGAGGCTCCCAGTCGTCGGGGGCTTTGCCCTTGGGGGGTTCCAGCACGCCCTCGTAGATCAGGCCGTCGGCGGCGAGACGGTCGATGGTCGCGTCGGCCGCGCCGGAGGCGACCAATGCGCGTTCGGAGCTGAAAACCTGCTGCTGGACGCCGAGTTGCGCGAGGTCGACGTGGATTTCGCGCATCATGGTGTCGATGGTGACGTTACGTACCCGATCGATCCACAGGTCGGGCGCGGCGATGCCGAGATCGTCGTTGGCCAGCGACCTGCCGTGCTCGGCGGCCAAAGCGTTACCGACGGGGATCAGGTATTCGCCGCGATATTGCAGACCGCCGGGAACCTCGTTGGAAAATTCCTCCTCGGTCAGCGGTGTACCGATGGCCTGGAGGTAGCGCCAATAGGCGGCCCAGGCGAGGGCGGTGACCTGATTGCCCGCATCGTTGATGTAGTATTCCTTGGTGACTTCGAAGCCGGCTTTGGCCAGCAGGTTGGCCAGCGCATCGCCCACGACGGCGCCACGGCAATGGCCGATATGCATCGGGCCCGTCGGGTTGGCGGACACGTATTCGACGTTGACCCTGACCCCGGTCCCGATGGTGGAATCGCCGTAATGCTCACCGGTGCGCAGGATCGTGGGGATCAGGGCGCGATAGGCGGCGGGATCGAGGCGCAGGTTGACGAAGCCCGGGCCGGCGGCGGCGGCCTCGGCGACGTCGGGCGCTTCGCCGAGATAGGCAACCAAGCCTGTGGCGAGTTTCGCGGGCGGCTGGCGGGCGAGCTTGGCGGCAACCATCGCGGCGTTGGTCGCCATGTCCCCATGGGCGGGATCGCGGGTCGGCGTGACCTCCACGCGCGCGGCGACCTCGTCCGGCAGGTCGGGGACGAGGGTGCGCAGGGCGATCAGCACCTGCTCCCGCATTTGGGCGAAGAGGTCGTGGGTCATGGTGTCCCGGTTGTTCGTGGCGGCCTGTGTCATGTGGGGATGGCGGCCGTATGACAAGGGGTATTGTCGCATGGCGGCCCTCTGGCCGATTGTGCTTTGGATCGATGGGGGGAACGCGAATGGAAGCGGGTTATCTGGGCGTGGGTTCGATGGGACAGCCGATGGCGACCAAGCTGTTGGATGCCGGGCACCAATTGACGGTTCTCGACCGGAATCCGGCGGCGATGAAGCCGTTGCTCGACCGGCAGGCGCGGCAGGTCACGACCCCGCGGGAGATGGCGGAGCAGTGCGAGATCGTGTTCGTCTCCCTGCCGACGCTGGAGGCGTTCCGGTCGGTGGTGTTCGGGGACGATGGGCTGCTGCTGGGGAACCGGATGAAGATCCTGGTGAACACCTGCACGGTTGGGCAGAAGTTCCTGAGCGAAGTCGAGGCGGCGATGACCCCGAAAGGCGTGACGATCGTCGATTGCCCGATTTCGGGGGGACCGAGCGGGGCGGCGGCGGGGACGCTTTCGGTGATGGTATCGGGGGATCCGGCAACGGTGGAGCAAGTGATGCCGCTGCTGTCGCTATGGGGGCCGACGATCACCATCGCGGGGGACAGGCCGGGCGCGGCGCAGGTGCTGAAGCTGACCAACAATGCGCTGTTCATCATCTCCCTGGTCGCGTCGTCGGAAGCTTTCGTGATGGGCGCGAAAGGCGGTGTCGATCCGGAGGTGCTGCTGAAGGCGATCTCGGTGGGGACGGGCGACAACGGGACTTTGAAGAAGGTGCTGCCTCAGGCCGTGCTGACCCGGGATTTTAACTTTGGCGCGGCGATGCACATCCTTAAGAAGGACATGGACCTCGCGGTCGAGCAGGGCGAGGATCTGGGCGTTCCCATGTGGCTTTGCCAGACCGCGCGGATGATGATCCATCACGCGATGCTTGCGGGCTCGCCGGACGACGATATTTCGACCATGTTCCGCTTCGTCGAGCGCGGGGCCGGGTTCGAGATGCCCAAGACCCGATAATTTCTGGAGAAAATGAGCAATGATCACACTCTACGGCATGGGCAGCCCCAACGTTGTCAAGGTCTACATCGCGCTTGAGGAACTCGGGCTGGCATATACGGTGGCGCCGGTGGACGTGTTCACCGGCAAGCAGTTCGACGCGGATTTTCTGACGCTGAACCCGAACGCGAAGGTGCCGGTGATCGTGGATACGGACGGGCCGGGCGGGAAGCCGTACACCTGTTTCGAATCCGGCGCGATCCTGCTGTATCTGGCGGAGAAGACCGGCAAGCTGCTGCCGACCGACACCGCGGCGAAGTACGATGCGATCCAGTGGCTGATGACCCAGATGTCCACGGTCGGGCCGATGTTCGGGCAGATGGTGCATTTCATCCGCTTCGCCCCGGCTGGGAACGACTACTCGAAGAGCCGCTACATCACGCAGGCGACTCGGGTGACCGAGGTTATCGACCAGCGGCTGGCGCACAACGCTTTTCTCGCCGGCAGCGAGTACAGCGTCGCCGATGTCGCCACGCATCCGTGGCTGCGGAATATTCCGGCGTTGATGGGGGCCGAGGCGATGGCCAAGTTCCCCAACGTGGCCCGCTGGGTGGCGGAGATCGACGCTCGTCCGGCGGTGCAGGCGGCGCTGGCGAAGGTTGCGGAGGTTCGGGCGGCGACAACGCAGTTCGACAAGGCCGCGCCGGAGGAGCTGGACCGGATGTTCGGGCGCGGGGCGCACGCGGCGGTGTGATCGGCGGTTCGTTGTTATGCCGGGCTGACTGTTGGGGGGACGAATACGCCGGCAACCGTTCATCTCCCGATAAGCCGATGTATCAGGCTTGGGTCCGGCAGATATAGGCGAAGGCCGGCGGGACGTTGGCCCAGACCGTCGGCGAATGTTCGACGCTGGCGAAACTGCTCTGCAAACGTTGGCGCAGGGCCTGGGCGCCGGGCAGGATCAGGCCATGCAAATAGGCGAAGGTCATGAACGCCCCGCCGGGCACGAGTGCGCGGTGGATTTCGCCGAAGACCCGTTCCTGCAAGGCGATCGGCAGAGACGCCCAAGGCAGCCCGCAAACGATCGCGTCCACCCGGTCGATACCGTGCTGAGCGAGGATTGTCGTGAGGTCCGCGACGCTGCCATGGACAAAGGTCTGTTCGGGAAACTCCGCCGCGAGGGTGGCGCAGAAGGCTTCGTTCAGCTCGATGCCGAGGTAGCGGCCGGGCGGGCGCAGCCGTTGTGCGATCGTGCGGGTGAACGCGCCCGTGCCGGGACCGAACTCGACGATTGTTGGGCCCTTGGCGAAATCGATCGGTGCCACCATCGCCTCGGCCAGGGCAGCGGAACTGGGGAGGATGGCGCCGACGCTGCGCGGGGAGGTGATGAACTGGCGCAGAAATACCCAAGCCGGTGCGGTCAATGCTGTCTCCTGTTCAGGACAGCATTGCGCTCGGCCTGAGAAAAAATGCGATCAGTCGCGATAGATCATGCCCCAGTTTTTCACCTGGCCCTTGGCGCCGGCGCCTTGGTATGGCTGGGTGTCGCCTTTGGGCGCGGTGCCGCCGAAGTTCATCATGAATCCGCCGTGTGCGGCGTCGTAGACGAACGGTCCGGATTTGGGGAGTACTTGCATGTGGACATTCGCGTCCCACGGATCGCAAACGGTCGCGTAGCGGCGGCCCAAGACATCGCGAATGGTATCCACCACCACCCAATGAGCGCCGCCGAGGTCCCAGTCAACCCCGAGGATCACCGGCTCGACATTCACGATCGGGCCGAACGCGCCGGACACGCCGACCTTACCGACCAGCGCCGCCGTCACATCGTTCGGCGGGGTGTTGTGCCAGCGCCATGTGCCGGAGGTGAAGGCGTTCAGCACTGTGCATAGCTTGTCCGGATAAGTGCCAGTGGTTTCGGGTGCATACCCGACACCCAGGGCGTTGGTGTATCTTTGGATGATGTCCTGTTCGACCGTCACCGCGCTTTTGCCGGGGGTGAGCTTGTTGACCTTGAAGATGCACATCATGACGCTGGCGATGCCGCAGGTCATGCCGTGCTCCTGCCCGTAGACAAGCTGCACGTCGCCAAATCGGGTAACCCTCGTGAACCAGGCCATCGGGTGCGATCTCCATTTCGTTTTGTGCAGCGATAGTTGCACATTATACCGATGGCGGGTTCGGTGAAATATGGTACGCGGCCGTTCTGTCGGGATTTCCCGAGCATGTGAGCACACAAGTGCTTGAGGGGCCGATGGCGCCCGCGCGGGGGTTATCCGCGCGCGGCGAAATCCACGATGGCGGCGTATCCGGTTTCGGTTCCGATGGCGAGGCGGGTGCCGTCCGTGCTCCAGACCAGCGCCGCGATGGGGCCGTGACCGGGCGGAACGACCGGGACGATGCGGGACGAGGCGATGTCGGCGACCACGACCAGACCGTCGGCGAAGCCGCCCGCGACGATGTCGTTGATCGGGTGGCAGGCGACCTGACTGCAGATGATACCATCGCCGCCAGCCAGCTCGGTGGGCGCTTTGCCCATCGGGCCGCCACCGTGGAACGGCCACAGGACCATCGCGTCCGCGCCGCTGCTGGCCAGCCATTTACCGCCCCTGCTGAATGACAGGGACTGGGTTTTGGCGGGATAGCCGCTCATGCGCATGTGCTTGAGATCGGGCAGCGCCCAGCCATGGAGGGCGTTTTCCTGCATGGCGGTGACGACGGCTTCGTCTTTCGGATGGATGGCGATGCCGGTATGGCTGCCTTTCCATTCGAGCTTCCGCGGGCTGTCGACCTTGGCGGCGATGAACCAGAGGGTGGCACCGTTGTAGTGCGATGCCCCGATCCGCTTGCCCCGCATGTCGAAGCCGAGGCCGGTGACACTTGAGGGATGCACCAATTCCTTCAGTTTTTTGCCGGCGGCATCGAACAGGTGCACGACCTTGCCGACACCCGCGGCGACGACACCGGCGGTATGGGTTGCGACCTGCTCGACCCATTTCATGCCGAACTGGGCGATGTCGGACACGGTTCCATCGGGGGCGATGCGGCGCAACTTGCCGTCGTCCCCGCCGGTGACGAAACCATCGGGCCGGGCGTCCGCCGCGAGGGCGAGGATTCCACCGTCATGGACCTCGACCGTGTTCCACGTGTCGAGGTCGGACATCGCGACCAGCCGCACCGTGCCGTCGCCGAGTGCGAAGGCGAGTGTGCGGCCGTCGTTGGAGAAGCAGGTGCCGACGACGAAGGCGCCGAGCTCGCGCTGGATGCCCTGGGTGGTCACACGAAAGGCGTCGGCGGTGGACTTGTTCATGGGCTCTCTGTCGTGTCCTCGGATGATCGACACCTTTAGCCCATGGAGTCGGCTGCGTCATCGGCTGGTGCGCTCCAGGGCCTCGTAACAGATCCTGCGCTCGGCAAGAATGGTCGCCGCCGGTGCCGTGAGAGTGGGCCGCCACGTCACGCGCTAAGGCAGCGTCGGCAAACCAGAGTGGTCTGTCGGCAGGGCCGCTTCCAGGCGCTGGATCAGCCGTTCCCGCAGGGCGCTTTCCGGCCCCAGGAGGAGGTTGAAGGCATGGACGATCGGCAGGTAGTCCTCGATCGCCGCCGTCAGCGCGGCGGGGGACATGCCGGTCAGCCGCGCGTATTCGGACTGCATCGCCGCGTTGACGGCAAGCGGCCGCCGTGGGTCATCCACGCGTTCCGGGGCGACCTCGGTCAGGATGAAGTGGCTGAAACCAAGCTCGAGGGCGACGGGCCCGCGCATCGACCATGTCCAATCGACGAGCCTCGGACCATCCGCCGTCATGATCGTGTTGCCGGGGTGGACATCGCCGTGGCAAAGCTCGTCGTCTGGTCGCAGGCGGTCGATCAGGGCGAGGACGGCCGCGGCGGAGCGGCTCGAAAGCCTGCCGCGGCCGTCGTGCCGGGAGACGTGGTCGATCCAGTCGCGCAGAGAAGCGACGTCCCGGGGCGGCGGTGTCCGGTGCACGGAAACGACGACGTTCGCGAGGATCTAGCCCGCCCGTGAGAACGACATGGTGCCGTCGCGTGTGAGTTGCAGCAGGGTCGGTCCGTCGAGGCGCGACAGCACGATGCCGAAGCGCCCGTCCACGGTGACCTCGCCAAGCACCTCCGGCGCCGGGGCTCCGGCGGCGAAGGCGGCGCGGGTCATTCGCGCCTCGTGCGAGCTGAGTTGCTGCGAGAAGCCGACTTTGAACAGCTTCACGACCTGGCCGCGCGCCCAAGCATGCACGTCCGCGAAGTTGCCTTCGCCGATCTTCTCCCCGAGCGTCCCTCGCATCACCGACCTCCCCAGATGCGCGTCATCCCGTGCTCTATAACCCTTTGTTTGATCGCGTGATTCACGCCGCCGTGTGGTTCCACCTTTGGCGATCACGCTCTATAATACCGGCCCGTATAAACTTTGACGTACCGGCCGACCGAATCACGTCAGCCCGTATAAACTTTGACGTACCGGCCGACCGAATCACGTCATGCCGGCGAATGCCGGTATCCACGC
>CAIRCM010000031.1 GCA_903877125.1 uncultured Acetobacteraceae bacterium | reverse complement strand
CGTGTTATTCCACCTCTGGCGATCACGCTCTAGCAGGCTGCTGAAAAACTGGTCGTTGAGGGCTGCTGAGCGAGTTTTCGTGCAGGAAAGGACAAAGCGAAGACACGATGTTGTCACATCGTGGCGAGTTTTGGACGAATCCTGCGCGGAAAGGCGCCAGCAGACCGACCGACCCAGTTTTTCAGCAGCCTGCTAGATATGCCGCACCTCGATCGTCAGGTGGGACAGGGATTTGAAGCGGGCGAGCCTCTCGCGATAGTAGTCCTCCCGCCGAGGCGAACCCGTGTGTACCGCCACGATCGCGCCGAGGTGCCCTGGCCCAAGGCGCCAGAGATGCAGATCGGCCAGGATGTCGCCCTCCGCCTCGATCGCCTCCCGCACATGGTGCGCCATGTGCCGGTCCGGATTCATGTCGAGCAGAATCGCCCCGGTGTCGCGGATCAGCCCCATCGACCAACTGGCGATCACGCAGGCGCCGACAAGCCCGGCGAGCGGATCCATCCAGAGCCAGCCAAACGACCGCGCAAGCAGCAAACCGACGATTACCAGCACCGAAACCGCGGCATCCGCGATCACGTGAACGATCGCGGCCCGCATGTTGTTGTCGCGGTGGTGGTGATGGTGCCCATGATCGTGCCCATGATCATGGGCATCGTGGTGATCGTGATCGCCCCCGCTCAACAGCCAGGCACTCACCACGTTCACCGCCAGCCCGAGGCAAGCGATCGGAATCGCCTCCGCGAACTTGATTGCCACCGGGTCGATCAGCCGGACGACGGACTCATAGCCAATCAGCAGCGCGATCATCGCCAGCACGATCGCACTGGTGAACCCCGCGAGGTCGCCCAGCTTGCCCGTGCCGAAGGTGAAGCGCGCGTCGTTGTCGAATTTCCGCGCGTAGGTGTAGGCGAGTGCCGCCAGCAGCAGCGCGCCGGCATGGGTACTCATGTGCAGGCCGTCGGCGACCAGGGCGATCGAGCCGAACAGCCAGCCGCCCCCGATCTCCGCCACCATCATCGCCGCGCAAAGCCAGATGACCGCCCACGTCTTCCGCTCGCTGGCCGCATGCCCGGCCCCGAGGAAGCTATGGGAGTGGAGGTTTCGTCCATCCGTATCGGTCATGCCACCCAGCCCCGCTACGCCGGTCCGCATTGCGTCCGACCTTCCCGCCTCACCAGCACCGACCGGTGTGAACGCCCCCCTCTAACCTCTCAGCGGGAACTTATCCAGGTAAGGCTGATACTCCGGCTCCACGTCGATCTTCAGCGTGCCAAGCACCCGCACCACCGCGTTGTAAAAGGCGATCGTCAGCGTCAGGTCGATTGCCAACTCGTTGCCCCATTCGGCCTGCAGCGCGGCGAACGTGTCCGCTGCCATTTCGCCACCCGTCGTGATTTCGCGCGCGGCTTGCAGCACCAGCCGGGTGATGGCATCCAGCGTCGTGGGCTTGCCATCGGTGTCGTCGATCAGTGCCTGCACGTCCTCGTAGCTGACCCCGAAATCATGCCCCAGCTTCACATGATGCGACCATTCGTAGGGCGATTTGGCCAGCCAGCCGACCTGCAAAATGGCCAATTCCCGCAGACGGGGATCGAGCTTGCTGCCATGCCGGATATATCCCCCCAGGCCGAAAAACGCCCGCGCCGCTTTCGGCGAGTTGACCAGCGCCTTGGCCAGCCAGATCGGACGTTTCAGCAGATCCTTGTCGTCGTCGGCGAGGTCGGCGGGTTCGAGGTAGGGCACGCGGGCCATGGGATCATTGCTCCTGTTGCGATCGATAAGGGGGATGGCACAGCCCCGCGCCGTCGGCAATCGACGGCGCGGCCGGCAAGACCTTTGTCGCTGCCGCCCCGGTCGCGCTTCGCAAAAACCGCGCACGGCCCGAGGTAATTTTGCCTTGACATAACCTAACAAATGAGTTAGTGGACGGGCATGGCCCCGGCAACCACCACCACCCGACCGACACCGCCCGATCCCACCCCGGATCGCCGCGCCAAGGTCGTGCCAGCGGTAACCATGCCGGAAACCATCGCAGCCCTCCTCCAACTCGTCCGCATCCTGCTCGGCCACGGTCGCCGCCTCGCCGAGACCGTCAATGCCAAAGGCGAGACACCCCAATTCGCGTCCATCGGCGTCGCCTTCGGTACCCACAACCTGCCGGTCGTCCTCGCCCGCATTCAACGCGGCATCCTCCGCCTGCTCGCGCTGGAGGCCTACCTGAGTGCCCGCGCCAAGCGCGGCCGGGACATTCCCGTCGTCGAGCCCCGCACCAACCCCGGGCCGGCCACCGCCCCGCGGCCTGCGCGTCCCCAAAAATCCCCCGCAAGCGCAGCCTCCCGTACAACCCGGAATCCGCCCACATCCCCACGATGCAGGAGTTGGAGGCCGAGGTCCGCCGCACCCCCATCGGCCGCACCATGGTCAGGATCTGCCTCGACCTCGGCGTCGTCCCCGCCTTCTGCACTGGGGAGATGGGTAACGTGCTGCTCCATGTGTTCGAATATTACGGTGGCAGCCTGAGCAAGCTCTTCGCCATCCGCCGCAAACGGGAAATCGCCTTCCAGAAGGAACGCGACAAACGCCCGGACACCTGGGAATGGAACTGGCGCGACCTCCGGAAGGACCGAATGCGCCAGGTGCTCGGCTATCTCATAGGCGAAGACCCCCCCGACGATCCGCTGACCGCGACCGCCTGAAACAACCCTGTCCGAAAGGACGGGGGCGTCGGCGCTGGCCTCGTTTGTCAGACGCTACGACCGCCCGGGTCGTTCGTTGCCATTGACTATCGTGACGTATCGTGCCAACAATAAGAATACGGACATAACGGACCGGCGGGAGGATATCATGGTATCGGTAGCACATTTTCGTGCCGGCCAGGCGCTAAGCGCGCAGGCGAACACCCTTGGTTTTCTGGCACCGCTCGCCGGCAATTGGACCGGCACCGGCTTCAACATGATGTTCCTGCCCGATTTCGACAACCGCTTGCCCAGCACAGGCCCGAAAGCGTTCCGTATCCTCATGAACGCAACCAGGGAAACGCTGGAATTCACGCCGATCGGTGCCCCCGTCCCCAATCGCGGCTCGCAGGTTACGATCGACGATAACAAACAGGGACAACTCGATATCGATATCTATGGCCTTCGCTATCTGCAATCGATCTCGGATGCCAACCCACCCCACGATCCGCTGCATATGGAGCCTGGGTTCTGGCTCAACGTGCCCGCCACCACCATACCTGCCGCCGGCCCGACGATCGTGCGCCAAGGCGCGATCCCCCATGGCAGCACGGTACAATTGCAGGGGCAGGGGTCACGCGCCCCCGGGCGGCCGACCTTCCCTGTCCTGCACTCCAACGGATTGGTCAAACCGGACCCAACCCATCAGCCCCTGGTCCATATCCCCCTGGGCTACCTGTCGGCACTGCCGCCGCCCGCGCCCGTGCCCTACGACAAGATCCCAGGTGTGTTCGACAATCCCAATCTGGTCCTGGAAGCCGATATGGCAACGTTCGCCGCGGAAATCGCCGAAACCACGACACTGCATGTGTCGACAGACCCGGCCGGAGGCGTCGTGAACATCCCGTTCCTGGCCAATTCGGTCAGCAACAACGCCAAAACCAGAAAAGTCGACGCGACATTCTGGATCGAACACGTCGTCCCCGCCGCCGGCCGCCCGTTTGACGTCCTGCAATATTCCCAGACCGTCATCCTCAGCTTCGAGGGCATCGACTGGCCCCACACCACGGTCGCGACGCTGTTCCGTCAGTAAAACCCGCTTACTGGGATCCCGCCACGATCAGCGCACCGTGGCGGACCTCCTCCGGCAGACACAGCGCCGCCAAGGCACCCGAAACCGTCTCCGGACCCGGCAACGTCGCCGGATTCTCCCCCGGAAATGCCGCCGAGCGCATCCGGCTGCGCACCACGCCGGGGTCGAACAGATTGATCCGCACCTTCGTCTGCGTCGTCTCCGCCGCCCACGCCCGCACCAGATTCTCCATGCCCGCCTTGGTCGCGCCCAGCGCGCCCCAATACGCCGCCGGCTCCCGAGCCACCTTGTCCGTCACGAACACTGCCCGTCCCGCATCGGACTGGCGCAGCAACGGATCGGTCGAGCGGATCAGCCGCCACGCCGCCGACAGGTTGACCCCGACCACATCGGCCCAATCCTTCGGCAGGATATGCCCGGCCGGCGTCAGCTGCCCCAGTTCCCCCGCGCAATGCACCAGGACATCCAGCCGCCCGAACCGCTGATAGATGCTCGGTCCCAGCAGATCGACCTTGTCCCCTTCCCGCAAGTCCAGCGGCAGCAGCGTCGCCGACCCGCCCGCGGTCCGGATCGCGTCATCGGTCTCCTCCAACCCGCCTTGGGTGCGCGCGGTGATCACCAGGTGCGCCCCAAGCCCGGCCAGCGCGATCGCCGTCGCCGCGCCAATCCCCCGGCTGGCGCCGGTCACCAGCGCCACGCAATCCTTCAAAGGCATGTCCGTCATTTCGCGGCGGCGAGCAGATTGAGCTGACGTTCCGCCGCGACGCCCTGATCCGGCAATTCGATCGGATAATCCCCGGTAAAACACGCATCGCAATATTGCGGTTCGGCGTTATTCCGCCCGGGCTTGCCAAGCGCCCGATACAGACCGTCGATGGAAATGAAAGCCAGACTGTCCACCCCGATCTCCCGAGCCATCTCCGCCACTGTCAGCCGGTGTGCCATCAGTTGCTCTTTTTCCGGGGTGTCGATGCCGTAGAAACACGAATGCGTCGTCGGCGGGGACGATATCCGCATATGCACCTCCGTTGCCCCGGCATTGCGCACCATCTCCACGATTTTCCGGCTGGTGGTGCCGCGCACGATCGAATCGTCCACCAGGATCACCCGCTTGCCGTCCAGCACCGGCCGGTTGGCGGAATGCTTCAATTTCACGCCGAGATTGCGGATATGGTCGGTCGGCTCGATGAACGTGCGACCGACATAATGATTGCGGATGATGCCAAGCTCGAACGGAATACCGCTTTCGGCTGCGTAGCCCATCGCCGCCGGCACCCCTGAATCCGGTACCGGCACCACGACATCGGCCGAAACGCCGGCTTCGCGCGCAAGCTCGGCCCCGATCGCCTTGCGAGCGCCATAAACGCCGACCCCGGCCATCTCGGAATCCGGCCGAGCGAAATAGATGTATTCGAACACGCAGAACCGTTCCGTCGCCTGCTTGAACGGCCTGATGCTGCGCACCCCGTTGTCGTCGATCACCACGATCTCGCCCGGTTCGACATCGCGCACATAATCCGCGCCGACGATGTCCAGCGCGCAGGTTTCCGATGCCAGCACCCAGCCGCCTTGCTCGTTCCCCGCGATCCGCCCCAGGATCAGCGGTCGCACGCCCAGTGGATCGCGCACCCCAAACAGCGCATTGTTCGACAGCGCCACCAACGAATAGGCCCCGACGACCTGCTTCAGCGCATCGATCAGCCGGTCTTCGACCGTCGAGTAAAGGCTGATGGCGATCAGATGGACGAACACCTCGGAATCCGTGGTGGACTGAAACAGACAGCCGCGCCGCACCAACTGTTTGTGCAGCACATGGGCGTTGGTCAGATTCCCGTTATGCGCCACCGCGAATCCGCCGAATTCGAAATCGGCATACAGCGGCTGGACGTTGCGCAGCACCGTCTCCCCGGTGGTGGCGTAGCGGTTGTGACCGATCGCGTTGTGCCCGGGCAGCGCCGCCATCGTCCGCGGGTCGCTGTAAGCATCGCCCACCAGCCCCAAGGCCCGGTGCGACCAGAATCGCTCCTTCTCGAAGCTCACGATCCCCGTTGCTTCCTGTCCCCGGTGCTGCAGCGAGTGCAGCGCCAGCGCGGTCACCTTCGCCGCGTCCGGCACGTTCCAGATGCCGAACACGCCGCATTCTTCGTGCAGAGTGTCGTCGTCGCCGGTACGATCAACTGCGAATGCCATGCCTGGTGTCTCCTGGTAACCGCTACTTGCCGGTGGTTGCTCGGCCTTGCGGGCTAGCCTGTAAAAGAGAGTCGGCGGTCGGGTTCGGGGCGGAAGGTGGGGCGTAGAGCCTCGGCCGGTAATCTTCCGGCAGGGCGTTCTGCCGCACCCACACCGCGCCCTTGTAAACGTAAGGCAGGCACCGAGCATCTCGTGCCGCATCCGGCCAGTGGTCGATCGATGTGGTCATGCCCGCCACTATATAGGCCACGATCGCCAGCAACCCACCCCGTGCGATCCCGAACAGCAGACCCAGCGTCCGGTCGATGCTGCCAAGCCCCATGCCGTCGACGAGGTTGCCAATGATTCGGGCAATTATCTTCAGGACGATCACCGCGACCAGGAACAAGGCGACGAAACTGACCGCTCCGGCGATCTGCTCGTCCTTGATCCACTGCATCGCGATCTGCTTGCCCCAGGGCTGCAGCGCCGACGCGATCACGACCGAACCGATCCAGGCGCCGATGCCCAGCACCTCCCGCACCAGCCCGCGCATACACGCCAACAGCGCCGAGAGCGCGATTACGCCCAGAACAACCAGATCAACCCATGTCATGTGACCGCCACACACCGCCCGCGCGGGTTATCGTCCGCCCCGCGCCGAACGCCAAGCCCAGTTTACCCCTTCCCGGTCGATTCCGGTGTGAACTTCGCGACGAGGTCGGTGATGTGGCCGATTTCGTCCAATCTTAACCCCTCCGGTGCCGCCAGCTTTCGGTTGCCATGTGCCACCCGCCGGGGCAGCGCCGCCGAGTCGAACCCCAGCTTCGCCGGCTCGTTCAACCAAGCCGCAGCGGTCTCGTTACATCGTCATGGCCCG
>CAIRCM010000030.1 GCA_903877125.1 uncultured Acetobacteraceae bacterium | reverse complement strand
GGGCGGATATCGACCTGCGAACCCGGCAGGAACGCCACGGCGCCGCCGAGGTCGACGGTGAAGCCGCCCTTGACCCGGCCATAGATCGTGCCGTCCACGCGCTTCTGCGCTTCGAACGCTTTTTCGAGGTTGGTCCAAGCTTCCTCGCGCCGAGCCTTCTCGCGCGACAGGACGATGGAACCGTCGCGGTCTTCATACCGCTCGACATACAGCTCAACGGTGTCGCCGGGCTTGATGTCGGGAATGGAACCGGGGGGGCCGAATTCCTTGAGAGCAACGCGGCCCTCGGACTTCAGACCGACGTCGACGACAGCATAGTCGTCGGTGAGGCGGACGATGCGGCCGGTGACGACGGAGCCGTCGAAGCCGGTGTCTTTGCCGAGGGTTTCGTCCAGCAGGGACGCGAAATCTTCACCCATGAAATGGTCTTGCGCGGGCGCTGGGGCCCGGGCGGTGGCGGATAGAGCCATGTGTCTTTTTGTTCCGTTACGGAGGTCCGGGTCTGGCCCCGGGATGCCGTGGATTGCGCGCTTGCCGACCGGAAAGCACGACTTACCCGTGCCGAGGGCACAGGTCGGTTGAAGATGGAATGTCACATACGCCGGGCAGTGGGGATGTCAAGAGAAACGACCGTGTCATGTGACGCCAATCAGGCGGCGTCCCAAATGACCGGCACCCCGTACGCCGCGAATACCGGATCGGCGGTCACCACGGGCAGGGACTCAAGACCCGCCTGCGCGATCAACATCCTGTCGAACGGATCCCGATGCGGCCCAGCCAGGCCGCCGGCCCGCTGCGCATGCTCCATGGCAATCGTCAGCGGGTAAAACCGCGACCGCCGCAACAAAGAGGAAAATTCCGCGATCAACTGCTCAACCTCGGGCCATGTGCCGACACGGTGCTTCGTCGCGATCTCCCAAGCCGAAACCGCGCTGACATGCACGATGTTGCTCGGCGCCGCGATCGCCGCCCGCGCCGCAGCCGGCAAGCGGGCATCGTCCGTCCACCACCACACCAGCGCATGGGTATCGAGCAGCAGCTTCACGACTCCCAATCTTCCAGTTCATCCTCAGCCAGCGGCGCGAACAGCGCGTCCGGAATCACAAGGCCCTTGAGCAACCCCGGCTGACGCGGCAACGCTTCCTCGACCGGCACAAGCCGCACGATCGGCTTCCCCGCGCGGGCAATCATGATCTCCTCCCCGGCCGCGGCGCGGTCGACAAGACGGGATAGCTGCGCTTTGGCGTCGTACAGGTTCATGATTTCCGTCATAACCGCACCTTGGTTAACGAAGGGTTAACGCGATCGAAAAATCTTCGGCCAAACCGAAAATTTATCTGGTCAGGTTAGTTGGTCAGGTCAACCATAGCAAGCAAAATCACCCCAGCCGATCCCGCACCACCGCCAACGCCGCCTGAAACGCTGCCTCGGCATCCAGGTCCGACGTATCGATCACCACCGCATCGTCAGCCGGTTTCAGCGGCGCGGCGGACCGGGCGGAATCACGCTCGTCGCGCGCGCGCATGTCGCGCTCGACCGTCGCGAGGTCGGCATCGCTCCCTTTGCCGCGCAACTCCAGCCACCGCCGCCGCGCGCGTTCCGCCGGCGACGCGGTAACGAACAGCTTCACCGGCGCGTCCGGGAAAATGACCGTGCCGATGTCGCGCCCATCCAGAACTGCCCCGCCCTTGGTCGCGAACCCCCGCTGAAAATCCAGCAGCGCCGCCCGCACCCCAGGGATGGCCGCAACGCCCGAGGCCGCGGCATCCGCGGCGGGTCCGCGCAAATCCGCCCGGCCGAGGTCGCTTGGATCGAGACGCCGAGCCGCGGCCTCCGCCATCGCCGGATCGTGCGGGTCGCCGCCAGCATCCAGCACCAGACGTCCGACCGCCCGATACAGCAGCCCGGTATCCAGATAAGGCAGACCCAACGCGGCGGCCAACCGGCGTGCCAGCGTGCCTTTTCCCGCGGCGGCCGGCCCGTCGATCGCGACGATCCTCACGGCGCCCGCAAATCCGCGCCGGCGCCGTTCATCAGGCCAATGAAGTCGGTGAAGCTGGTCTCGATGAAGCCGGCATCGTCGGCGGTCACCGGCTGGTCCGTGACCAGACCCAGTACCAGGGCCGACATCGCGATGCGGTGATCCATATGGGTCGCGACCAGTCCGCCACCCGCCGGCGGTTTGCCCGTGCCGTGCACGATCATGTCGTCGCCGTCGATCTCGACCTTCACACCGTTGGCCGTCAGCAACGCCGCGGTCGCGTTCAGCCGGTCGCTTTCCTTGACCCGCAATTCGCGCAGCCCGTTCATCCGTGTCGAGCCGACCGCCATCGACGCCGCCACCGCCAGCACCGGATATTCGTCGATCATGCTCGGCGCCCGGTCCCAGGGGACATCGACCGCGCGCAATTGGCTGTGGCCGACGTCCAGATCGCCCACCGGCTCCCCGCCCTCCATCCGCTGATTGCGGACGGTGACGTCCGCCCCCATCTCCAGCAGCGTCGTCAGCAGCCCGTTGCGCAGCGGGTTCAGGCCCACAGCCGGGATCGTCAGGCGGGATCCTGGCACCAGCAGCGCCGCCACCAGCGGAAACGCGGCCGACGACGGATCGCCGGGCACCACCACATCCGCGGCGCGCAGCTCCGGCTGCCCCACCAGCGTGATGACGCGGCCGTTCCCGACAGTCTCGACCGTCACGTCCGCGCCGAAATGGCGCAGCATGTTCTCGCTGTGATCCCTGGTCGCCTCGGGTTCCTCGACACGGGTGATGCCGGGGGCGTTCAATCCGGCCAGCAGCACGGCGGATTTCACCTGCGCCGAGGGGACCGGCACCCGGTACTCCAACGGCAGCGCGTCGGTCGCGCCACGGATCGCCATCGGCAGCCGCCCGCCTTCGCGGGTCATGAACTGCGCGCCGGTCTTCGATAGCGGATCGGTCACGCGCCGCATCGGCCGGCCGCGCAGGCTGGCATCGCCGGTCATGACCGCGAACAGGGGATGCGTCGAAAGGATGCCGCACAGCAGCCTGGCGGCCGTACCCGAATTGCCCATGTCCAGCACATCCGCCGGCTCGGTCAGGCCGCCGATGCCGCGCCCGGCGACGCGCCAGATACCGTCCGGATCGCGGGTCACCTCAGCGCCCAGCGCACGCATGGCGGCGGCGGTGCGCAGCACATCCTCCCCGGTCAGCAGGCCGGTGATGCGGGTCTCGCCGATCGCGAGGGCGCCGAACATCAAGGCGCGATGGCTGATCGATTTGTCGCCGGGCACCGCGACACGGCCGGTCAAAGGACCGGGCGCGCGATGCGACCGAAGAGGCTGAGCAATTGGGTGATCCATGCGATTGCGATCCTTGGCGAAGACGCGGCCCCGTATCATGGTCGGGAAAAATTTGACAGCCGGGCGGCGGGGTGGCATGGGCGCCGGCTCTGTTTTGGACCGGCGACGAATAAAGGGGCCTGACGGCATGGCGAAGCCTGAACTTGGATTGAAGCGCGTCTGCGTTGCGTGCAGCGCCCGCTTCTACGACATGACGAAGACACCGCCGGTCTGCCCGAAATGCGGGACCGAACAGCCGCTGGATCAACACCGCATCCGCCGTGCCGGCGGCAACGTGGCCGAAGACAAGCGAGCCAAAAAGCCCGCCGCCGCGCCCGGAATCGAGGATGTCGAGGTCGAGGGCGTCGAGGAGGCCGAGGACGAAAGTGTCCTGGAGGACGCCGACGACCTGGAGGACGATGCCGACGCCATCAGCGCGGATATCGAGGTCGAAACCGACTCCGACGACGTCGAACGCTAGCTTAAAGCCGGCCGGCCAGGCGCAGGCCGAGCACCAGCGCCGCGTCGTAGGGGATGGCCGGCACCTCCCGCAGACGCCAATACCACCGTAGCCAAAAACCCGCGGCGGCCGGTGCTGCGGGCGGCGGGCACCAGTGCGCTCGGATGCCCGCCAGACGTAGCAACAGAACGCAGCGCGGCAGGTGGTACCCGCTCGTCGCCGCGTAGACCGGCCGGTCGTCGCCAAGCGCCAGCAGTATCCGCCGCACCGCACGCACTGAAGACAGCGTGTCGGTCGCGGTTTCCTCCAGCACGACCGACCAGTTGGCGTGGTCGTCGCGCCGCAGGAGGCCTGCCATGACGGACGCCTCGGACGGGCCGAAACGGCCAATGCCGCCAGTCGGGATGAACAGCGCCGCCGGAAGATGGGCGGCCCACGCCGAAGCCGCCGCCACCCGACGCCGCAGCGTGGTGCTCGGGCCGCCGTCGGGACGCACCGCCGCGCCAAAAATCACAATCGCAGGTGCCGGATTCACGTGTCCCTCCGAAGTCGCTATAAGCCGCTCGCCGAACCGCCGCCATGCCCGGCGCGGCAACCGTTGATCGAGGAATTTGTATGCGACCCGTTTTCGCTTTTCGTCCGTTGTCCGCGATGGTGTTACTTCTCTCCGGGCTGGCCGCCTGCACCACTGGACAAAATACCAACACGGCCGCTCCCGCGGGAACGCCGGTCTACGACCGCATCGGTGGCAAGACCGCCCTGGTCGGAGTCGTCGACGATTTCGTGGCGACCGTTGGATCCGACCCCCGGATCGCCCGGCGATTCGCCAATATCGCCAATCCGAACTTCAAGGCCGCTTTGGTCGATGAACTCTGCGCCGCAACCGGCGGACCATGCCACTATAATGGCCCTTCCATGAAGGACACGCACGCGGCGCTGAACATCACGGACGCCGAGTTCAACGCCATGGTCCAGGACCTGCGCCATTCGATGGACCGCCAGGGCATCAGCGTCGAAAACCAGGTCGCCTTCGCCGCGGCCATGGAGCCGCTGCGTGACGAAATCGTATCGCCGCTGCCGCCAACCACTTCCGTCGTCGCGATTCCCGTCGGGCGTACCGGAGGTGGGCATGGCGGGCGCTACACGCGGACCTCCTCCCACGGCCGGGGTGGCGTAACCCACGCCGCCGGCCATCATCCGGCCGCGACCTCCACGACCCATCATCCCGCCGCCACGACCCATCGCCCCGCAACGACAACACCGGCGAAGAAGCCGCCGCACGCGACAAACCATTGACGCGCCAAAGCCGTCCTGCTGCGTTAACGCGGGAGGACGGCAATGACCAAGGTGCTGAACGGGGCGGCGATCCGCCAATACGCCGAGCAAGGCTATTACGCGCCGGTCCGCGTTATGGCGACCGCGGAAGCGTTGGACCTGCGCGAGAAGCTTGAAACCTTCGAAGCCGGGGCAGGCCCCCTCGCCGGCAGGATACGCCAGAAATCGCATCTGCTGTTCACCTGGCTCGCCGATCTCGTCCGCCACCCGGCGATCCTGGACGCGGTCGAGGACGTGCTCGGCCCCGACCTGCTCTGCTGGGGCAGCAGCTTTTTCATCAAAAATCCGCACGACCCCGGCTTCGTGTCGTGGCACCAGGATTCGACCTATTGGGGCCTCGATCCGGCCGACGTCATGACCGCCTGGATCGCCTTGTCCGACAGCACCAGCGAAAACGGCGCCATGCGCGTCATCCCCGGCACCCATGCGATGGATCAGATCCCCCACCGGGATACCTTCCGGAAAGAGAATCTGCTCAGCCGCGGGCAGGAGGTCATGGTCGACGTGGACGAGCGTCAGGCCGTGACGCTGGAACTGATGGCCGGCGAAATGTCGCTGCACCATGTGCGCCTGATCCATGGGTCGGACCCCAATCCGTCCGCCAAACGCCGCATCGGCTACGCGATTCGCTACATTCCAACAACGGTCAGACAGGTCGCCGGCGCCCGCGACACCGCGACCCTCGTGCGCGGCACCGACCGTTACGGTCACTTCGCGCTGGAAGAGCGCCCCGATTTCGACATGTCGCCTGCCGCGGTGGCCCATCATGCGGCGATCACCGGTAACCACACCGCGATCCTGATGCGGGAAACCGGTCGAGAAATGCGAGCTTGAAATGAAATTATCAAGCTGGTCAGTACAATAGAGTTCCCGAATCCGCCATCTCGTTAACGTTTTATTAACCATCGGTTCGGTAAACTGCCCCCGGCTGTTGGGGGTGGAATATGAAATGGATCAGGGCAGGGCGGGCACGCAAGTCCCGCGACATCATGCTGTTGGCGGTGTTGGCGTTCGTCGCGGCAGGCATCGCCCTCAGCGTGATCGGTACGATCGTGCTCGACACGATGGATGAGCGCGCCTTCGCGGCGAACCGCCAGGAACGGATTGTCATCCGGCGCCTCGAAGTCGCTGTCGCGAACGCCGATAGCGGAATACTGGGGTATGTCCTCACCAGCCAGCCCGAATACCTCGCGGCCTACCTCGGCGCCGACAAGGAGGTGGTGGCATTGAACGGTTCGCTGAACCTGCTCGCCAGGCAGGACGGTGCCGAGCAGGTCCTGACCGGTTTGCGCGGTGCCTGGCAGATCGCGGCCGAACTCGTGAAGGACAATCGGCCGGGGGACGCCGTCACCGCATTGACGACCGCACATGCGCGGGACCTGTCCGCCAAATTGAACAACAGTCTCGAAGCCTTCTACAACGCTCGCGCGGCCGTGGATGCGGCGAGGGCCAGTGTATCCGGCACCGCCCGTTTTGCCCTGCGCGGTGTAACGATGGTCGGTGTTCTCGTCGGCGTGGTACTGGTCGCCACGACCGTGCGTCGTATTCGCCTCGCCATCGATGCCGGGGAAGCGGCCAAACAGCAGATCGAGCAGTTGTTCGCCATGGGCGACATGCTGCAAAGCGCGGTCGATATCGACGACACCAACGCCGTGCTTCGGGCCACCGCCCTGCGCCTGCTGCCAGGTCTCAGCGGTGCGATGTATGTCTTCAACAACTCCCGCGACCGGCTGGACCGGACGACCGAGTGGGGCACGCTCCTGGCCGGCCAGGCCGACCACATCGCCCCATCGTCGTGCTGGGCGCTGAAACGCGGCAAACCCCATTTGAATGAGGTGGGGGACGATGCTTTGCGCTGCGTTCATTGCGAAAATGGCCTGCTGACCCTGGACATCCCCATGACCGCGCGCGGGCAACTCTACGGGCTGCTGGAAATCGCCGCCGACGGGCCGCGGGCCGCCCAACGCCTTACCGCGGCCCATCCGGTCGCGGCGGCGATCGGGGATGCGATGTCGCTCGCTTTGTCCAACGCCGCGCTGCGGGATCAACTGCGCAATCAGGCGCTGCGGGACGGCCTGACCAGCCTTTACAACCGCCGGTTCCTCGAAGAGGTGCATGAACGGCTGTGCCTGGATTCGGAACGCCGGGCCAGCGACATATCGCTGATCATGATCGACATGGACCGCTTCAAGCTCCTGAACGACACGCATGGTCATGGTGCCGGTGACACGGTGCTGCGGGAAGTCGCGGCCGCCATTCTGTCCTCCATTCGCGGCACCGATATCGCCTGTCGCTACGGCGGGGAGGAAATGCTGATTCTGTTGCCCGACTGTCCGCTGGAAATGGCGATCGGAAAAGCCGAACAGATTCGCAATCGCGTGGCCAGCCTGACATTTACGGGGGGGTTCACCGTCACCGCGTCGTTCGGCGTAGCGTCCCTGCCGGAAACCTCTGCTTCGGCGCGGAGCCTGCTCAGCGATGCCGACGCCGCCCTTTATGTGTCGAAGACCAACGGCCGGGACCGCGTGTCGACCGCCCCCCGGCGGCTGGGGCGGGTCGAAATCCCCGTCGCGGCGTAGTTATCCCGCCGTCTTCGCCATGACCTCGCTCGCGAACCAATCCATCCGTTCCAGCGTTTCCGACAGCGTCGCCTTGCGAAAATCGAAGCTCAGATGCTTAACGCCCAGAGCGCGATACGCCTCCACATCCTCGATCAGTTGCGCGGCGGAGCCGGAAAAGGGCATCCGATCGTTGCCCACGACAGGCGTCTTCGTTTCGCGCAGCCGAGCCACGAACGCCAGCGTGATATCGTTGAAGTCCCGACCGAAGCCCTCGGTCATCCGGCGCAGATCGTCGCGCATCGCGGCGAATTCCGGCGGACGGAGCTGCGCCGTCTCCACCGTGCCCAGCGGATGCCACGCATCGGCGTAGCGTGCGGTGCGGCGCAGGGCGGGTTTGCTGTGCCCGCCGATCCAGATCGGCGGGTGCGGCTTTTGCACCGGCAGCGGTTCGCACCGCACCGGCCCGAAACTGTAGAACGCGCCCTGATGGTCGACCGGGCCCGGGGACCAGAGTTTCTTGAAGATGGTCACCCATTCGTCCGTCACCGCGCCGCGGCGGGCGAAATCCGGCGCCTGCAAAGCCTCGAACTCCTCCTCCATCCACCCGACGCCGATGCCCAGCGTGATACGCCCCTGGGACAGGACATCGATGGTGGAAACCATTTTCGCGGTCAGCACCGGGTTGCGGTAGGGCAGGATCAGGACCGAGGTGATCAGACGCAGCTTGCTGGTCTGGCCCGAGACAAACGCGATCAGACTCAACGCCTCCATCGCGTCGCCGTGGCTCGGGTGCCGGCCGGAGGCATCGTAGGGGTAGGCGGATTCGACCCGCGTGGGGATGACGATGTGATCGGCGACCGTGGCCGAGGTGAAGCCGAGGCTTTCCCCATGCCGAGCCATCCCGGCAATGCCCTCGAAGTTCGCCAGTTCGCCCCGGACGGGCAGGGTAAATCCGAATTTCATGCGCGTTCCCTCCGCTTGATTCCGATCGACGCAGCATCGGCCAGAACGTGTCACGTGCCAAACGCAGGGCTGACCGGAAGGATCGGCATTGGCATTTTGTTGCACTGCACCATGACGCGATTTATATGTAGGCGAACGTTTTCTGGATCACGAAAGAGACTTGCCATGCAATTCGGCGATCATGAACACAATGACAACCACGACGCGAAATGGGCGGTGGTTGGCCCCGCGCTTCTGGCGGTGAGCGTGATGCTGATCGGCTGCATCGTGACCTTTCTGGTGTTGAACCTTGAAGCGCTGAGGCCCAAGGTCGGCGATATGGTGGTGTTCCATCCGACATCGCAGGAACAGGACGCCTGGAAAATCGAAGTGCCGATGTACCGCCCCAGCCCGAACGGTCAGACCATGTGCACCATGGACCCCGCCGTCATCGTCCAACAGGGCGGCAGCCTGGTGGTCGAGGCTCGGGACGACGCGACCCCCGCGGCTCAATACCGCCTGCACTGGGCAGGCGCGCACACCGCGCAGGGCACTGGGGACTGTGCCGGGTCGGCCGATCTGGCGGTTTCGCGCGTCGACCTGCAGAAACTCGCCAATGCCGCGGGCGGCTTCGGGGTGGAAAATTCAGCTGTTCGCTAGAGAACGATAGGGTCAACTTCACCCTGTCACGCTTTAAGCGGAAAGGATCGGCCCCGGCGCATCCGCGATCAGTGCGCTCACCGCGTCGATCGGCAGGCTCGACAAATCGGCTGCCCGCAGGGTCCGGACCCATGGGCCCCGCGGTGCGCAGAGTTTCGGGTCCGAGTCGTGCGAGAACAGCACGATCGAAGGGCACCCGGACGCCGCCGCCAAATGCATGGGGCCGGTGTCGTTGCCGATGGCAACCGATGCGATCCGCGTGAGTTCCGTCAACTCCGGCAAGCTCGTGCGTCCGGTCAGATCGATCGTTCCGGGGGCAGCTGCGACGATCGGACCAGCCAAGGGGGCTTCGCTGCCCGTGCCGACCACGACGGGCACGATCCCGCGCGCCGCCAGCCATTGCGCCAGTCCGCCGTAATGGGAAGCCGGCCAACGCTTGCCCGGCCGGTGTGCGGAACTGCCCGGCACCAGCAGCGCGATCCGCGCCGGCAGCGCGAAGCGGGTCAGGTCCGCGGCTGACCAACTCAGGTCGACCGCCGCCCGTTCCGCGATTCCGGCCACCGCGAGTTGGGCGTATTGCCGGTCGATGTCATGCAGCCACGCGCCCGGTGGCATGATGTGGCGATGCGACGCGCCGGGGGCGATGCCGCTCCATTCCGGCCGCTGATCGGCGCGAAAAAACCGGAAATACCGGCTCGACCGGCCCGAGGTCTGCAGGTCGTAGACCCGCGTGAATCCCCCGGCCCGCAAGGTCGCGCGCAGGCGCAGCATGCCGGCGAAATCCCACCACGCCGGCCGCCCATCGCTGATCACGTGGTCGAACCAGGGTGCACGCGCCAGCCATCCCGCGTAGGGTGGTGTGGTCAGCACCGTGATATCCGCCCCCGGGTGATGGGCACGAATCGCGGCGAAGGGCCCCAAGGAGAGGATCACGTTGCCCAAAGCGCTCAATTTGATGATCAGAATGCGCTCAGGCTGGTTCAAGTCGGTGAGGTTCCCGTGGTGTTGACCGTCGGCCAGGGGTTTAGCGCGAACGGCGGCGATCCGTCACCTCGTACCCCGTTCCTGGTGTATCGCGACCGGATCGGCGCCCCGTCGGAGCTGTCCTTCCTGCGCCGCCAGTATGTCGGCTTCACCCGATTGGCCCCCGTTTGGACCGGCCGGGTCCTGTTGCCGCGGGCCGGCGAGGTGGGCGAAAGGCTGCTGCGTATCGGTGGCAGCGGCCCGGCGGGTGCCGTCCGCCGCCTGCTGTTCCGCCAATGCGGCATCGCACCGCCGATCCCGATTCCGGGGCTGGCGCCGGTGGTGCACGCCCAGTTTGCCCGTGGCGGAGCACTCGCACTCCCGCTGGTTCGGATGCTGAACGCGGCCTTAGTCGTGACCCTGCACGGTGGGGATGTCGGCAAGGACAAGAACTGGTCTGCCACCGTGCTGTCCCGCCGCTGGGCGGCAACAATCGCCGCGACCCGGCATTTCGTCTGCGTATCCCAAGCGGTCGCCGAGGTCGCCGCGCGGCGCGGCGTGCCGGAGCCCAAACTCGTCGTCCTTCCCATCGGGGTGGAAATCCCGGACGCCCCGCCGACCCCGCTGCCCGCACCGACCTGTCACTTGTTCGTCGGCCGCTTCGTGGAAAAAAAAGGCATCGCCATCCTCGCCGACGCCGTGCGCCGTCTGCGGGCCGAGGGCGATCCGACACCGATCGTCTTCGTCGGCGATGGCCCGTTGCGACCGGTCGTGGAAGCCCTGGCGCGCGACGTGACCGGCATCGAACTGGCCGGCTGGTTGTCACCCGACGCGGTGAAAGCCCGCATGGCCGGCGCTTGGTCGCTGCTGGTGCCAAGCGTGGTGGCGGAGAACGGCGATGCGGAAGGACTGCCCAGCGTGATCCCCGAGGCAATGGCGTGCGGATGCCCCGTGATCGGATCGAACGACGGCGGCATCGCCGAGGCCATTCGCCACGGCGAAACCGGCTTGCTCGTCCCCCCGGGCGACGCGCCAGCCCTGGCCGGCGCGATGCACCGGATCGCCAGCCCAACCGAACGCAACCGCTTTGGCCTCGCCGGCTTCCACGCCGCCACGAGCCATCTCAATGCCAGCCTTCAATCCGCGCGATTGGAGGCGTTGCTGTTGGATTCCGGTGACCTCACCCCTCGCTGAGCATCCCAAGCACGGATCGTCCCCCCTCCGCCCGGCGCAAGCGCCCAAGCATGTCTCCCTCGCGGACTTTGCGCGCGACCAGCGACAGGGCGGCCATATGGCCGGCGTCATCGTTCGTCGGGGTCAGCAGCAGCACCGCCACGTCGACCCGCTGCCCGTCGATCGCAGCATAATCGATGGGCCGGGCAAGCCGTGCGAACAGGCCAAAGCAACCGCTCAGTCCGTCCATCCGCGCATGCGGCAGAGCGAATCCCTTGCCCAGACCCGTTGAACCCAACGCTTCCCGAGCGGTCAGCGCGGCCAGGATACGGGCCGAGGGAAGCCCAACCCCGGCAGCCTCCGCACGTTCGGCGAGGTCGCGCAGCAACTGCTGCTTGTCCCTGACTTTCAGGTCGAGGGCGATGCGGTCGGGCGCGATCAGGTCGGCGATGTCCATGGTATCCGTTCAATCGCGGTCGGCGGCGCGCAGCCGGTAGCCGACGCCGGTTTCGGTCAGGATATAGCGAGGCTGGGCAGGATCCGGTTCGATCTTCTGCCGCAGCGCTCGGATGTAAATGCGGAGGTACTGCACATCCGACTCCCCGCCCCATACGTGGTGCAGGATGAAGCGATGCGTCAGCACCTTGCCGGCATGCGCGACCAGCAGTCGCAGGACGTCGTACTCGCGGGCGGAAAACTTCTCCTCAACGCCCCGCACCGTGACCACCCGTCGTACCAGATCGACGGTCAGGTCGCCGCAACGGAAGACCGGCGGCTCCCCCTGCTGTTGCAGGCGGTGGCGCTGCGCCGCCCGGATACGCGCCAGCAATTCGTCGATCCCAAAGGGTTTCGTGACGTAATCGTCCGCGCCAAGGTCCAGCGCCTCCACCTTCACCGCTTCGTCGTCCCGGCTCGTCAGTACGATGATCGGCACGGCGTTGGGCATCTCGCGGATGCGTTTGAGGACCTCGATCCCATCGATATCCGGCAGACCGAGATCGAGCAGGATCATGTCCGCCCCGTTCCGCCGCGCGGTGTCGATCGCTTTGCCGCCTTCCTCCGCCTCCGACACGACGTAGCCCTGGGCCGACAGCCCGACACGCAGGAAGCGGCGGATCGCGGGTTCGTCGTCGACGATCAACACGCGGAGCGGGCCCGCACTCATGTTTCAGCATCCTCGGGCAACGGCGTGTCGTCCGGTACGGGAAGGGTGATGGTCATGGCGGCCCCCGGCCTGTCGGTGCGGTTGGCCGCCACGATCGTACCGCCCATCGCTTCGATGAACCCGCGGCAGATGGCAAGCCCCAGGCCTGTGCCGGCGCGCCGACGATCGGCGCCGCGCGCCCGATAGAATTTGTCGAAGACATGCGCCAGCGCTTCGGCCGGGATGCCCTCGCCCTCATCCAGCACCTGGAGGCGTACGACGTCGTCGTCCCGCCATGCCCGCAGTTGGATGGCGGTGTGGGCCGGCGCGTATTTGGCCGCGTTGTCGAGCAGGTTGAACAGCACCTGCTCGAACAGCACCGCATCCAGCCGCGGCATCGGCAGGTCGGGGGCCAGATCGACGGTCATCTTGTGCTCGCTCAGGATTTTCGCGGCCCGCTGCAAGGCTGCGCCAACGACATCGGAAAGCTCGACCGGACTGGCGCGCGGGTGAAGCGCCCCGGATTCCAGCCGGGTCATGTCCAACAGGTTGCTGATGAACCGGTTCAGCCGTTCGGCTTCGTCCAGAATCGTGGCGACCAGCGCGTCCCGGGTCTCCTCGTCCAGAACCACATCCCGCGACCGCAGGCTGCTGGCGGAACCGACGATCGAGGCCAGCGGGGTGCGCAAATCATGCGATATCGATGTCAGGAGTGCGTTGCGGAGCCGGTCGGTTTCGGCCAGCAGACGCGCCTGATGCAGATCGCGGGCGAGGTGTTCGCGCTCGATTGCCAGTGCCGCCTGATCGGTCAGCGCGTCGAGCAGGCGTTGCTGGTCCGGGGTCAGCAGGGGGCCGGGGTCGTCGCGGATCACGCCGGCGACACCCACCGGGCCACGGCCGGTGCGCATCGGCAGGAACAGCCACTTGGCACCCGGCAGCGTGTCGGAGCCTCGGCCCGCCGCGTGGTTCTTCTGCCAGCACCATTTGGCGGCCGCGAGATCGGCGTCTTCCAACTGATCTTCGGGCGGGAAGCCCGCGCGCACGGTCAGCGTCTCGCCGTCCGGCAGCAGCAGGACGACCCGCAGCCGCAACATCAGCGCGATCTGGTGCGCGGTGGCCCAAAGCAGGTCGTCCAGCGTCACCGCGCCCGCCAGCTTACGGCTGAACTGATACAGATCCTCGGTCGTCCGCGCGCGCGATCGGGCAGCGACCGCCTGGCTGCGCACGCGCGAGGCGAGGTTGGAGGCGATCACCGCCACGACGCCGAAGAAGAACAGCGCCACAACATTTTCCGGGTCCGCGATCGTGAACGTGTAGATCGGCGGCAGAAAGAAAAAATTGTAGGCGAGTGCCGAGGCCAAACAGGCGGCCAGCGACGGGCCGAGGCCGAAGCGGGCAGCGCTCAACAGGATGGCGGTCAGGAAAACCAATGGGACGTTGGTGACGTTGAACAGCGCCCGCAAGCCCATCGCGACGGGAATCGCGGCGACCACCATCAGCAGGCTGGTCAAATAGGGGCCAAGGTCCGGCGCCGGATGGATCGGTGCGGGAACCCGAACCGTGTCGGCGCCCTCCGGTTCCGCATCCACCACGTGGATGTCGATACCCCCGGCACGCTCGATGACTCGTTCGGTCGGCGAACTGGCGAACAGCCGGCGCCAGGCCGGTTTGCCGGTCTTGCCGACGACGATCGTGGTCACGTTATTGGCTCGGGCATACGCGATGACCGCTTCCGCTGCGTCGGCCCCGGGGACGAGAACCTGTTCCCCGCCCAGCCGTTGCGCCAGTCGCAGCGCGACGACGGCGCTGTCCTTCTGCTTCTGGTCGTGGGTGGTTTCGACGCTGATCGCGGTCCAGGGCGCGCGCAACTGATCCGCCAGCCGCTTCGCGTGGCGGATGATCGCAGTGGCCTTGGGACCGCCCTCGATCGCCACGAGAATGCGTGCGCTCGCCGGCCAGGGACCCTGAATGGCATGGCGGCGCATGTAATCGACCATCTGATTGTCGACCCGCTGCGCCGTCCGCCGCAGCGCCAGTTCGCGCAGTGCCGTCAGATTGCCCGGCTGAAAATAGTGCTGGATCGCGCGTTCGGCCTGCTTGGGAACGTAGACCTTCCCCTCCCGCAGGCGCTGGATCAGATCGCCGGGCGTCAGGTCCACCAGCTCGATATCGTCGGCCCCTTCGATCACCGAGTCCGGCACGGTCTCCCGCACCCGAATGCGGGTGATGCGCGCGACCACGTCGTTGAGGCTTTCAACATGCTGAATGTTCAGCGTTGTATAGACGTCGATACCGGCGGCGAGCAGTTCCTCGACATCCAGATACCGTTTGGGATGGCGACTGCCCGGCACGTTCGTATGGGCAAGCTCGTCGACCAGCACCAGCTTCGGCCGGCGGGCGAGGATCGCGTCGAGGTCCATCTCCTCCAACTGGTACGACTTGTACGCAACGACCCGCCGCGGCACCCTCTCCAGCCCCACCGTCAGCGCCTCGGTTTCCGCTCGGCCATGGGTTTCGACGACTCCGATGACCAGATCGACGCCTTCGGCCTGTTGGGCGCGGGCGGCGGACAACATTTCGTAGGTCTTGCCGACACCTGGCGCGGCACCGATGAAAATCCGGAGCCGGCCGCGATGCGCCCGTTCGGCCTCGCGCAGCAGGGCGTCGGGGGAGGGGCGGCGGTCGGTCACCTAGGACCCCGTTCTGAGCGCATCCAGGTCCAGGTTGAGTTGCAGCACATTGACATGCGGCTCACCGATCAGCCCGGCCAGGCGCCCGATAATGTGCGCCTCCACCAGCTGTCGTACCCGATCTTCCGCCAATCCGCGCGCTTTCGCCACCCGGGGTACCTGGAACAACGCGGCCGCGGGGGAGATGTCCGGGTCGATGCCGCTGGCCGAGGTCGTCACCAGATCGACCGGGATCGATCTCCCCGGGTTCTCGGCGGCCAGCGCCGCGGCGTCCGCCTTGACCCGGTCGACCAGCGCTTGGGATGTGGGACCGAGGTTCGATCCGCCCGAATTCGCGGCGTTATACGGCGCGTCGACGGTCTTGGTCGGGTCCTTCGGGTCCGTGTCCGAGGTCGCCGATGGACGGCCATGAAAATACTTCGCCGCCGTGAAATTCTGCCCGATCAGCGCGGACCCGACCACCGTCGTGCCCTGCCGGATCAGGCTGCCATTGGCCTGGGACGGGAACAGAACCTGAGCGATCCCGGTCATCCCGAGCGGATAAACAAGCCCGGTGAGGACGGTCATCAGCACGATCGTCACGATGGCGGGGCGGATTTGTTGAATCATCGGAATGCTTCCTATGCTAGGCCGGCGGCGGTCACGAACATGTCGATCAGCTTGATACCGGCGAACGGTGCGGCGATTCCGCCCAGACCGTAGATGATGAGGTTGCGCCGCAGCAGCGCCGCCGCGCCGATCGGGCGATAGGCGATCCCCTTCAACGCAAGCGGGATCAGCGCGACGATGATCAGGGCGTTGAAGATGATCGCCGACAGGATCGCACTGCGGGGATTGGACAGCTGCATCACGTTCAACGCCTGCAGCTGCGGGTAAAAGGCAATGAACATCGCCGGGATCATGGCGAAGTATTTCGCCACGTCGTTGGCGATGGAAAACGTGGTCAGCGCCCCCCGCGTCATCAGAAGCTGTTTGCCGATCTCGACGATCTCGATCAGCTTGGTGGGATCGCTGTCGAGGTCGACCATGTTGCCCGCCTCCCGAGCCGCCATCGTGCCGGTGTTCATCGCCACCCCCACATCGGCCTGAGCCAAAGCCGGCGCGTCGTTGGTGCCGTCGCCGCACATCGCGACCAGCTTGCCCTGGGCCTGCTCGTCGCGGATCAGCTTCAACTTCGTCTCCGGCGTGGCCTGCGCGAGGAAATCGTCCACCCCGGCCTCGGCTGCGATCGCGGCGGCCGTCAAAGCGTTGTCGCCGGTGATCATCACCGTGCGGATGCCCATCCGTCGCAACTCGGAAAAACGCTCCCGAATCCCCCCTTTGACGATGTCCTTGAGATAAATCACCCCCAGCAGCCGTCCATCCCGAGCGACCGCGAGCGGGGTGCCGCCGGCTTTGGCGATGTCGTCGGATCGGGCGGTGAGTTCGCGCTCAGCCGTCGCGGCATTGGCGCCTGTCGCCGTTCGCGACGTCGTGCGAACCCAGGCGAGCACGGCGTCGACCGCGCCCTTGCGGATCGAAGACCCATCGATATCGATGCCCGAAAGCCGGGTCTGCGCCGAGAAGGGAATGAAATGCGCACCCATCGGGGCCATCTCCCGACCGCGAATATCGTATTTCTCCTTGGCCAGGACAACGATCGACCGGCCCTCCGGCATTTCGTCCGGCAGCGAAGCCATCTGGGCGGCATCCGCCAACTCGGTCGCGCTGACCCCGGCAACCGGAAAAAAATCGGTCGCCTGCCGGTTGCCCAGCGTAATCGTCCCCGTCTTGTCCAGCAGCAGCGTATCCACATCCCCCGCGGCCTCCACCGCTCGGCCGGACATCGCGAGGACGTTGAACCGCACCAGCCGGTCCATGCCCGCGATGCCGATCGCCGACAGGAGGGCGCCGATCGTGGTCGGGATCAGCGCGATGAACAGCGCCACCAGAATCACCACCGGCACCGAACCGCCGGCATAGGTCGCGAAGCTGGGGATCGTCGCGACGGCGAAAACAAAGATGATGGTCAGCCCAGCGAGCAGAATGTTCAGGGCGATTTCGTTCGGGGTCTTCTGCCGCTGCGCCCCTTCCACCAGGGCAATCATCCGGTCCAGGAATGTCGAACCCTGGGCGGCCGTGATCCGCACCTTGATCCAGTCGGACAAAACCCGGGTGCCACCGGTAACGGCGGATCGGTCGCCGCCGGATTCCCGGATGACCGGGGCGGATTCCCCCGTGATCGCGGACTCATCGACCGACGCGATGCCCTCGATCACCTCCCCGTCGCTGGGAATGAGGTCATTGACCTCCACCAGTACGATGTCCCCCTGCTTGAGGTCCGGCGCGGCGACCATTTCGAACAAGCCCCGGGCGTCGAAGCGCCCGTCCGCGCCCTGGATCAAACGTTTCGCAGGGGTTTCAGTTCGAGCCCGCCGCAGCGTCGCGGCCTGCGCCTTGCCGCGGCCTTCGGCGACGGCTTCGGCAAAGTTGGCGAACAGCACCGTGATCCAAAGCCAGCCGACGATCTGGCTGGTGAACACGATGTAGGCGCCGTGCGTGACGATGTCGCGCGCCAGGATGATGGTGGTGAAGGTCGCCACCACCTCCACCACGAACATCACGGGGTTGCGGATCATCAGCCTCGGATCGAGCTTGGCGAAGGACTGCCGGATGGCGGGAGCCAGGATCGCCGCGTCCAGCATGCTGCTGGCGGCACGATCTTTGTTGCGCGTTTCCATGTTACGACCCCGTGTTAAAAAGCGTGCCGGCCTGCATCGCGAGGTGTTCGACGATGGGGCCAAGCGCGAGGGATGGCAGGAACGTCAGCCCCCCGGTTATCAGGATCACGCCGATGACCAGACCGACGAACAGCGCGCCATCGGTGGGGAACGTGCCGGCGGAGGCGGGAACGATCTTCTTTCGTGCCAGCGATCCGGCGATCGCCAGCATGGGCACGATCGTCAGGAACCGGCCAACGAACATCGCCATGCCCAGCGTATCGTTCCAGAACGGTGCGTTGGCGGACAGGCCAGCGAAGGCACTGCCGTTGTTGCCGGTGGCCGAGACGTAGGCGTACAGTGCCTCGCTGAAACCATGCGGTCCCGCATTGTTCAGCGCGCCGGTGCCGACCGGCAGAACCACCGCCAGCGCGGTAAATCCCAAAATGGAAAGCGGAAGGATCAAAATGCCCAACATGGCCATTTTGACCTCCTTCGCTTCGAGTTTCTTGCCGAGGTATTCGGGTGTCCGTCCCACCATCAGCCCGGCGACGAACATCGCGACGATAACGAACAGCAACATACCGTAAAGACCCGAACCGACGCCGCCGAAGACGATCTCGCCCAGCATGATGTTGACCATCGGCACCATCCCGCCCAGCGGCATCAGGCTGTCGTGCATGGTGTTGACCGCGCCGCAGGACGCATCGGTCGTCACGGTCGTGAACAGCGCGGAATTGGCGATGCCGAAGCGGACCTCTTTCCCCTCCATATTGCCCCCAGCGGGATCGAAGTGCAGAGACGCGAACGCCGGGTTGGGCTGCGCCTCGGCCGCGTAGGTCACGACGGTGCCGATCAGAAACAGCGCGAACATCGCCGCGAAGATCGCCCAGCCCTGCCGCTGATTCCCCACCATACGGCCGAACACGTTCGTCAGCCCGGCGCCGAGGGAGAAGATCAGCAGCATCTGGATCAAATTCGTCAGCGCGTTCGGGTTCTCGAACGGATGGGCGGAGTTCGCGTTGAAAAACCCGCCACCGTTGGTGCCAAACATTTTGATCGCTTCCTGCGAAGCGACCGGCCCCTGCGCGATGACCTGCCTGGCGCCTTCCAGCGTCGTGACATCGGTGTAGGCCGCCAGATTTTGCGGCACACCCTGCCAGACGAAAACCAACCCCACGACGATGCTCACCGGCAACAGGATATACAGCGTGCACCGGGTCATATCGACCCAGAAATTGCCGATCGAATGCGACGAACGCCGCGAAAATCCCCGGATCAGCGCGATCGCCAGCGCGATGCCGGTGGCGGCGCTGAGGAAATTGTGCACCGTCAGCCCCGCCATCTCCACCAGATAACTCATCGTCGTTTCGGGCACGTAGGACTGCCAGTTGGTATTGGTGATGAAGCTGACCGAGGTGTTGAAAGCCAGATCGGGCGATACCGGAGGCACCTGCTGCGGATTGAACGGCAGAACGGTTTGCAGCCGTTGCAGCGCGTACAGCACAACGAAACCGGCGAAGCTGAACGTCAGCATCGCGACGGCATAGGCGATCCAGTGTTGTTCCCGCGTTTCATCCACACCGCCGAGGCGGTAAAAGCCGCGCTCCAGCGGCCGCAAAACCGGGGTGAGCAAGGTCCGCTCCCCCTCGAAGACGCGTGTCATGTAGCCGCCAACCGGCTTGGTCAGCAGCACGAGCAAAACGCAGAAAAATGCGATCTGCATCCAGCCATTGATGGTCATGGGATTATGTCCTCGCGCATCAGAACCGTTCCGGCCGGATCAGGGCGTAGACGAGGTAGAACAGCAGCCCGGCGGTCACGATCGCGCCGAGCGTGAGATCGAGTGTCATGGCGCGACCCTCAAAGCCGGTCGCAGGCATGCGCGTACAGCACGCACGCACCAAGGAAGGCGGCGCCAATCAGGATGTAGACGATGTCGAGCATGATGAACCTCCTGTCCGGAGCAGGAGATAGAACGGTCCCGATAGTCGTTCGATGTCGGTCGTTGGGGGCTGGAATATAAATCCCATATACGGCCGGGAAGACCGGCCTGTGCTGCAGGGTCAGCAGACGCGCCGGAATCCGCCCCCGCCCCCTACAACCAACCCTCCCGCCGGAAGCTCACCCACCGAGTCCCCGCGATGATCAGGTGATCGATCACCGAGATGCTCAGCGCCGCGCCAGCCCGCTGAACATCCTTCGTCATCGTCAGGTCGTCCTTCGACGCGGTCGGATCCCCGCTGGGGTGGTTGTGCACCAGAACGATGGCCGAGGCGTTCAACTCCAGCGCCCGGCGCATGATTTCGCGCGGATAGACCATCGTCTGGCTGACCGAACCGCGGTTCTGGACCTCGTCGGCGATCAGCCGGTTTTTGACATCCAGGAACAGCACGCGCGCCTGCTCGTTGCGCTCATGCGCCAACCCCGCGATCAGGTAATCCAGCAGCTTGTTCCAGTCGCTCATGATCGGCTGCGCCCGCACGGTGTCGCGCAGCAGCCGCAGCGACGCGCCCTGCACCAGTTTCAATGCCGCCGCCCCGGCCTCCCCCACGCCATCGACCGCCAGCAGTCGTGCGGGATCGGCGGAAATTACCGCCTCGAAACTGCCGAAGCGCGTCAGCAGCAGGCGCGCGATGGGCTTGGTGTCGCGCCGGGGCAGGGCGAGGAACAGCACCATTTCGAGCATCTCGTGATCCGCCAGCGCATCCGGTCCAGCCGTCAGCAGCCGGGTGCGCATACGCGCTCGGTGTCCGTCCGCCCCGAGCACGCCCGCGGCCGGCTGACTGGTCAGTTCGAACAGGCCAGGAGCCTCGGCCAGCCCGCCTGGGCGCGGTCGCGCACGCATAAAAAACCTCCACGAGAATGCGTGGAGGCTAACGGCAATTGATGAAAAATCAGTTAACGCGGAACGGCGGCTTATCCAGCCCGGCCGGCGAAAGGGTGAAAACCTCGACCCCGTCCTGCGTGACCCCGATCATATGCTCGAATTGCGCCGACAGGCTGCGATCGCGCGTGACGGCGGTCCACCCGTCGTCGAGCACCTTCACTTCCGGGCGCCCGGCGTTGACCATCGGTTCGATGGTGATGAACATCCCCGCCCGCAGCACCGGGCCTTCGCCACGGCGGCCGAAATGCAGCACGTTCGGCGGTTCGTGGAAGCGGCGCCCGATGCCGTGCCCGCAGAAGTCGCGCACCACGCTGAAACGATGGCCCTCCACGAACGTCTGGATCGCATAGCCCACATCGCCCAGCGTCACGCCCGGTTTCACCGCCTTGATGCCCCGCATCAGGGCCTCATACGTGACATCCATCAGATTGCGGGCCCGGGTCGACGGTTGCCCGGCGGCGTACATGCGCGACGAATCCCCATGCCAACCATCCAGGATTACCGTGACGTCGATATTGACGATGTCCCCGTTCTCCAGCTTCCGCTCGCCCGGGATGCCGTGGCAGACGACATGGTTGATCGACGTGCAGATGGATTTCGGAAAACCGCGATAGTTCAGCGGTGCCGGGATCGCACCGCGGCTGACGATGAAATCGTGGCACAGCTGATCCAGCGTCCCCGTCGCGACACCGGGACGCACGTGTTCGTGGATCATGTCCAGGGTTTCGGCCGCCAGGCGCCCCGCGGCGCGCATGCCGGCAAAATCCTCTGGCGCGTGAATCGTGATGCGCCTCGCGTCGGCTCCGCCGTCCATGGCTGTGCTCCGCCCCGTCCTCTTGTGCTGGTCGTCGCCCAACATGCGCATGCCGGGCGCCCTGTGCAAGATCGGACGTATCGGCAATAGCCAAACAAGGTCGGTCCGAGGTATCAGGCGCCATGATTATCGACATGCACACCCATGCCGGGCGCCCCCGCCGCACCGGCGACGTGGATCGTTCGGTCCTCGCCACCATGGCGCCCGCCGGTGTCGGCGCGGCGGTGGTGTCCGCCATCGCCGATATCCCCATGATTCGCCGAAACCCCGAAACCAGGCGGCTGGAAAAAATCCGCGACGCCGAACCGGGCGAATGCATGGCCGCGGTGGACAGCTATCTGACCAGCTTCGAGGCCTCGGGCATGCGCATCGCGCGCGAGCCCGCGGAAATCCGCGTCGAAGACCCCGCCTTGGTCCTGGCCATCGAGGGTTGCGACTTCCTCGAAGGCGACCTCGACCGGTTGGACCTGATGGAACGGCGCGGCGTGCGCAGCATCCAACTCACCCATTATCTGGTCAACGAAACCGGCGACATCCAGACCGAACCCCCGGTCCATGGCGGACTGACCGCCTTCGGCGCGGACGCCGTTCGCCGGATGAACCGCTGCGGGATCATCGTCGATGTCGCACACTGCTCCGAAGACACCGTCAAGGGCGTGGTCGCCGCGACGTCGAAACCGATCCTGTGCACCCACGCGAACCTGAAAGAACCCGGCCACCCCGACGGCGATCATCCGCGCTACCTCAGCCCCGATTATGCCCGTATGGTCGTCGAGACCGATGGTGTCATCGGCGCCTGGATCGCGGTGCTGTGGCGGGAAAAGCTGCCCGGCATGATCCGCCAGCTTTTCCGCACGATCGACGCGGTCGGGATCGACCATGTCGGGATCGGGACCGACCTTCCCGCCGGCGTCGCGGCGACCGAAATGCCCAACTTCGCCCGCCATCCCGAACTCGTCGCCGCCATGCGAGACCGCGGCATGACCGCCGAGGAGGTGGAAAAAGTCTGCTCCGGCAACTGGCTGCGGGTGTTCCGCAAGGTGCGCGGCCAGTGACCCGGGACGAACAACGCATCGCCGCGGCCGAGGCTGCGGCCGCGCTGGTCGAAGACGGCATGGTCGTCGGCCTGGGGACCGGTTCCACCGCCGCGCACTTCATCGATACGCTGATCCGCCGCGTGCGCGACGAAGGCCTGCGTATCACCGCGATACCCACGTCCAAGCGCAGCGACCGCCAGGCCCGCGACGGTGGAATACGCATGACGAATTTCGCCGCCGAACGCGCGATCGACCTGACCGTGGACGGCGCGGATCAAATCCTGCTCGGCCGCCTCGATCTGGTCAAAGGCCTGGGCGGCGCGCTGCTGCGGGAAAAAATTGTCGCCGCCGCGAGCAAGCGGCTCGTCATCATCGCGGATGGGTCCAAGCTGGTCGATCGCTTGGGTGGCCTGGTGCCGATCCCCGTCGAGGTGGTCGAATTCGGCTGGGAGAGCACCGCCGCCCGCATCGAAAAACTGGGGGGCACCCCGGTGCGCCGCTGGCCGGAGAACAGCGACCAGCCTTTTCGGACCGATGGCGGAAACTACATCCTCGATTGCACCTTCGGCGAACTCCCGGACCCCTCGGGGCTGGAGCAGGCGCTGTCCTACACGATCGGCGTCGTGGAGAGCGGCCTCTTCATCGGCATGGCCGATACCGCGCTGGTCGGCACCGACGAAGGGGTGAAGCGGTTCGATAAAGCCGGCTAAAGCGTGATCGCCGGAGGTGGAACCACAACAGCCCGAAACCGTGACTCGTGGCCCGCCCCATATCGTCATGCCGGCAAATGGAAGGCCGATGCGTCAATGATTGGGGCGGTTAGCGGCTCGCCACCTGCCGAGGGTCGATCCTGATCACAATGCATGGCGTGCGCCGCCGAGCCAACACCGAACAACCGCCCGAAACCGTGACTCGTGGCCCGCCCCATATCGTCATGCCGGCGAATGCCGGTATCCACGCCTTTTTCAAGCTCCGCGCAGCGAAAATCGTGGATACCGGCATTCGCCGGCAGGACGCGGGTGGAAGGCCGATGCGTCATTGATTGGGGCGGTTGGTATGAGTGGCGGACAGCAATCGCGGTCCTGGGGTAGGCACGCACGCCAATAACCATTGTGTTATTTTCTTCAAGAAAAAACCCTCGGGTAAAGCCCTTGGGCGGGTCTTCCGGCGGCGGCCCGGCCCCGTTCACTCGATCCCGACCACCTCCCCCATCGTGTCCCCGATGGCACGGTTGATGACCAGATCCGCGATCCCATCCAACGGGGTTTCGTCGCGGTTGACGATCGCCAGCGTCGCGCCGTTGCGTTTGGCCAGCTCCGGGAAGCCGGCGGCGGGGTAGACCACCAGGGAGGAGCCGATCACGATGAACAGGTCGGCCAACAAGGTTTCGCGCTGCGCCAACTGCATCTCCCGCTGCGGCATCGACTGGCCGAAGGAGATCGTGGCGGTCTTGACCCAGCCGCCGCAGGCGCAGCTCGGGACGATGCGGTCACGTTCGAAATCCACGCGCAGGGCGGCGATGTCGTAGTGCTGGCCGCAGTCGAGGCAGTGGGCGTAGGTGGTGTTGCCGTGCAGCTCGATCACCTTGTCGTCGGGGATGCCGGAGTCCTGGTGCAGGCCGTCGATGTTCTGAGTGATCACGACGGATGCCTTGCCGCGGCGGATCAACTCGGCGACCGCGCGGTGGCCGCGGTTCGGGGTGGCCTTGATCAGGACATCCTCCATTTCGAACCGCCGGCGCCAGGTCTCACGCCGGGCGATGTCGGAACTCATGAAATCGGAGAAATCGATGGGTTTCATTTTGGTCCAGATGCCGCCGGGGCTGCGGAAGTCGGGGATGCCGGATTCGGTGCTGATACCCGCGCCGGTGAACACAACGACCCGCTGGGCGGCGTCGATGAGCAGCGCGAGTTCGTCCAGATCGGTATCGACGGGCATTGGCAACGTCCTTCCGCTTGTCGGTGCGGACGAACGTTAACGCCTGTATGCTTGGGCTGCTACACCCACCGCGTCAGGATCGGTTTCAATGACTCAGCTTCTCACGACACGCATTGGCGGCCTCGTGCTGCCGAATCCCGTGATCTGCGGATCGGGGGAGCCGGTGATGACCGAGTCCGGGGTTCGGGCGGCGCTGGCGGCCGGGGCGGCCGGGGTCATCGCGAAGTCGGTGAACGAGAACCCGGCGGGCGGGCGGCAACTCGACCGAGCGGATTATGCGTTCGTGGGGGAGTCGCTGTTCAACCGGTCGGGGCTGTCGCAGCGGGATACGCGGGACTGGTTCGCTTCCATCGCGGCGATTGACCGGGATGCGGCGAAGGACGGCCGGTTCGTGGCGGCGAGCATCGTTTATGGCAGCGCCGACGGGGCGGTTGAGATCGGCGGGATGGCGCGCGCGGCGGGGCTGCGGGTGTTCGAATTGAATGTGGGGGCGCCGCATGCGTCGGAGGCCTCGCCGGGGGCCATCGTGCAGGAGACCGACCCGGCTCGGCTGCGCACCTTGGTGGAGGATGTGCGGGCGGCGGTGGGAGATATGCAACTGTGGGTAAAGCTGACGGGGCTGTCGGCGAATTTGCCGGCGCTGGCGGTGGCGGCGAAGGCGGGTGGCGCGGATTCGGTGTGCATGATGGGGCGGTTCATGGCGGTGATCCCGGATCTTGAGACGCTGGGGCCGATGCTGGGGACCTCGGCGGCGTATGGCGGGGGCTGGGCTTTACCGATCGTATGCCGGTTTCTGGCGTTGAGCCGGCGGGCGGTTGGGGCGGGGTTTCCGTTGATGGGGACGAACGGGGTGCGCGGCGGCGGGGACGTGCTGCGGATGGGGCTGGCCGGGGCGTCGGCGGTGGAGATGCTTTCGCTCGTCATGCACGAGGGGTTTCAGGGGCTGACGCGGACGATCGGCGAGGTCGAGGCGTTTGTCGCCGAACGGGGGCTGACGTTCGCCGAACTCGTGGGGCGGGCCGCCGATGCGCTGACGACGTATGGGGAGCAGCCGGAGATGCCGGGTCGGTGGCGGGATTTCGTGCCGGCGGAAACTTTGACGGAGCGATAGGATGCAGGCGGATACCGATATTCTGGGGCTGGTCGATGTGCAGCCCACCTTCATGCCGGGCGGGGAACTGCCGGTCGCGGATGGTCATGCGGTGGTGCCGGTCATCAACCGGCTGTTGCCGCGTTTCGCGCACGCCTTCGCGACACAGGACTGGCATCCGCCGGGGCATTACTCGTTCGCCTCCAGCCATGCGGGGAAAGCGCCGTTCGATGTGCTGGAGGGGCAGACGCTGTGGCCGGATCATGGGCTGGCGGGCAGCGCCAATGCCGCGATCCACGCGGCGATCGATCAGACGCGGATCGAGGTCGTCATACGCAAGGGGTTTCGGCCGCATTTGGACAGCTACTCGGCGTTTTTCGAGAACGACCGGACGACGGCGACGGGATTGGACGGGTGGCTGCGCCAGCGGGGGTTCAAACGGATTTTCTTCTCTGGGCTGGCGACGGATTTCTGCGTCGGCTGGTCGGCGGAGGACGCGTTGCGGCTGGGGTATGAGGTTGTGCTGATCGAGGACGCTTGTCGTGGGATTGGCATCCCGACATCCGTGGGACGGACGACGATCGACGACATGAAACAGCGGCTCGGCGCGCTTGGGTGCCGGTTCATGACCAGTTCGAGCCTTGCCGGTTGATCGTCGCGCGGAGGCACGGGACATGGTAGAGAGGACGTTGTGACAGCCCCGCTCGTTCCCCCCGAACTGCTCGATCCCGTCGTGGCGTATTTCAGGCCGCGCCGGGTGATCGTGTTCGGATCGGTTGCGCGGGGTGACGCGGGGCCGGACAGCGATATCGATCTGCTGGTGGTGGTGGACGACGATACGCCGGCGGAGAAGCTGACGATCCGAGCGGGGATTGCCTCGCGGATGTCGTACGGCAGGCCGGCGGATGTCATCCCATGCCGGGATTCAACCTTTCGCCTGAAGGCTCTTATTGCGGGGACCCTGGCGTATGAGGCCGCTCACGCTGGGAAAGTGGTCTATGAGCGGGTCTGACGTCGCGCGGAAGCGGGAAGCCGCGCGCTGGTTAAAGATCGCCCAGGACGATCGCGACGTCGCGCGTATCTGCCTGGAGGCCGCACCTCCGAAAATAGAGATCGCCGCGTACCATTGCCAGCAATCCGCGGAGAAGTTGATTAAGGGTATGCTGGTATGCGTGGGCGTTCATTTCCCGAAGACCCACGACATTCGCGCGTTGACGGAACTGGCGGAGGCCCATTTCCCTGACTGTGGCGAACTGTTCTCGCAAGGCATACCGCTGACCGGTTGGGGGTTCGTCTACCGCTATCCCGGGCTGGAAGACGAGCCTCCGCCCGATACGCGGGACGTGCGGGACGCGATGGCGACGATCGACGCACTTGCCGGCCTTTTGCGCGCGCTGACCGCATCCTGACAGCGGCAGCTGGAAAGCGTTAACGCGACTTTATCGGCGGTACCGGCCTTGCCGAGCAGGCGGGGGCCGTCGATAAACGGGCAACGCGCGACAGGAGTGTTCGATGAAGATGAAAGCCGCGGTGTTGCGGGAACAGGGCCGGCCGCGCCCGTACGCGACTTCGATGCCGATGACGGTGGAAGAGATCGACCTCGATCCGCCGGGGCCGGGGGAAGTCCTTTACAAGATCATGGGCGCCGGGCTGTGCCATTCGGACCTGTCGACGATCGAGAATCTGCGGCCGCGCAAACTGCCGACCATTCCGGGGCATGAGGCGGCGGGGATCGTCGAGGAAGTGGGGCCGGGCGTGACCGGGTTGAAGCCGGGCGATCATGTCATCAGCGTTTTCGTCACGAGCTGCGGCGATTGCCGGTACTGCAACGCGGGACGGCCGAATTTGTGCCAGGGGGCCAATGCCTCGCGGACGAACGGCACGCTGATCTCCGGCGCTCGGCGGCTGTCGGCGGGTGGGGAGCCGATCTATCACTACAGCGGGCTTTCGGTGTTCGCGCAGTATGCGGTCGTTTCTCAGGCCGCGTTGATCAAGATCCCCGACGATATCCCGCTGGAGGATGCCACGATTTTCGGCTGCGCGGTGCTGACCGGCGTGGGGGCGGTGCTGAACACGGCGCAGGTGCCGCCCGGCGGACAGGTCGCGGTCGTGGGTCTGGGCGGCGTGGGGATGAACGCGCTGATGGGCGCGGCGATCGCCGGGGCGGAGCGGATCGTGGCGGTGGATATCAGCGCCGAGAAGCTGAAACTGGCGAAGGAGCTGGGGGCGACGGATTGCTTCCTGGCGGGCAACGCGGACTCGGTGCAGGAAATCCGGGACGCGACGAATGGCGGGTTGGATTACGTGGTGGAGACCGCGGGATCGATCCCGGCGATGAACACGGCCTATGCGATCGCGGCACGCGGCGGGATGGTGGTGAGCGCCGGTCTGCCGGCCAGTAACGCCAGTTTCGCCTATCTGCACGGCGCGCTGGTGTCGGACGAGAAATCGATCCGCGGCAGTTACATGGGAAGCTGCGTGCCGAAGCGCGACATTCCCCGGTTCCTCGGCCTGTATCAGCGCGGCAAGCTGCCGGTGCACAAGCTGCGCAGCGGGTTCCTGGCGCTGGAGGAGATCAACGAGGGCTTCGACCGGCTGTCCGACGGGTCGGTGCTGCGGCAAATCCTGCGGCCGAACGGCTGACATGGCACGCTACCTCGTCACGGGCGGTGCGGGTTTCATCGGCTCGCATCTGTGCGACGCGCTGGTCGGGCGTGGGGATTCGGTGCGTGTGCTGGACGATCTGTCCACCGGGCACCGGCATAACCTGCCGGCGGGCGTGGACTTCATCGAGGGGGATATCGCCGACCCCGTGGCCGCACAGGCAGCGATGGAGGGGGTAGATGGGTGCTTCCATCTGGCCGCCATCGCGTCGGTCGAGCGGGGGGTGACCGATTGGACGGGGACGCACCGGGTCAATCTGACGGGCACCGTCACGCTGCTGGATACGATCCGGCGGCAGGGCAGCAAAGTGCCGATGGTCTATGCGTCGTCAGCCGCGGTGTATGGCGACTGCCAGACGATCCCAGTTCATGAGGATTGCGAGCGGCGGCCGCTGTCGGCCTATGGGGCGGACAAGCTGGGATGCGAGTTGCACGCAAGGGTCGCCAGCCATGTGCATGGCATCCCGACGGTGGGGTTTCGGTTCTTCAATGTCTACGGGCCGCGGCAGGATCCCAAATCGCCCTACTCCGGCGTGATCTCGATTTTTTCCGAACGGATTTCGCGTGGGGCGGCGATCGCGATCTACGGGGACGGGCAGCAGACGCGGGATTTCGTGCACGTGTCCGACGTCGTCGCGGCGCTGCTGGCGGGCATGACGCTGCGACCGGACGACGCGCCGGTGTTCAACGTGTGCACGGGTCGGGCGACATCGGTGCTCGATCTGGCACATCTGATCGCGAGCCTTGTTGGCAACCGTCTGGATCATGCGTTTCAGCCGCCGCGTGCGGGGGAAATCCGGCATTCGCTGGGCGATCCGACGCGGCTGCGTGCGCGGCTGCATGCCGACGAGCCGGTGGCGTTGCGGGCCGGTCTGGGCGGCGTTCTGCGCTGGATGGCATCGCAGCGATGACCGCACTGGATGTCGCGAAATCCATAGGGGTCAGCATGCTGATTCCGCCGTTCGGTTTCGCCACGTTCGCGGCGCTCGCGCTGCTGCTGCCGCGTAGAAGCCGGTTGCGCGGCTTCATCCTGGTCGGGTCGGTGCTTGGGCTGATCGTGCTCGGCATGCCGGCGGTGGCCGACGTCATGCTGCGCGGGCTGGAGAGAACGATTCCCGGTCCGCCGACCGGTTCGGCACCGCCGAAGGCGATTATCGTTCTGGGCGCGGAAATCCGTCATACGACCGAAAGCCCCTATGTCATCGTCGGCAGGCTGTCCCTCGAACGCTTGGAGTCGGCCGCTCGGCTGCAACGGAAAACCGGTTTGCCGGTGCTGATTTCCGGCGGCGCGATACAGAGAGATACGCCGCCGATCGCCGATGTCATGGCCGATGCGATGCGCGAGGATTTTCATGTTCCGGTGCAGTGGCGCGAAACCCGGTCCAAGACGACTTGGGAAAATGCCCGCTTCAGCGCCGAGATTCTGAAACAGGCCGGGATCACATCGGTCTATGTCGTGACGAACGCGTGGCATATGCGGCGGGCGCTGGTCGCGTTCCGCGATACGGGCCTGACGGTGACCCCTGCGCCGACACCGCCCGACCGCCGGGATGGGCCGGAACTCTCCGATTTCGTGCCGGGTGCATCCACCTGGGTTGTCAGTTACTACGCGTTGCACGAATGGATCGGCGATGTGTGGTACTCGATCCGCTGATTGCGCGGTTTTCCGGTCGGCCGACGACCTGCCGGACACGGTGGCGCCGTTGTTCGCCTCGGCCGGGTCGATCTTTTCGACCCAGGCATGGTGGCGGACCGTGGGGTCCCATGCGATGCCGGAAGGGGCTGAGGCCCGGTTCCTGGTCTGCCGAACCGCCGAGGCGACGGGTCTGTTTCCGCTGCTCTTCTCCCGGGGAGACGGGCTGCGCGCCTTCACCACGCCTTACACCTGCGAATACGCGCCGCTGATCGGCGGGCCGGCGGTGTTCGAAACCTTCGGCCGCTATTGCCGCGGCCACGGTGTGGTGCGCCTTGACGCCATACCAGGGGAATGGCCGCATTGGGATGCCCTGGCCCGGGGGCTGCGCGCGGCCGGGCTGGTGCCTCGACGGTTCGATCATTTCGGCAATTGGTATGAGGACGTGAGCGGCCTTGGCTGGGCCGGCTACCTGTCCGCCCGTCCCGGCGCCCTGCGGGAGACGATCCGCCGCCGCCTGCGCCGCGCCGAACAACGGGTGGATGCGCGATTTTCGGTGGTGACGGGCAGCGAGGGGCTGGAGCAGGCGATTGCGTCGTTCGAGACGGTGTACGCCAGCAGTTGGAAGGAGCCGGAACCGTTTCCGGCGTTCAACGCGGCCTTGATGCGCGCAGCCGCGGGGCTGGGCATCCTGCGGCTGGGTGTATGGTCGATCGCGGATACGGCGGTCGCGGCGCAATTCTGGATCGTCGAACATGGCCGCGCGACGGTCTTGAAGCTCGCACATGACGAGACCCATAAGGCGCTGTCGCCGGGGACCGTTCTGACCGCGCTGATGCTGCGGCATATCCTCGACCATGAAGCGATACGGGAAATCGACTTCGGGCGTGGCGACGATCCATACAAGCAAGGTTGGGCGAGCCAGCGGCGGCAACGGGAGGGCGTACTGATCGTCAATCCGCGCGGGATCGTCGGGCTGGTCGCGTTGGCGCGGCACGATCTGGGGCAGTTACGCCGACGACTGAGGCTCCCCAAGCTGGCGTAGCGCGGCGCGCCGGACCAGGCGATGGGCCAGGATCGCCACGCCGGTCGGCACCGTGATCGCGGCCGCGATCAGCACGTAGATCAGCCAGGGATTTTCCGACCCGGTGTCGTTTTCTTCGGCGCTCGAAAGCGACAGGTCACCTCGCGTCACCTCCTCCAGAACACCCCTGATGCGGATGGGAAGGGTCATGTGCCGGAACTCTTTCGTGCCGCTCAAGATCGGGAAGCTGTCGACCGGGACGATGTTCGGCGCGCTGACCACGGGAGGGGCGGCGGTGCTCCGGGATGCGGTTGCATCCGCGGGGCGGGGTGTCGCCGGTGCGGCGACATGCGGCACGCGACGCGCCAGCGTTCCATCGGGGGCGGTGATCGTCGCGGACAGGGTCTGTTCCTCCGGCGCGGCGATGGCAGGCCGCGGGTTGGCCGCGAAGGGCCGGTACGTGTAGCCCAGCGTGGATGTCGCTGCAGCGCCGAACGGGACGCCGGTGGGCGGCAGGGCGGCCGTGGAAAAGCCGATCGTGGTCGTCAGGCCGCTATCGACCTGGTAGGCCAGACTGCCGGAGGCGGCGGGCTGACCGGGTAACGGCGTGATCCGCACCGTCGGCGCCGCCGAACCGGTCGCGCTGACAATCGATGCCTCGCGCGCCGCACGTTCGGCGGCGACATCGCCAAAGGCCGGGGGAACGCCAACGAAGACCGAGTGGGTGGGATGATCGCGGCCTGCCTCGGGCGGCACCAGTTCGGTGCTCGTCGGCAGCGGCGCCACCGTCCCGGTCGGGCGGAACAAATAGTCCGAGTCATGTTCGGCGACAGTGTTGATCGCTATCGCGGATGCCGGCACGGCATAGATCCCGCCGGGGTCGCCGCCGATGGTGCCCGTCAGGTTGCTGACATTCCCCGGATTGCGGCCCCCGCCCGCGGCGAGCGTTCCCACCAATCCGGCGTCGCCCCGCACCGCCACCGCCGGCCGCCAGGTGAAGGTGGCATTGGGCGTTTGCGCCGTGACATCGGCGATGGTGGGCCGCGCCGACAACGGCTCGTCCGGCGTCGCGGCGGTGCGGCCCTCCACTGAGGTTTGTGCACCGACCGCGAGGCTTTGGCGCACGACGTCGGTCTGATCGAGGGTTTCGGACAGCACGCCCCCTGTGACAGGCGCGACCGGAACGGCAACCGCGCGACCGCCGCCCAAAACGAGGAGGGCAAGTGTCGATGTCCCGGAAAGCAGCCAGCGGGTCATGTTCGGTCCAACCATCTGTCGCGCAGGCCCGAGAGCAGCGCGCGGGTTCGGGACGCCAGCAAGCCAGGCGACCAGCACGGCGCGGCCAACAGCCATTGCATCGTCTGGGCATCGTCGGCAAGGCTGCGTTTGTAACGGGTGTCGCCGGCGAGAAAATCATAAACCGCGACACCGTTGGCAGCCGCCTGTTCGATCGCCTGGCGATGGCAGACCAGGCCGGGTTTGAGGCGGGGTTCGGCGGGATCGTAGGCAAAGCCGCTCTGATAGGCGGACACCCGGGCCCGGAACCTGAAGTTGTAGAGTATCCCGATCAGACGCGGTCCGGCGGCGACACGACAGAGATCGATTTCCTCCCGACGCATACCCCGGCGGATCAGTTCGTGATGAAAGCGGGCGAAGAACGGATCGGCGAAGGCCCCTGCCCTGCCCCTGCCCTGCCATGTCGTCTGGTGCAGGATCGCCATTTCGTCGAGCCAGGCGTGGGCCTGTTCCTCGGTTTCCGCGCGCGTGGCCAGAATGGGGCCGGATGCCTCGTACCCGCGTTCGGCCCGGCGTATCTGTTGGCGGGTGTTGGCGCTGCGGCGGGCGAACCAGGTGCTGTCCAACCGCGCAAAAGGCGCCGGTTGGGACTTCCGCACGCAGTCGCGCGCCGGGTCCGCCACGCCGCTCAGCACAAGGTCGTAACGCCCAGCGGCGGTGCGCAGGATGGCGTCGCGCACGTCGTTTCGCCCGCGTGCCACGACCGGGCCGTTATGTTCGATCGCCAAGGAATCGAATCGCGGGACGCCGGTTTCGCCGAGGTACAGCCTGCTCCGGCCCAGGCCGCGGCGACGGTTGAACAGTGCGAGACCGACGACGGTGGCGCCATCGCGTGCTTCGGCGAGGACGGGGTCGGGGAAGCGTTCGTCCGCCAGGCAGCCGGTCCAGGTCCAGGTTTGGAAGAAAGAGAGGTCAGCGCGGTCCTCCAGTGCCCGCCAGCGTTCCCCCAGGGCGGCGAGGTCGCGGATTTCCGACAGAACGACCGTCAAACGGCGGGCCTCGGTGTCTGGCCGTGCCAAAGGGCCTGGTAGCGTTCGAACATGACATCCTGACCGAAGTCATGCGCGGCCTTGGCGCGGTTCGCCGCCCCCAGTTCGGCCCGGCGTTGGGGATCGCGCACGAGCACGGCCAGTGCGTCCGCCATCGCGGTTTCGGTCAGCGGGGTGACGAAAGGGGCGTTGTCCGGGGCCAGCATGGATCGGACGTCGCCGACATCGGTGGAAACGATCGGCAAGCCGCTTGCCATCGCCTCGATCACCGACAGCGGCATCTGTTCGGTATCGGACGAGAGGGCGAAGATATCGAACCCGGCATAGAGCGCCGGCGTGTCTTCCCGGTGGCCGGTGAAGGTCACGCGGGCCGCGATGCCGAGCGTGGCCGCGAGGGCGGTCAGGGCGGGGCGTTCGGGACCGTCACCGACGATCGTCAGTCTGGCGGGCGTTTCCGCGGCGACGCGGGCGAATGCGTGGATGAGGCGATGCAGGTTTTTCTCCGGCCGCGGTGCCGCGACGGTGCCGATGACCGCGGCGTCGCGCGGTGGCCGGGGCGCGGGGCTGGCGAAACGCCCGAGGTCGATGCCGTTGGGCACATAGAGCACACGGCTGGGGGGGAGTTTCCAGATTTCGGTCGCGATTCGGACCAGATTGCGGGATGGCAGCACCACGCGGCTGCGGGCCAAGGCAAGGCGCCGGGTCCAGATCCGGCGGGGTATCTGGGTTTCGCGTTCCTCGGGGCCGAATCCGTCCTCGATATGGATGTGCGGGACGATGCGGGGAATGTTGGCGATGGCGAATTCGATCGCGCCCCAGTTGCCGGTGACCAGCATATCGGGGCGCCATTGTTTCAGCAGACGGCGGAACCGCCGGGCGTTGGCCAGCATGGCGCCTTTGGGGGCGTCGATGGCGGGAAACGCGATGTCGAGGTCAGGCCGCAGGCGTTCGCGGCAGCCGAGCGCGCCGTCCAGCGCGACGACGATGTGGCGGAAGGCCGGGCCGAAATGGTTCGCGATCGCGGCGAACCGTGCCTGCGCGCCGCCGACGGCGAATGTCGGGAAGACGTGCAGCACCAGCGGAGCTATTGAAACGGTCATCTTGACGGAACGGAACTCCTCGGACGATGCCAGCGCCATGACCGACGACAAGCCCGTTATTTTTCGGCTTAGCGCAGCGGCTTTTGCCCTCGCAACGCTGCTGCTGTCGGGCAGCATAGCACCTGCCCTGGCCCGGGTCATCGCGGTGGGGCCGCACCGCGCGCTGAAATTGCCGAGCGAGGCGGCGGCTGTGGCGCGGGATGGGGACACGATCGAGATCGACACCGGCACGTATCGGGATTGCGCGGTCTGGCGTGCGGCCGGGCTGACGATCGAGGCGCATGGGCCGAGCGTCACGATCACCGGGCGACCGTGCCTGGAGCGCGGGTTGTTCATCGTCGCGGGCGCCAACACGACAATTCGCGGCCTGACGTTCGAAGGCGCGCACGGGGCGGAGCATAACGCGGCGGGCATTCTGGGATTGGCCGACAACCTGACGGTCGAAAACAGCCGGTTCGCCGACAATGAGAACGGGATCCTGGCTGGCGGGACGGCGGCGAGCCGGGTACGTGTGTCCGGCAGCACGTTTCTGGGGAATGGCTCGTGCGCGGGGGCCTGTGCGCATGGCGTTTATGCCGGGTCCGCGATCGCTTTGCTGGAGATTTCGGGCAGCCGGTTTCTTGGCACCCAGACGGCACACAGCGTGAAATCGCGGGCGCTGTCGACGATCGTTGCGCATAACGAGATCGCGGATGGCGCGAATGGGACGTCCAGCTACCTGATCGACATACCGAATGGGGGCGATGTGCTGATCGAGCACAACGATCTGCAGAAGGGTGCGCGGAGCAGCAACGCGGAGGTTGCGATTTCGATCGGGGAAGAGCCGCGACCGAACCCGCGGGGGACGGTGATCGTGCGGGATAACCGGTTTGTCAGCGCCCTGCCCGGGCCGACAGTTTTCGTGCGCAATGCGACACCGGTCGCGGCTGTGCTGAGCGGGAACGTGCTGGAGGGACAGGTGGTGGCGCTGACGGGTCCGGGATCGGTGGCGCCTTAGGCAACGCGCAAAATTAAACGAGTCGGCCGACCACTCCCAAATCGTCATGGCCCGGCTCGTCCGGGCCACCTGTTGTGGCAGTGTGCCGCTATAGGTGGCCCG
>CAIRCM010000029.1 GCA_903877125.1 uncultured Acetobacteraceae bacterium | reverse complement strand
GGCGTCGATTTCGTCGATGAAGATGATGCAGGGCGCATTCTTCTTCCCCTGCTCGAACATGTCGCGCACCCGCGACGCGCCCACGCCGACGAACATCTCCACGAAGTCGGAACCCGAGATGGTGAAGAACGGTACGTTCGCCTCACCCGCGATTGCCCGCGCCAGCAGCGTCTTGCCGGTGCCGGGAGGACCGACCAGCAGCACGCCCTTGGGAATCTTGCCGCCCAGGCGTTGGAATTTCTGCGGGTCCTTCAGGAACTCGACGATTTCCTGAAGCTCGCCTTTCGCCTCGTCGATGCCGGCGACATCGTCGAACGTCACGCGGCCCTGCTTTTCCGTGAGCATCCGCGCCCGCGACTTGCCGAAGCCCATCGCGCGCCCGCCACCGCCTTGCATCTGCCGCATGAAGAACACCCAGACCCCGATCAGCAGCAGCATCGGCAGCCACGACAGAATGTAGTGCAGCAGCGGATTGACGCCGTCATCCTCCGGCTTGGCGATCACCCGCACGCCCTTGTCCGTCAGCGTCTTCACCAGCGTCGGATCTTCCGGCGTGTAGGTCTGGAACGCCTGTCCGCCGATGAGCTGCCCGGTCACGGTCCGCCCCTGGATCACCACCTCGCGCACGCGACCGGCGTTCACATCGCCAATAAAGTCGGAATACGCCACCTGTGTCGCACTGGTACGCGAGGTGCCGGGCTGGAAGAGGTTGAACAGCACCACCAGCAGCAGGGCGATGATCACCCAGAGTGCGAGGTTGCGGCCGAAATTGCTCATCAGGGTTTGCTCACTTCGAAAGGCTTCTTGGTCAACATAGGGTGTCGCTCACGGCCCCGCACCCCCATCCCGCATATTCTTTCGGCGAAACCGGCCTCAGGCGGGGGCAAACGGCACGCCAGCCATCGGTCGGGGCGGGTCGAACAGCAAACGGCACCCCAGATCAGGCGTGACAGGGTCAGAATAGAGCAGTTGCGGCACCGCTACCAGAATATTGCAACGCCACAGCGCCGGCATGACCCGCAAGACCGCGTCCGGCAGTTCGGTCAGCCGGCGAAGCCGCGCCGCGGAGCCGCCAAGCCCCCCCAGAATCGTGCCGTCAGGCAGTGGCCGAGCCAACCGCAAACGAAACCGCCCGTCCCAGACCGCGCCATCGGTCGCCGCAACCGGCGGTGCGGCGGCGCGCGCCTCACGCACCACGAGCCACCCCGCCCCCAGACGCCCAGCCGGCAGGATCCGTACCCCACCAACCGTCCGTGGACCGGGATTGGCGGCCAGATCGGCGATCCGATCCTCCGATGGCGTGAACCCACCTCCCGCGATCGTCCGCAACAACGCCGCCAGAGCCGCCGGCGCGATCGGCCCCGGCGTCAGCAGCGCATAACCTTCGGGCCGCAAACACACCCGCCGCGCCAACGTGGCCGCGATCGCCGCATCCTCCGCCGCCCGCGCGCGCCCCGTCTGCCGCACCGCCGCGATCAACGCCTGCGTGCCCTCGCCTTCGCCCCCGGGGTCATCGCGCAACCCGCGGATACGCGCGCGCTGCGCCAGGGGATCGCGATTCGACGGATCCTCCACCCAGCCCACCCCACGCCGAGTCAAAAACGCCCGCAACCATGCCGGAGGCACCGTCAGCAAAGGCCGCAGAACACGCAGGCCGCGCGCTTCGGCCACGCGCGCCATCCCGCTCAGACCGCGTCCGCCACTGCCGCCAAGGACCCGGATCATCGTCGTTTCCGCCTGATCCGCCGCGTGATGGCCCAACAGCAGATGCAGGATTCCCCGCGCCGCGCACGCCGCCGTCAGAATACCATAGCGTGCCTCCCGAGCCCGCATCGCGACACCCGGCCCCTTCGCCAGCCCGGAAACCGTCAACAGACGCGCCTCCACACCCAGCATCCCCAGCCGCGCCACCGTCTCCTCGGCTTCCGCGGCAGAGGTCGCGCGCAGCCCGTGATCGACGACCAGTGCCAGAACCCGTCCGCCGCGTGCCCGCGCCCAGTCATCGGCCAAAAGCGCCAAAGCCATGCTGTCCGCCCCGCCGGACACCGCCGCCGCCAGGCGCGGCGCGTCCTCCAGCGGGCCCGACGCCGCCATCGCGGCGGCAAACCGAGCGATCAGACGATCGTCGGCCAAGGCAACGCCATCAGCGGCAATCGGCGCGCTGACCGGCCGCGGCGATCCCGCCCCGCAAATCCGAACGCGGCTGCGGAAATTCGGATTGCAGCTTCGCCAGCGTCGCGCACGCCGCCTGCTTCTCCCCGATGCCCACCAGCGAGTTCGCCAGACCCAGCAACGCGTCCTGCGCATGCGCCCCGCGCTTGTTGCGCTTATAGGTGTCGTCGAAGGCCAGCGCGGCATCGGAGTATTTACGCTCCCCAAACAGCGCCTGCGCCAGCAGCATCTGCCCGTCGTAAGCCCGCGGGGATGTCCGCACCGCCGTCACTTCCCGCGCCGCGGCTTCCGCCGAAGCGTAATCGCGGCGCGCCAGCGCGGCGTTGCCTTCCTGCATCGCGATCTCCGGAGTACGGACTCGCGGCTCATTGGACGGCGGCGGCGTGTAGGTCACTGGCGGCGGCGCGGTCAGCGTGCCCCCCCCGGGTTGCTGCGGGGGCGCCGTCAGCCCGCTGCCCCCGCCCGGCCCGCGCGCGTTCAGTTGGAACGCAAGGTCGTCGATCCGCTTGCCGAGGTCGGCATTCTGCCGCTGCAACTGGTTATGCAGCTCGTCCACCCGGCCCCGAAGCTGGCGGAGTTGATCCTCCATCGCGTCGACCCGCGTCAGCAGTTGCGCCACCATGTCGTTGCCGCCGCCCTGCTGATAGCCCGGCCGGGGTGCGCCTCCCCCGGCATACCCCCCTTGGTCGCGCATCATCTGGATTTCCTGCCGCAGCTGGTAAATCTGATTCTGAAGCGCGATGCCCTCCCGGCTGTCCACCTGGGCCATGCCCGGCTGGGCCAAAGCGAGAACGGCGAGCAGGGTCAAACCGAGGATCGATGACGCGCGCATTCAGCCACTCCTACATAACGTCCAAAAGGAAACCGGCGACCCAAGTAGGGCCGCCGGTCCAATTAGCATATCCAAGCACCCATGGCAGTCACCCCAAGGGATGAAACCTGGGTCGGGACGATCAACGCACCGAGGTGATGGCGTTGCGGTTTTGTGCCCAGGCAGCCTCGTTGGAGCCCATCGCCGTCGGGCGATCCTTGCCGTAGCTGATCGTCGTCATGCGGGCGGCGGCGACGCCCTTGGCCCGCAGATACGAAGCGGCGGCATTCGCACGGCGCTGGCCGAGCGCCAGGTTGTATTCGGTGGTGCCGCGTTCGTCGCAGTCGCCGGCGATCTGAACGTTGTTGCTGGCATACTTGGCGAGCCAGGCGGCCTGCTTGTCGAGCGTCGCCTGACCATCGGGCCGGATCGAGGACCGGTTGAAGTCGAAGAACACGCGGTCGCCAACGTTCGCAACCAGATCTTCCTGGCTCCCCGGAACGATGCTGTGGGTCGGGACCGTCGTCGTGGTGGTGGCCTGCTGCGAGCACGCCGCCATCAGGGCGACGGCGGCAAGGGCGCCGAGGGTTTTGATGTTCATCATTTTTTTCCCTGAATGGGGTGCAAGCGGGGGGGGATGAACGAGCCGGAGCCACAACATCGCGCCACCGCGCCCGTCCAGGCACGGGATTAGCCCGTTTCATGCTTTCCGGTCAAGCGTTTGCGGCTTGAAACACACCGTTCAACGCCGGATTCCGCTCGCTTCGCCCATTAAACGATCAACGGCGACCACGCGGGATCGGACGCGTCGGTCGGGGTCACGGCCGGACGTTCGTTGAAACCGGTGATATCGATCGACACCAGGCGCGAACTGAACCCTTCCCCGCGTGCGCCACTTGCCCGCGTCTCCCGCCAGAACATCAGAACACGCCCATTCGGTGCGAAAGTCGGGCCTTCCACCAACCAGCCGGAGGACAGAATGCGCTCCCCCGAACCATCGGGATGCATGACACCGATGTTAAAGTTGCTCTCGTCCCCGCCGTAGCGGGTAAACGCGATCAGATCGCCGCGCGGCGACCAGACCGGCGTCGCATAGCGCCCGCTGCCGAAACTGATCCGCTGCGCGCCGCCGCCGCTGGCGCTCATGACGTAGATCTGTTGATCGCCGCCCCGATCCGACGCGAAGGCGATCTGGGTACCATCCGGGCTGAAGCACGGGCTGACGTCGATCGACCCCGAATTGGTCAGCCGGCTGCCCCCGCCCCCGCCAAGGCCGGTCAACACGATGTCCGACCCCGCGCCGTTCGACACCGCCATGACCACGCTGTTGCCATCGGGCGAAAAGCGCGGCGCGAAGGTCATACCGGAGAAATCGCCCAGCACCGTCTGATGGCCGGAACCGAGGTCGAACAGATACACCCGCGGGCGATTGTTGGCGTAGCTCATGAACGCGATCTTATCCTGCTTCGGATGAAAGCGGGGTGTGAGGACAAGCCAGGAACCATCTGTTAAAAAGCGATTGTTCGCACTGTCCTGATCCATGATCGCCAGCCGCTTGGTGCGCCGGTCGCGCGGTCCGGTCGCGCTGATGTAGACGATCCTGGTATCGAAATAGCCTTTCTCGCCCAGCAGCCGCTCGTAGATCACGTCCGCCATGATATGCGCGATACGGCGCCAGTTGGCCTGCGTGGTCGTGTAAGCGGTGCCCTGAATCTGCGTCTGCGGCAGCACGTCCCACAGACGGAATTCCACCCGAACCGAACTGCCCTGCCCGTCGACCTTGCCGGTCACCAACGCCTGAGCGCCGGTGGGCCGCCAGTTCTGGAAATTCGGCACACCCCCGGCCGAGGCCCCGTTCTGGATGAACGCCGCGGGATCGATCACCCGGAACAGTCCGGAATTGCTCAGATCGTCGGAGATCACCTTCGCGATATCCCGCCCAAGATCACCACCGCCGAGGTCGGGGATCGCGATCGGGATCGGCGCCGAACGCGCGCCCTCGACCGTGATCACGGCGGTGCCGACACCCGGTTGTTGGCCGGCCGGCGGCCGCAGTTGCTGTGCCCGCACCGCCACGGGCGTGCCGGCCAAAAGGAGAGAACTGGCCGCGCCCATCATCAGATCGCGGCGGCGGAAGGCGGGAGTGGGGATATGTATCATGGCGCGGAATTCCCTATCTGTCGGTCGTGGCGCAACGATGGCGGTATGGTGCCCGAATCATGGGCGGAACTGGAATGTCAACACATTGACCTTGCCCAGCATGTTGCCCGGCAACGGCAGATTCGCACACTGAACGTCCATGACCGCGCGTATCGCACGCTCGGCGAAAGCACGGAACCGGGGATCGCCCATCCTCGCCAAATCGTCACCCGACACGACCGCGTCATGCACAACCCCCGACGCATCGGTCTGCACCGTCAGTTGCACCTGCATCCGTTCGATGTTCAGCGCACCGGCATCCTTGGTCCAACACTCGCGGACATGCTCGCCGATCGCACCACGCTGCGCGGCCGATAGCGCATTGGTGTCGTTCCCAAGCGGACTGCCGCCGCCACGCGGCGTACCGCCAGCTTGCGGGTTCGGCCGCGCCTTCGGCGGTTGCTGCTGGTGCAGCTTCTGCAACACCTTTTCCAGCGTGTTGTCGGCCTCATTCGAATTCGCCGCCGGATTCGTCGTCACATTCGGCTGCGACGTCTGGCTCGGTGGCGCCGGCGGCGGCGGCTTGGGCGGCGGCGGCAACGGCTTGGGCGGCGGCGGAACAGGCTTGGCCGGCGTCGGCTGCGGCGGAGTTGGCTGCGTCGGCGCCGGCGGCACCGGAGAAATCGTCGGGTCCGGCGTCCGCGGTGTCGGCGTCACCGGCGTCGGTGTCGGCGGCGCCTCAACCGCCGGCGGCGGAGGCGGTGGTGGCGGCGGAGGCGGAGGCGGAGGCGGCGGTTCCTCCGGCTGCTGGGTCGGCGGCTTCGTCACCTCCGGCGCCGGCGGCCCCGATTGCTGCGACGGAGACGGCACCTCGGCCGGGTTGTCCGCCTTCATCGTATTGGGGGACGTGCCCTGAAACACCACCGCGACCGTCTGTTCCTCCGGTTCGGGCGGCGGTTGGCGGGCGAATTCCAGCCGCAGCAACATCGCCGCGACGATGGCGACGTGAACGGCAAGCGATACCGCGCCGCCCCGCCGCAATAAGGGGTCCATCCCCTCGCGTCGGTCGCCACGCCCGGTAACGCCGCGCAGGACCCGTTGCAACATGGCGCCCGCTACCTCGGCCTGCCGGCCGGAGGAGCCGCCGGACCAGGGGCCGGACCAGCCGGCGATCCGTCCGCCAGCAGCGCCACCTTGGTGAAGCCGCCCTGGGTGATCGTGCCCATCACCTGCATGATCCGCCCATAGGCAAGGTCCTTGTCGCCACGAACGAAAATCCGTTGCTCCGGATTGTTCTGCGCGATCGCCTGCAATTTCGGGACCAGATCCTCCAGCGACACTTCCTGATCCTGCATGAAGATCTTGCCGTCCGCCTTGATCGAAACCGTCAGCGGCTTGCTGTCCGTGTTGAGCGGCTGTGCGTTCGCTTTCGGCAGGTCGACCGGCACGCCCGACGTCATCAGCGGCGCCGTCACCATGAAAATGATCAGCAGCACCAGCATCACGTCGACCAACGGCGTGACGTTGATTTCCGCCAGCGGCCGATACCGCGACCGTCCCGAACCGCGACCGCCCATGAGGGATCCGGCCATCGTTCAGACCCGCTCTTCGCTCTGGCGTGACAGGATCGCGCTGAATTCGCTGCCGAACGCTTCCAGCCGGCCCGCGAAACGGGACAAATCGGTGCTGATCTTGTTGTAGGCCAACACCGCCGGAATCGCCGCGACCAGACCGATCGCGGTGGCGAACAGCGCCTCCGCGATGCCCGGCGCGACCACGGCGAGGTTGGTGTTATGCATCGCCGCGATCGCCGAAAACGACCGCATGATCCCCCAAACCGTGCCGAACAGCCCCACGAACGGTGCCGTCGCACCGACCGACGCAAGAAAAACCATCCAGCGCTCCAGCCGCTCCATCTCCCGCTGCACCGTCACCGTGATCGCTCTGTCGATCCGCTCACGCACGCTGGTATGGGAAACATCGGCCCCGGCGACCCGCACCGACCGCCGCCATTCCCCCATCGCGGCGCCAAACACCGCCGCCATCGGATGGCTCGGCTGGCTCCCCTCATCATCGAACAACTCATCGAGGCTGCCGCCCGACCAAAACCGGTCCTCGAACCCGTCGGCCGCCTTGCCCACGCGGCGCAGGCTCGACCATTTCTCGAACACCACGGCCCAGACCCAAACGCTCGCGCCAATCAGGCACAGTATGACGATCTTGACGACGATGTCGGCCTGGATGAACAGCCCGACGAGCGAAATCTCCCCGCCCGCCGCCGCCAGATTGATCGCATCGACTGTCCGGTCCACGAATACCCCCTACTCGACTCTCTGCCCGTCGCCAGCATCGCGCATCGCGGCCAACGCCTCACGCCAGCGCGGCGGAATCCGGCCCGGCCTGTTATCGCCCAGCCGCACACACGCCAGGTCCACCTTCAACACAGCGCACGAGCCCAAGGCGCCGCGCACATCCTGGCGCAGCAACAACGACGCCCCGCCAACGCGGAGGGATTCGGTGACCACCGTCAGCGAATCGTCCAGCCGCGCGGGACGCTGATAATCGACTTCGATGCGCCGCACCACGAACATTACGTTGAACTGCCCAACCATCTCGGCATGCGGGACGCCCATCGCGCGCAACGCTTCCGTCCGCGCCCGCTCGGCGAAGCGCAGGTAGTTGGCGTGATAGACAATGCCGCCGGCATCGGTGTCCTCGTAATAGATTCGCACAGCATAGAAGTGCCGCCCGTCCGGCGGCGTGGAGCGCGGATGAACGTTTCGATAATCCGAACCACAGGCCGCCGCCAACGGGGCCGGATCAACCATCCTCCGGCTCCGCGACATCCTGTAGCAGATCGAACTGCGCGGAGACCGATTTGGGCGGCTTGATCCCCAGATGCCGCCAGCCTGGCTCGCCCAGCATGCGCCCGCGGCTGGTGCGCAGAATCAGGCCTTCCTGGATCAGGAACGGTTCGATCACGTCTTCCAGCGTATCGCGCGCCTCGGCCAGCGCCGCCGCCAGCGTCTCGACCCCGACCGGACCGCCGGCGTGATGGTCCGCGATCCGACGCAGATAACGCCGATCCATCGCGTCCAGGCCCAGCCGGTCGACCTCCAGCCGGGTCAGCGCGGCATCGGCGATCTTGCGATCGACCGCCCCCGATTTGGCCACCGCGGCAAAATCCCGCACCCGCCGGAGCAGCCGCCCGGCAATCCGCGGCGTCCCCCGCGACCGGCGAGCGATTTCCGTCGCCCCATCCTCGGTCAATTCGAAGTTCAACAACCGCGCCCCCCGCGTGACGATCAGCCGCAGTTCCCCCGGCGTGTAAAACACCAGCCGCAATGGAATCCCGAACCGGTCGCGCAAGGGCGTGGCCAGCAGCCCCGCCCGCGTCGTCGCGCCCACCAGCGTGAACGGCGGCAGATCGATCCGCACCGAACGCGCCGCAGGCCCCTCGCCGATGATCAGGTCGAGTTGAAAATCTTCCATCGCCGGATACAGCACCTCCTCGATCGCGGGCTGAAGGCGATGAATCTCATCGATGAAAAGGACATCTTTGGGTTGAAGATTCGTCAGAATCGCGGCGAGGTCCCCCGCCTTCTGGATCACCGGCCCCGAGGTCGCGCGAAACCCCACACCCAGTTCCAGCGCCACGATCTGCGCGAGCGTCGTCTTCCCCAGACCCGGCGGGCCATGCAGCAAGACATGATCCAACGCCTCGCCCCGCCCCCGCGCCGCCCGGATGAAAACGTCCAGATTTTCGCGGGATGCCTTCTGCCCGGTAAACTCCGCCAGACTGCGCGGCCGCAGCGACGCTTCGGCGGCATCTTCCTCCCGCCGATCGGCGGAAACCGTGCGGGATTCAGACATCCGGTCCCTCTCCGGCGGGCACGCTCACCCTTCCGTCGGGGCGATGGAAATAAGGATTTCACGCGCCTCGGGCTGATCGCCCATACCAGGGGTCGGCCTTTCCGCGTCCTCGGACTCCGAGGATTCCGCCTGTGCGGATTCCAACTGCGCGGCTTCCAACTGGACGGATTCGTCCGTCTGATACCGCTGGCGATGCCCACCGCCATGTTGCGGCCCCCGCCCATCCGGCAACCGTCCATCCGGCAAACGCCCATCCGGTTGCGGCTGGCCGTTCTGCCCCTGGCCATTCTGCTGCTGTTGGCTCTGCTGCGCCGCCTGATTCATCGCATTGAGGATGCGGAAATAGTGCTCGGCGTGCTGAAAATAGCCCTCCGCCTGAACCCGATCGCCACTGCTCGTCGCGTCGCGCCCGAGTTGAAGGTATTTCTCGAACAATTGCTGCGACGTGCCGCGCAGCCGGATATCCGGCCCGTTGCTGTCGAAAACGTGATTGCGGTTCAGCGGGACACCGCCGCCCGAATTATGGCGGATGCTTTGCCCTCCGCCACCACCACCGCCGCCTCCACCGCCCGAGCGATGATTGCGGCCACGCATGCGCTTCATGTTCATGTTTCTGCCGTCGAGCTTTCCAGTTACGGGCGAGCCTGGGGCGCGCAGGGACGAAATCGTCCCAAAATCGCATGCCCTTGGGAGCAATCCCCCAAGCTGGCCATTATATCCACCGGCGTTGGTGCTGGCTGGTGCCTGGCCCAAAATCGGCCGCACACCGGGACCCCGACGCTTCGCATCGAATCCAGCCATCCCACGCACCGTAACCGCCTGACCCCATCCTGCCAATGATTTATTTTTGCGGGCCAGGGGCGTGCCGAAGCACGATCGCACGATCCACGCCCGAGAGGTCCGGGTGAAACGACGCGACGAACCCCGCCGCGGCGGCAATCGATGCGACGGCCGCACCCTGCCCGATCCCCAGTTCCAGCACCGCCGCCCCCGATGGCGTCAGCAGACCGGGCAAGCTCGCGACGATCGCACGATAAGCATCCAGACCGTCGATCCCGCCATCCAAGGCCCGGCGCGGCTCATGCGCCGCCACCTCCGGCATCAAGGTTCCGATGACCGAAGCCTCGATATACGGTGGGTTGCTGACCACCAGATCGAAACGCCCGCGCAGTGCCGCCGCCCAATCGCCGCAACAGAACGCCGCGCGCCCCCCAAGTCCCAGCCGGACGGCGTTGGTCCGGGCGAGCCCGGCGGCATCCGGCGCCAGATCGATCCCGATCCCAAACGCCGCCGGCCGTTCATGCAGGATCGCCAGCAACAGGCACCCGGTCCCCGTACCCAGATCGAGCACCCTATCCGGCGGCGGCAAGGCCAGCGCAGCCTCCACGATCGCCTCCGAATCCGCGCGCGGGATCAATGTCGCGGGAGAGACCAGGAAATCGAGCGACCAGAACCCCTGCACGCCCAGGATGAACGCCATCGGTTCATGACCTGCCCGGCGGGCGAGCAGCGCCTCGAAACGGCCGGTGTCGACGGTAACCGAACGATCTCGCAACAGATCGGTCGCCGAACAGCCCAGCGCATGCCCCAGCAGCATGCGGGCCTCGCGCACCGGCCCCTCGATCCCGGCAGCGCGCAGCACCGCCGAGCCCTCGCGCAACGCCTGCTCGACCGTCGTTCCGTCCATGCGACCCCGAACCTAAACTTCGAGCATGCCCCGCATCATGGGCACGCAGCTTCCCGCGACAGTCGCCATGACGCCGCCCTCGGCTGTTTTACTGGCACCGCCGATGATCAGGCTCGGCCGTCCCATTTCGATGCCCTGTTCGATCTCGAAGTGCAAAGCCACGTTCTCCCCAGGCGCGAGGGAAACCAGCAGCGCCGACAGCGCGGCGTTGGCACTGCCCGTCGCCGGATCTTCCATCACCCCGGCGAGCGGGGCGAACATCCGTGTCCGCAGCTTCGTCGCGTCACCCTCGCGCCGCGTATACAGATGCACATTGAACCGCTCGCCCATGTCTGGAAACCGATCCCGAGCGTCGCGGAACGCCCCGATATTGGGTTGCGCCCGCGCCAGGGCGTCAACGTCGCGCAACTCGGCGAGCACAAAGGGCGTGCCGACCGACGCGACCAGCGGCGTGTGGGCGTTGGTCAGGAAGTCATGTTCCGTCAGCCCGACGCAGGCGGCGATGATCTCGGTCGGGATCGCGGTGGTGATGGACAACGACGTCGGTGCCGAGATGCGCGCCCCCGTAATCGCCTTGTGCGCGTCGCGCAGCACATGCACCCGCACCAATCCCGCGATCTCCTCGAACGTGTAGTGCTCGGGGGGATTGGGGTCGGCGCAGGCCAGGACATAGCCGGTCCCGACATTGGGATGACCGGCAAAGGGCATCTCGTATTTCGGGGTGAAGATGCGGACCCGGGCGTGGTTTTTCGGATTGTCCGGGGGCAGGACGAAGGTCGTCTCGGACAGGTTGAACTCGTTGGCGATGGACTGCATGTCGCCCGCCGTCAAACCCGCGGCAGCGGGGAAAACAGCCAGCGGATTGCCCCCGAAACGCTTGCTGGTGAACACGCCGACGGTGACGAAATCGTAGCTTGCCATGGTGACCTCCGGGGTTCGCGAACCGCATGTTACCACGCCCGGCCCAAAAATTCCCGCGCCGGCTTAACCATTTCTTAACGAAACCCGCCCAAAATCAAAAAACCGGCCGGGAATTGGCCCGGCCGGCTCACTGAGGAGACATACGATGCGGAAACATCGTGTTTTCCTGCTGATCGTTATAAGGATCGGACGCTTCGTCGTCAAGATTTTCATCAAACGACGGTAGGAGATGGGCCAGTTCTTTCGGGGACTGGCCCGTTCCTCGCCCCACCGGTCAGTGAAAAGTCCGACCGCCATCCACGGGCAGCGCGATCCCGGTCATGAACGACGATTCATCGCTGGTCAGGAATAAAATCGCGGCGGCCAGTTCCTCCGGCTGCCCATGTCGGCCCAACGCGTATCGCGAAGCAATGGCCGGGTTGGGTGCGCCGTCGGCGGTGCGGATGCTGGCCGCGGTCATCGCCGTCTCCACAGCGCCCGGACAAACCGAGTTCACCCGAATGGCGGGTGCCAGTTCCATCGCGGCCGACTTGGTCAGACCGATCACCCCGGCCTTCGACGCGACATAGGCCACGCTGCCCGGCCCCGTCGGCATCAACCCCACGCCCGAGGCGATATTGACGATCGTCCCCCGCCCCGCGGCCCGCAAAAACGGCGTCGCGGCCTGAATGACGAGGAATGTCCCTGTCAGATTCACCGCCAAGGTCTGGGCGAAGACCGCGTGCGAGGTATCCGCGATGCCGGTTTCCGAAAGAATGCCGGCCGCGTTCACCACCCCATCGATACCGCCCATCGCCGCCGCCGCCTGGGCCACGGCGGTGGACACCGATGCCGGATCCGCCACATCGCAGGCGAAGGCAACCGCCCCAATCTCATCCGCGACCGCCTTCGCGGCATTGTCGGACCGGTCGAGCACCGCGACATCCGCCCCTTCCTGGCGAAACAGCCGAGCAGTGGCACGCCCGATGCCCGACGCACCACCGGTGACGAGGATTTTGCGTCCGCTCAAGCGTCCCATGGCTACACCGGCTTCCAGGAACGATCGACCTCGACGTCGATCAGGGTCGGACCGTCATGTTGCAGCGCCGCTTCCAGCAAATCGCCGAAATCGGACAAATTCGTCGATTTATGCGCCGTCAGACCAAGGCCGCGCGCGACGCTGACGAAGTCGATCCGGGGTCGGTCCAGTTCCATCCCGACATAAAGATCCGCCTGCTGCGCCAGACCCTTCATCGCGTTGGTGCGCTGCTTAAGAATGCGATACGAGTAATTGTTGATGATGACAAACACCATCCGCAGGTTTTCCCGCGCCGCCGTCCACAGCCCCTGGATCGTATACATCGCCGAACCATCGCCGATCAGCGCGACAACGGGACGGTCCGGCAGCGCCAGCTTGGCCCCGATCGCCGCCGGCAGTCCCCAGCCGATCCCGCCGCCGCGCATCCCGAAGAAGCTCTGCGGATCGTCGCTTTTCAGGAACCGCCGCAATCCGTTGCCGGACGAAATCGTTTCGTCGATCACCACCGCATCCGCGGGCAGCAACCGCCCGATCGCCTGCATCAGCGGCAAGGGATGGATCGGATGCCGCTGCGACAAGGCATCGGCCATGGCATTCAGTTTCGCCAGCGAGGCAATACCCTCGGTCCGCACATGCGCGAGGCGGGAGATCGCCGATTGCGTCTCCGCCGCCGTGCGGGCCTTCGCGATCGCCGCCGTCAGCTCCGGCAGCGTGGTCTTCGGCTCGCCCAGAATGGCGACCTGCGCCGGGTAGTTCTTGCCCAGTTCCCACGCATCGGTATCGATATGCACGATCGGCATCCCCTCCGGCACCGACTCCACATCGTCCGGCAGCGACAGCGTGAAAAGATCGGCCCCGACACTCAGCAGAAAGTCGTGCTGCATCAGCATGCCCCGGATCGCCGGCGGCAGGCGCACCAGCGCGCCGCGATAGAGCGGATGCGATGACGGGAACATGCACCGCGTCGCCATGCCTTCGTCGTAGACCGGCGCGCCCAGTGCCTCGGCCAGCGCGACCAGTTCGGACAGCGCATTGCCCTGCGGCACGGCATCGCCGGCGATGATCACCGGGCTTTTGGCTTTGGCGAGCAGTGCCGCCGCCTGCCCGATCGCCGAGAGATCGCCCCGCATCCCCGACGCCACCCGCGTCGGCGCGCCAAGATCGAGATCGGCGCTGTCGGACAGGATATCGCCCGGCAACGACAAAAACACCGGTCCCATCGGTGGCGCCAGCGCGGTCTTCGCGGCCCGATGGATCGCCCGCGGCAAGTCTTCCAGCCGGCGCACTTCTTCCGACCATTTCACAAAAGGCCGAGCGATCACCGGCAGATCGGCCCAAAGCAAGGGTTCGGTGAAGTTGAAACGCTGCTCGTGCTGCCCCGCGGTCACCAGGATCGGCGCGCCGGCCTGCTGCGCGTCGTACAGCATGCCCATCGCGTTCCCCAGGCCCGGCGCGGCATGCAGATTAACCACCGACAATTCGCCGGACGCCTGCGCATACCCGTCCGCCATCCCCATCGCCGGCGCTTCCTGCAACGCCAGGACGTAGCGCAGTTGATGCTCGACCGCGAAAGCGTCCATCAACGGCAGTTCCGTCGTGCCGGGGTTGCCGAAAACGATCTTCACCCCCTCCTGTTTGAACAGTTCGAGCAGTGCGGTCTTTCCCGGCATCGTCGGCATGGTCTATCTCCCCCTCGTCGCTGCGATCCCCGCTACAAGGCAACCCGCCGCGAATCAAGCGCGCCACCATCCAGGAGCTTCCGAATGTCCCGTCTGTCCCGCCGCACCGTTCTGGCCGGCCTGTCCGCCGCGCCCTTGGCCATGCCCGCGCTGGTGCGGGCGCAAAGCACGTCCAAGCCGGTCAAGATCGGCCTGCTGAGCGATCTCGGCGGGCCCTACCGGGATGTCGGCGGCATCGGCAACCACGTCGCGACCGAACTGGCGATCGCGGATTTCGGCGGCTCCGTCCTCGACCGGCCGATCCAGATCCTCCAGGCCGACGACCAGAACAAGCCGGACGTATCGACCTCCCTCGCCCGTGAGTGGATCGATGCCGAAGGCGTCGACGTCCTCGCCGATGGCGCCGCGAGTTCCTCCGGCCTCGCCGTCCAGCAGGTCTGCCGCGAGAAAAAACGCATCTATCTGATCACCGGCCCCGCGACGTCGGACATGACGGGCAAGCAGTGCTCGCCCTACGGCATCCATTTCTCCTACGACACCTTCGCGCTGGCGCACGGGACGGGCACCGCGCTGACCAAGGCCGGCGGCGACAGCTGGTTCTTCATCACCGCCGACTATGCGTTCGGCTACGCGCTGGAACGGGATTCCATGGATGCGGTGAAGGCCGCCGGCGGCAAGGTCCTCGGTGCGGTGCGCGCGCCCCTCGGCACCGCGGATTTCTCGTCCTATCTGGTGCAGGCGCAGGCGTCCGGCGCCAAGGTCATCGGCTTCGCCAACGCCGGAACGGACACCCAGAACTGCATCAAGCAGGCCGCGGAATTCGGTCTGGCCCATGGCGGCACGAAAATGGCGACCTTGCTGATGCAGATCAGCGACGTGAACTCCCTCGGCCAGAATGTCTGCGAAGGTCTGGCCTACACCGACTCCTTCTATTGGGACATGACCGATAAAACCCGCGCCTGGTCAAAACGATGGAGCGACCGGATGAACGGCATGGTGCCCGGCCTGCTGCACGCCGGCAGCTACTGCGCGACGACCCATTGGCTCAAGGCGGTGAAAGCCGCGGGCACCACCGACGCCGAGGCAGTCGTTGCCAAGATGAAGGCCACCCCGGTGAACGACTTCTACAACACCGATGTCAAAATCCGGGAAGACGGGCGGGTCATGCACCAGATGTATCTCTGGCAGGTCAAACCGGTGGCCGAGGCGAAATCGAAATACGATTTCTGCAAGCCGCTCGCCACCATCGCCCCGGCCGACGCTTGGCGCCCCTTGGCCGATGGTGCCTGCCCGCTGATCAAGGTCTGACGAAAACCTCGCGGTCGGGTTGGCGCTTGTGCCAGCCTGGCCGCATCGGCGTGACCTTGAAACAACCCATGACGCTGACGGACTTCCTGGCCTGGGAAGAACGGCAGGGCACTGCGCTGGGCGTTCGATGGCCCACGCCCCGTAGCATCAAAGTCGAACCGCTCGAAAAACTATAGCCCCGCCTTCTTCCGGGCACCGTTCTTCCGCAGCAGAAACTCCCGCCCGACCTTGACCATCGGCACCCCATTATAGGCTACGATATCGGCCGTCGCGTAGGTCTCCGACCACACATCCGGAATGAAACTGCCGGTGCCCACGACATCGATCGGCGCATGCGCGTCCTGCATCACCCGGCACTTGTCGGTGCCGAACCCCGATGACGCAACGATCCGCACCTTGTCGAACCCCGCGGCATTCAAAGCCTCCCGCATCCGCCAAATTGCCGCGGCGGAAACGCCCGTGCCCACGAGATACCGCAGCTCCGTCTCGCTGCGATAGCGACGGATCGCCCCGGGCGCATGCCGTTCCAGCACCGCATAGCTCTCGGCCGGGTCCAGCCCTTCCAGGAACCGCCCACCATGCGTGTCCAACCGGAACGACAACTGCCCCGCCGCCGCCAACGCGGGGAACCGCGCGCACACCGCCAACCCGTCGGTCACTTCCTTCCCGAAGTAATCCACCAGCACCGTCATCGGCTCATCGGGGAACGTCTCCCGAAACATCTCCGCCGCCCGCACCGTCGATCCGGCATACCCGATCAAGGAGTGCGGCATCGTCCCCAGCCCCTTGGGCGAGCCGAAATAATGCGCCGTCCCATCGTTGGCATTGCCGACAAACCCACGCGCGCCCTCGGCCCGCGCCGCGGCACTCCCGACCGAGGCCGCATAGGCCATCATGTCCTGCATTTCCGCTCCGGCGCAGTGCCGTGCATCCATCGCCAAAAACGGTACCGCCGGCAACGCCATGCACATCTGATAGGCGTTGTGCGCCGCCACGCTCGCCGGCCCGATCTTTTGCAGCAGCAACGTCTCCATGTCCGACAGCGCCACCATGCTGCCGGTCAGATAAACGATCGGTTCCCCCGCCCCGACCCATTCGCCTTCCCGGTACATCAGGTCGATATCGATCCGCACCCCACGCGCCGCCGCCGCCGTGCCGATCCATTCCAACATCAGCCGAGGCGCACAGACCACCGGCCGACGCAAAAACACCGCATACGTGACGGTGACATCGCCAAACTGCCCGACAATCCGCCGCGTGCGATTGAAGTAGCTGTCGGTCCGAGCCGCGATATCGGCCTGAATCCCGGTGGGGTCGTCGCTCATCCGGTTACTGCGCCGCCACGGCCATCGGCGCCACCGGCACCCGCCGCTCCTTCAACTCACGTGCCACCAGGAACGCCAGCTCCAGCGACTGTTCCGCGTTCAACCGCGGATCGCAGAACGTCTCATACCGTTCGGACAGATCGGCCTCGGTCAGCTTATGCGCGCCGCCGGTGCATTCGGTCACGTCCTGCCCGGTCATTTCCACATGCACGCCGCCCGCCCACGACCCTTCGGCCGCATGGATATCGAAGAACCCGCGCACCTCCGACAGGATCGCGTCGAAGTTCCGGGTCTTGAGCTTGTTGGTCGTCGTGACCGTATTCCCGTGCATCGGATCGGACAGCCACACCACCTTGCGCCCTTCCCGCTGCACCGCGCGCACCAGCGGCGCAAGCCGATCGCCCACCTTGTCCGCGCCCATGCGGCTGATCAGCGTGATCCGCCCGGCCTCATTCCCCGGGTTCAGCACATCGAGGATGCGCAGCAGGTCGTCCGGCTCCTGCGTCGGCCCGACCTTCATCCCGATCGGGTTCTTCACCCCGCGCAGATATTCGACATGAGCTCCATTCAACTGCCGCGTCCGGTCCCCGATCCACAGGAAATGTGCCGAGCAGCCGTACCATTCCCCGGTCGTGGAATCGACGCGGGTCAACGCCTGTTCGTAAGGCAGCAACAGCGCCTCATGCGAAATGTAGAAATCCGTCTCGCGCATATCCCGCGTCGTCGCGCTGGTCATCCCGCACGCCGCCATGAAATTCAGCGTCTCATCGATCCGCCCCGCCAGATCGCGATACCGTTCGGCGAGCGGGGAACGCTCCACGAATTCCAAATTCCACCGGTGCACCTCATGCAGATCGGCATACCCGCCCGAGGCGAACGCCCGCAGCAGATTGAGCGTGGAGGCCGACTGGAAATACCCGAACTCCATCCGCGCCGGATCGGGAATCCGCGCTTCCGCGGTGAATTCCGGCCCGTTCACGATATCCCCGCGATAGGACGGCAGCGTGACATCGCCCTGCGTCTCGGTATCCGACGAACGGGGCTTGGCGAACTGCCCCGCCATCCGCCCCATCTTCACCACTGGCAGCGTCGCGCCAAACGTCAGCACCACCGCCATCTGCAGCAGGACCCGGAACGTATCCCGAAAACTGTTCGCGGTGAATTCCGAGAAGCTCTCGGCGCAATCCCCGCCTTGGAGCACGAACGCCTTGCCTTCCGCCGCCTGCGCGAGTTGCGCCTTCAGCCGCCGCGCCTCCCCGGCGAAAACCAGCGGCGGATAACGGCCGATCTTGGCCTCCATACGCTCAAGCGCGGCCTGATCGGGATAGGCCGGAACCTGGCGGATCGGGCAGTCGCGCCAGGAGGCGGGGGTCCATTTGGCAGGGGTCGTGGTCATGTGGGGTCTCCTCGGGACGGCGTTATGTCCCGAATTTGGCGGAATGGCTACTGTCCGGCATTTCGATCGGGCGCGACGAACCGCGCCCAGACATTATCGGGGGTCCATACGTCTTCCATGGCCTTACGCACCAGCGCGTCGTCCATGCCCAGGACATCGCGGCGGTAGCGGTACAGAAACGCGGACACCCGATAGTTCGCGATACAATGCACATGCACCGGCACGTCCCGCAGCCCCGCCATGACAGAGCAGAAAGTGCTGAAATCGTCTTCCGTCGGATTCCGGAAATCGACCGGGATGTGAATATACGCCATGCCGAGGCCAGCCACCGATTTTGCCTCATCCCGCAGAGCCTTTTCATGGCTGTGCAGCCCGAGGTTGACGATATGCCCAACACCCAATGCTCTGAGCGCCGCCAATTGGGTCTCGGTCGGCTGGCCGGATGTGGTGATCCGACCGTCCAGCCGCCGCCAATTGTAGATTGTATCGGGATCGGTCACAGTTTTCTCTCCAGCGGCCGGCACATCGCGGCATCCCGCGCCCTCCCGGTCAATCACGCCCAACGCCGCGCACCATCTCATCCGTCCATGCTGGGCCTACAGCCACGATATAGCGCGCTGGCAGTCCGGATAAAGACCGCGATACGGCGTTGGGGTCGATCCCATAAACGTCGCCTGACTTCGGGTGACACCCCCGAGGCATCAAACCGCGCGTCCGTTGGACGGGCCTTCATGCGTCCAGAAGCTGTTCTCCTGGAAATGCCGCGCGGCGGAGATTTCCCAGGCCCGCCGGCCTTGGCCAGGTTGCGGCGAACGCGATGCCTTTTCCGGCACCGGTCGTGCCGTTCCGCCGTTCGCCATTTACACAAAAAACTGAAAGACCCAAAGGATTTCATGCCGTATGGCCAACATATGGCAAGGTCCGCCCCCATGGCAATCAAACCACCCGCCCCAATTCGAATACGATAATAAATGATCCTTCGCGGCTTTGTGTCTTTGTGGCTCCGCGTTGAAACGCCCCTCGCCGCCGCACCCCCATTTCATCATTGACACCGGCCGCATACGCCATCCGGATATATGCACCTAACGGCATCCAAGTCTTAATCCCGAACAGACTGAGCCGAAAAAATACCGGCAAACCTAATCCGCATCATTCAAAGTCTGCCGCACTGCCACCGCCCGTACCGTCACCGGCGGGGATGATGCCGCCCATCGATGTCCCGGTGAACCGCCATGCATCCCCCACGCGCGCAGGCGACTGCCCGTTCCGGCACCGGTCGTGCCATCCCATCGTCCGCTATTTACACAAAGAACTGAAAGACCCAAAGCCCAAAGGCTTTCATGCCGTATGGCCAACATATGGCAAGGTCCGCCCCCATGGCAATTAAACCACCCGCCCCAATTCGAATACGATAATAAATGATCCTTCGCGGCTTTGTGTCTTTGTGGCTCTGGTGCGTCCCGAAGGACGCGATCACCTCGTGGGTGAAAGTCCCACCCGGGCAATGGTCGGTTGGCCCGGTAGCTGGCAGGCGGTTTAACTGGGTAACTGGTTGGATCGAAGCCCT
>CAIRCM010000028.1 GCA_903877125.1 uncultured Acetobacteraceae bacterium | reverse complement strand
GTGGTGGTGGCCAAGCTGTGCCGCCTGTCCCGCGATGTGGCGTTTATCTCAGGCCTGATGGCCCAACGTGTTGCCTTCATCGTGGCCGAGTTGGGCGCCGATGCCGATCCGTTCATGTTACACATCTACGCCGCCCTGCCCGAGAAAGAGCGCGGCATGATCGCCGACCGCACCCGTGCCGCGCTGGCGGCAAAGAAGGCGCAAGGCGCGACGCTCGGCAACCGGACCAATCTGGCCGAGGCCGCTGCCAAGGGCGCGACGGCGAACCGGGCGGCGGCGGATGCCTTCGCCGCGAACGTGCTGCCGGTTGTCCGGCAAATCCAGACGGCCGGCGCGACAACCCACCGCGCCATTGCCGAGGCCCTGAATGCTCGGGGCATCCGCACGGCGCGGGGTGGCCAGTGGCACGTCAGCACGGTGCAAAACCTGCTGGCGCGGGAGGCGGTAGCCGCTTAGGCCGCGAGCGCGGCGAACATCGCCCGCTGGATGTCAACTTTTTTCAACATCCGACGTGGCCCGCGCGCACGGCGGGGGGAAATTTCCGGAGCATATAAAAGGGGTTACCCCCTAAGACCCTACCCGTGGGACACGTTCACGTTCGCAGTTGGGGCGCCTTCTGAATGTTAGGTTTTGTCAGGTTCGCCCGCGCTTGCGCACAGGTGGATTTCTGCCTTTATTTTAGGCATTCTTGAGAAGGCCGCGCATGCGCGAGACGCACTTCCTCTTTTAGGGCGGAAAAAACCGCTTGGGTCGCCCGCGCGCGCATGCGCAAGACTGGGAAAACTCGACGCCTCGCGTGAGTCGGAGACAAAAGTTAACTTTTGTTAGCATTCTCGCTCCGGCGCGAGGCCGCGCAGGCGCGTAGCACGAGCCTCAGCAGACCGTTCAAGCTCACGGCGCACCATAGGGAGTCCTGAGCCGCCCGGTTCGCTCACATCGGTTACAGGCGACGGCTAGCAGGGAGAGACCGGCAGCGGTTTGACCGAGGGTTGTGATGCCCATTGCAGGCATCTCATCTGACTGCCAATCTTCGAATCAATTGGGGCCGGCTGATCGGAGAGCAGCGAAGATGGGCGCAAAAATGCCACCATGGGGCTTAGCCGCTTTGCTCACCATTGGTATGATCACTGCGGCGACGCCGGTGGCAGCCCAGTACTACTATCCGCCATCCGATCCATGTGCGCCTCCGGGTCCGGGGCTTAACGGGTTATTTAACCAGCTGAACGCCGCGCAGCGAGCCCAAGCGTGCCGGCAGGCGCGCGACGCCGCCATGCGTCAGCAGCAAATAAACGCCGCAGCGGCGCAGGCCAGAGAGGCCGAAGCGGACCGCGTTGCTGCGCGGGAGCGCGTTGAGATGGAGGCGCAGGCGCGCGCCATCGCCGCCGCGCAGACCGCAGCAGAAGCGTCCCCCGACAATTTCTGCCGACAGCCGGACACCGCGCGCAATTTAATCAGGCAATACAATGGGATGGATTGGCTAGGATATACGCCGCGTCAGGTCGTGGATATCGAGCATCTTGTGACCATCAAAAAAGACGAGGGTAGTGGCATTTTGATCTGCCATGGCATCTGGGTGCATACGAATGGAAGCAAAATCGAAGGGACGCTGACGATGCGTCCGAACGTAGCGGGCGATGTAATTGTGACATGGAACCAAGCCCATTGGCAGCCGCCTGCTGTTTCCACTGGGCCCACGCAGCAGCCCGCTACGCTCATCCCTCCAAATGTCTCATACGCGTTTCTACAGGGTCTTGCGGACCGAGGCGCATGGGAACGTTGGTTCTCTTTCACCACAGGCGACTATCGCAATGGTGCCCTGTACTGGTCGGCCCAGCGCAGCTTGGCGTACCCCGGGTCCTGCACAGCAATGGGTGGCGATGCGACCGCCGGTTGCCTTGCCGCCCAAGCCCGCCTTGGGGCATCGGACATTCGGCGCAAGCGGGAGCCTGATTACCGACAGGGGTGGAATAGCTATCAAACACAATGATGTCCGGTGACAACCACAACCTCAAACACCGGGTCCGGGATGTCCGCGAGGCGTTGGAAACGGGACGACTGATCCTTGCTGATCCCAATCTCGGATAGGCTTGGCAGGCGATCACTGGTAGGTCGACTCGACCGGTGATCCGACTTTTGATCTCCGCCGCCCTTCGCGAGTTCCGTCTCCCTCAGCGCCTCGCCCATCCGGCGTTCGGCACGGATGCGGAGTTCGGCGGCGACGTTCACCGCGTCAAGGGATGCACCGATAGAGGAGCGACATGGCGTTCGCCCGTTTTCGTCCCCAACCGCTTCCAGAATAGGGGATAGAGTAGGGTATAACTGCTTGTTTCTATAGAAATCGGCAGAAATCCGCCGCCGCTGGTGGAGTCAGGGGGAATCGAACCCCCGACCTCCTGAATGCCATTCAGGCGCTCTCCCAACTGAGCTATGACCCCAACCGGCGCGGGAGCGGGCATATAACCCCCACCGCCCGACTGATCAAGGGGCTTCCGTGGCAGTTTTTTGACGGGGCGTGCGTCAGGGCGCGTCTTTCCGTATATGAAGGTGCATGAGCGTTCGTTTTCTCAAAATGCATGGCTGCGGGAACGACTTCGTCCTGATGGACGATCGTGCCCGAACACTGGGAATGACCCCGGCTCGGGCGGCCGCGATCGCCAACCGGCGGACCGGGGTGGGCTGCGACCAGTTGATCGTGATCGAGCCGGGGGAAGACGCGTTCATGCGCATCTACAACCCCGATGGAACGGAAGCGGGCGCCTGCGGCAACGCGACACGCTGCGTCGCCTCCCTGCTGGCAGCCGAGACCGGGCGCACCGCCGTGACCGTCCGCACGGTGTCCGGCGATCTGCCGGCCGAGCTGCTGGCTGACGGGCGTGTGCGGGTCGATATGGGGGCGGCGCGGCTCGACTGGGCCGATATTCCGCTGGCCCAGCCGATGGACACGCTGCATCTGGACCTGTCGCGCGATGGGGTCGCCGACCCGGCCGCCGCCAGCATGGGCAATCCGCATGCGACGTTTTTCGTCAAGGACCTCGCGGCCATCGATATCGGGGTCGTCGGACCATCCTTGGAGCATGACAAACTGTTCCCCGAACGCGCGAACATCGGATTCGTGCAGGTGCTGGCGTCGGACCGCATGCGGTTGCGGGTCTGGGAACGCGGCGCCGGGCTGACACTGGCCTGCGGGTCCGGGGCGTGCGCGGCGCTGGTCAATACGGCAAGGCGGGGGCTCACCGGACGGCGGGCGACGGTGATCGTCGACGGCGGGGAACTGGAGATCGCCTGGCGAGACGACGGCCATGTCCTGATGACCGGGCCGGTGGCGACGTCGTTCGTGGGCGAACTCGATCTGGCGGCGTATCCGGCATGACCGCGGAGGTTCTGACATTCGGCTGCCGGCTGAACGCCTATGAAAGCGAAGTGATGCGCTCCCTCGCGGCGGATGCGACGGACACCGTGGTGGTCAATACGTGCGCGGTGACGGCCGAGGCGGAACGCCAGGCCAAGCAGACGATCCGGCGGCTGGCTCGTGAAAAGCCGGGTACGGCGATCGTGGTGACCGGATGCGCGGCGCAGATCGATCCGGCGTCCTGGGCCGCGCTGCCGGGGGTGACCCGGGTGCTGGGAAATGAGGACAAGCTGAAGCCCGAAAGCTGGGCCGTTGGCGCGGGATCGGCGGTGTCGGACATCATGGCGGCCAAGGAAACGGCGCCGCACATGGTCACGGAATTTGCCGGGCGTGCCAGAGCCTTCGTGCAGGTACAGCAGGGGTGCGATCACCGTTGTACGTTCTGCATCATACCGTTCGGGCGCGGGCCGAACCGGTCGGTCCCCATTGGGGTCGCGGTGTCGCAGGTGCGTGCCTTGGTGGAGGCCGGCTTTCAGGAAATCGTTTTGACGGGCGTGGATATCGCCTCCTACGGGCCGGATCTGCCGGGATCGCCCTCGCTTGGCCAGTTGGCGCGGCGCCTGCTGGCGCTGGTGCCGGATTTGCCCCGCCTGCGGCTGTCCTCGATCGATCCCGCGGCCATCGACGAAGATTTGTGGCGGCTGATCGGCGAGGAGCCGCGGCTGATGCCGCATCTGCATCTGTCATTGCAGGCGGGGAGCGACCTGATTCTCAAGCGAATGAAACGGCGACATCTGACGGCCGATGCCTTCGCGGCGATCGAACGGGCCCGGTCGTTGCGGCCGGGCATCGCGATCGGTGCGGACCTGATTGCCGGATTCCCGACGGAGACGGACGCGCTGTTCCAGGAAACGCTGGATTTTGTCGAGGCTGCGGATATGCCGTTTCTGCATGTGTTTCCCTACAGCGAACGGCCGGGCACGCCAGCGGCTCGGATGCCCGCCGTCGCGAAGCCCCTGCGCCGGGAACGGGCGGCGCGGTTACGCGAAGCGGGTGCGCGGGCGGCGGAACGGTTTCTCGCCGGGCACGTGGGGCGCCACATCGCGCTGCTGACGGAAAGCGATGATGCGGGGCATTCCGAACATTTCGCACCCGTGCGGCTGGTTGCGGCAGCCGAACCGGGGCGGGTGATCGCCGCTCGGGTCACGGGTTCCACCGGATCGATGCTATTGGCGGAGGCAGCCTGATGGCGCTGGGCAGTTTCTTTTCGCGGCTGAAGGAAGGGCTGTCGCGCAGCACCTCCAAAATCACCGAGACCTTGACGACGGTCTTCAAGAAGCGGCGGCTGGACGATGAAGCGCTGGAGGAACTGGAGGAACTGCTGATTTCCGCCGACCTCGGCACAGCCGCGGCGACGCGGATCATCGCGGGATTCCGGCGGACCCGGTTCGGCAAGGAAGTGACGGACGAGGAGATCAAGGCGTCCCTGGCCGAGGAGATCGCGGGGATTCTGGCGCCGGTGGCGTTGCCCCTGGTGCTGAACCCCGTGCTGAAGCCGCATGTGGTGCTGGTGGTCGGCGTCAACGGGACCGGCAAAACCACGACGATCGGCAAGCTGGCCCAGCATTATAGCGAGGAAGGCCGACGCGCCGTCATGGCCGCCGGGGATACATTCCGAGCGGCGGCGGTGGAACAATTGCAGGTTTGGGGAGAACGGACGGGGACTCCGGTGATCGCCGGGAAGGCGAACGGGGACTCGGCCGGGCTGGCCTTCGACGCGCTGACGCGGGCCGAGGCGGATGGGGCCGATGTGCTGCTGATCGACACGGCGGGGCGGCTGCACAACAAGGGCGCACTGATGGAGGAACTGCGGAAGATCGTCCGCGTGCTGAAGAAAAAGGACGAAACGGCGCCGCATTCTGTGTTGCTCGTTTTGGATGCGACCACCGGGCAGAACGCGATCCAGCAGGTGAAGGTGTTCAAGGAGATGGTCGACGTCACCGGGCTGGTCGTCACCAAACTGGACGGCAGTGCCCGGGGTGGGATCGTGGTGGCCTTGGCGGAGACGTTTGGGCTGCCGGTGCACGCGGTCGGGGTTGGCGAGAAGGCCGGCGATCTGCGGCCGTTCGATGCTCTGGAGTTTGCTCGGGGCCTCGTGGGGGCTTAAGTTTCCGGCAGGAGCCAAGCTTCGGTGGCGAAGGTTCTGTTGAACCGTCCACCCACGTAACCGCCCTCCACCTCGACCCGCGATTTTTGGTTGAGGCTGATCCCGCTTTCGGCAAGTGGCGGCGGCGGATCGTACGGCCCGTCCGCCACCGCTTTCAGATGCGCGGGATCGTCCAACAGGCGACCTGGCTTCCCGGTCCATGCCAGCCACCCGTCGAGCAGGGCCTCGCTGACCGTTTCCCACAGGCGGGGCGACGGCCCGATGCTCTGCCCCCATTGCTCATTGATCCGCCAGCCCCGAAACAGGCTGGCGGGCAGCCCGTCGGGCCGGAAGTGCTCGCGGTCGCGGAGGCCGACGCGCTTCAGGTCGCGGAGCTTGAATTCCCACCGCCCGAGGCCATCCCCCCCATCGAGACGGAAAAACACATCTTCGTCGATGTAAACGAAATACGCGCCGGCCCGGTAGGATTCGAACCGGTACATGTAACTGCTCAGACCCGAGGGAAACATCGCGGCCTTGCCGTCGTCCCTGACCAGATGCGGCATGGTCCGCTGATAACCGCGGGGTTCCTGGTCGCGGCGGTAATACAGTTGGCCCGGCGCGATCTCTTGTATCCCGATCAGATCGGCTTTCGCCGCGACGGGGGAGCAATCGATATATCGCCAAGCATGCGGCTGCGCGACGGGCGCCGTCAGAGACGGCGTTTCGGGTTCATCGGCTTCGAAGGCAGCGTCATCGGCACGCGTGCGCGATCGCACGATTCGGCGCGACCATTGCCCATTGAACCAACCGCCGAGACTGACGATTTTCCACGGCAAGGGGCCGGTCGCTTCGCAGTGCGGCCAGCAGAGCAGCGCGTCGCTGACAGCCAGTTCGACCCGCCGCCACAGGCCGTACGGTGGCCACCTCAAGCCGCTTTCGGCCCGCCAGCGCGCCGCGGAGTCCCGATGATCGATGGTCCAGGTGTTCCCCTCGCGCGGGACGAATTGGTCAGGCCAGCCGGATACGACGATGGGGTATTGGATCTCCGGATCGCGATAGCGAAACAACCAATAGGGCCGATCCGGAACCACCCCCTCGAAGCGCAGCTGCTGGCCGGACGCTGCATCGAACAGCGTGACCGTTTCCGGGTCGAACTGCCATCGTCCCATCCGATCGCGCCTTCTTGTGCAGGGGCAATCCGCCTATCGTGCCCGACAGGCAGCCATCCTGGAAGCCATGAGGTGACCCATGCAAGCCATCGTCCGCCCGTCCGGCCATCTCCTGTTCCGCGACCGCGTTTTTCGCGCGGCCATCGGCGCGCGGGGTGTGCTGGTGCACAAGGAGGAGGGCGATGAGGCGACCCCGGCCGGCGTGCTTCCGTTGCGCCGGGTGCTGTATCGCGCCGACCGAATGCCGCCGCCGCGCTGTGCGGTGCCGCTGGAGCCGATCGCCAAGGACGATGGGTGGTGCGACGACATATCGTCACGGCAGTATAACAAGATGATTCGGCTGCCGAGCGATGACCGGCATGAGGAGCTTTGGCGCACCGATAATCTGTACGATGTCATTGGCGTGCTTGGGTGGAACGACCGGCCGGTGGAGAAAAACCGCGGTTCGGCGATTTTCCTCCACGTGGCCCGGCCGGATTATGCCCCCACCCAAGGGTGCGTCGCGCTGGCGCTGCCGGATTTGCTGACGGTGCTGGCGGCGGGGGTGACGTCGTTGCTTGTGGCGACGCATTAGGCAACCCGCGGCGATCTTGACCCCTTCGTCGGTCCAGCCCCTACCGGCATGCCGGCGAACGCCGGTATCCACGCCTTTGTCGCCGCGAGGGAATTCGTGGATGGCGGCATGCGCCGTCATGACGGGAAGGGGGCTGCGGTATCAGCCGACGCCGAGGGCACCGCGCAGATCGCTCACGACCTGGGCCGCCGAGCGTTTGCGCCAGCGGACACGCTGGCCGATGGGGGTGTTTTCGACCTCCGGGTAGACTTTGCAGGCAACGAAGACCGGGCCCGGGGCGGCGAAAATCCCTGGCAGGGCGTCGGTGAGCGCCCCAATGTCGGCGAAGTTCATCGCCCTTGGATAGCCGGAGGAGCGGGCGATGCCAGCGTAGTCGACGACCTTGGAGCCGGGGACGGGCTGGCCGCCGGTGGTGGCGTAGACCTCGTTATCCAGCACGAAGTGATAGAAATTGGCCGGGGCCTGTTCGGCGATGGTGGGCAGTTGACCCATGCTCATGAGGATATCGCCCTCGGAATCGAACAGGATGACGCGCTTGTCGGGTTGGGCCAGCGCGAGGCCGAGGCCGAAACCGGCGTGGCCGCCCATGGCCGGGTCGCCCAAGGGCAGGTCCAGCGCGGTATCGGAATGCTGGATCCAATGCCGGCCGCCGCGGCCGGAGATGACGATCGCATCGCCGCGATGCTTGGCGATGGCAGCCACGAGATCGGATGTGTGCATCATCGGAAAAATCCTTACCGGTTGAAACCGTGGAATTCGTCGCCAACCAGCACCACGACGGGCTTGCGGGTCTTCTCGGCCTGTTTGAAGGCGATCGAGATGCGGTCGGCGTCGCCGTCGTTTTCCACCAGGTAGAACGGGATATCGAAGGCCATCAGGAAGCGTTCGGTATAATGCGCGACGGTGTCGGTGATGACGCCGTGTCGGGTGTAGCCGCGGTAACCGACCAACATGACCACCGGGATGTCCATGCCCATCAGCCAGCCGCGGATGGAATCGCCGGATTCGAGCATGCCGGTGTTCTGAATCAGGATCATCGGCTTGCGGCCGCCAGCGAACAGGCCGGCGGTGATGGACATCGCATGGCCCTCCCGCGTGACGCCGACCAGACGCAGATCGGGGTCGGAGCTCATGAGCAGATAGAGAAAATTGGTCTCGCTGTCCGGCAGCCAGACGATGTCGGTGACACCGTTGGCTTTCATTTGCGCCATGACCGTCTCGGGACTGAGCGAATTCGCTTCCGCCATTGGATAGTTCCCCCAACGCCGCCGGGTTTGCTGGCGGCCGGGGACAGCTAACAACAGGTGGCGGAAAACGGCCAGAGGGGGCGGCTGCGACTGCCCGGGTCTGGCCGAAAGCCCACGTGCGGGCGCCGGCGCGTGGGCGAGGTGCCCGCGGCCGGTGAGGCAGCGCCGATGGGGGTGACGCCAAGCGGCGTCAACTGGGGACGATGGGGGGCGGCGGTTCGCCGAACCGGCAGCCGAGCGCGATGCGCACGGTGGATGGGCGGAGGTCTCGCCAATTGATGTGCCAGGTGT
>CAIRCM010000027.1 GCA_903877125.1 uncultured Acetobacteraceae bacterium | reverse complement strand
GCGTGGATACCGGCATTCGCCGGCATGACGGGTGGGCAGCCGCCATCAGTCAATCATTGCGCGGGCTGGTATAATGCCAGCCCGTATAAGCTTGGACGTACCAGCCGACCGAATCACGTGATGCCGGCGAATGGCGGTATCCAAGCCTTGCGAGGCTGGGACTTCCGAAAGGCGTGGATACCGGCATTCGCCGGCATGACGGGTGGGCAGCCGCCATCAGTCAATCATTGCGCGGGCTGGTATAATGCCAGCCCGTATAAGCTTGGACGTACCAGCCGACCGAATCACGTCATGACGGCGAATGCCGGTATCCAAGCCTTGCGAGGCGGGACTTCCGAAAGGCGTGGATACCGGCATTCGCCGGCATGACGGGTCGCGGCATCCGCGACGAGTCAATCATTCCAGGTGGCCCGGACGAGCCGGGCCATGAAACATTGAAGGTCAACCGATTTCGAGCGTGACGGCCGTTACGTTATCGCTCGCGTTGGCCGTCAAGGCGGCCTGGATCAACGCCTCCGGCGGCGGAACGTTGTCGTGGGTGCCCAGCAAGGTCGCGATGTCGTGCGCGGACAGGGTTTTGCACAGGCCATCGCTGCACAGCAGGAAACGATCGCCGGGGATCAGCCGGTCGCTGATCTTGTCCAATTCGAACTCCTCATCCAGTGCCGCCCCGACCGCTCGGGTAATAACATTCGCGCGGGGGTGCTTTTCGGCATCCTCGGGCCGGACGAGACCGGCATCGACCATTTCCTGGACCAGGCTGTGATCGCGGGTGATTTGCTGCAGTTCGCCGCGACGCAGCAGGTAGGCCCGCGAATCACCCGCCCACAGGCAGGCGAAATGTTCGTTGCGGGCCATCATCACCACGATCGTCGAGGCGATCATGACGTTATCGCCACGGCGAGCGGCCTCCTCGCGCAGGGCGGTGTGGGTCGCTTTGATTCGCAAACGCACTTCTGCCAGCAATTCGGACGCCGACAGGCCCTGCGGGATGGATTCCAGCGCTTCGGCGATCATACCGGATGCAACTTCTCCGGCAGCGTGCCCGCCGGCGCCATCGGCGACCGCCCAAATTCCCAAATCAGGGCGGTTCACAAACGCATCTTCGTTGTGATCGCGCTTCATACCCGGGTCTGTCTTTGCCCAGGAGACGATGCGCGGTGCTGTCATGACTGTGACTCCCATGACGCCTCTTCCATCGCGCCGGCACCGGCCGGCTCCTGTGTTTCGCCCAACATGGACGCGTAGGTGGCGACATCCGGCAGGCCCGACAGACTCATCCGAGTCGCGGCCACTCGTGGCGCCCCGTCTGTCCACCAGATACTCTCACAGGACACAGTTTTGGCGTAATCACGATATTGTAACGCGCCTTCCGGATGACCGATCAGGCGCACGATCTCCTCGGGCTCCGTATCCCGTTCCAAGGCAGCGAAGCCGGCATCCTCGCATCGGTCGAGCCAGGATGGGATCGAATCGCCGTCCCCGCATAGCGCGGCGAAGGTCAGCGGGAAGTAGCGCCCGGCCTTGTCGACGCTTGGAATCATCAGGCCCACCGCGGGCAAGGGGCCGCACAGCCCTGGCGACAGGCTGAACCGCCAGACCGGGGCTTCCAAATAGGCCGGCAGCCATTGCTCGCCCATCCGCTCTCGGCTGCCGGCGATGACCGTTCCCATCCATTCGTCCCAGGGATCGGTGAACGCCCGCGGGAGGCCGGCCCGCACGAAGTCTCCGCGGGCCGGCAGTTTGCCGTAGAAGCCGCATATGATGGCGGCTTCGGTCACAGGGCGGGGCACTTGAAGTTGGCGAGCATCCCCGGTGCGAAGGGATTGAGCACGGATCCCGCGCGGATTTCGAAGGTTGCCTCCCGGTCGGCGAGCTGGAATGTCAGGGTATAGCGGTCCGAAGACGCACCTTGGACCAGTTTCCCCATGCCGAAGAGCCGGAACAGCGCCCAGGGGCCGGATGCCTGAAGCACCGGCGGGCCGCTGGCCGGCGGCGGGTCGAACACCAGCCGGGCATTGTTGATCCGCTGTGCACCGCCCGGCCAAGTGACCGAGGTCGCCCGCAATGGCCCGTGTGCGTAGGAGATCGTCAGGCCGTCGAGGTCGATGATCACCTGTTTGGCGCCGGAATCCAGCGTTTGCGGGGTGATATCGAACCGAACCGTGGGCTGGGCGCCGCCGGCGGCGAAGAACAGATCGCGTATCTGCGACGCACGCTGGAACTGCGCGAGGTCGCCGGCGCTCACTGGCGGGGCGACACCGGCCACCGGCTGGGCTTTCCACACGGTGCCCGAGGTATCGACGAAAGGCCGCAACTGGGTTGTGTAGAAGACGTCCAGCATGCCGTTCGGCGCGAACAGGCGGGCGAAGTCGTCCAACGGTATCTCGTTGGCAGCGCCGGGGGTGAACGGATACCGGCCGTCGACCGCCAACTTGCAGAGCGATGCCGGACCGCCGGGGGCGTTGAAGGCCTCATTCGCGGCTTTTTTGGCACCGCCGCTGCGCTGGGTGTTTCCGGCGATCGCCAGCCCCTTCAACCAGCGTTGTACCGGATCGGGATCGCGGCTGGCTTCGGCCTGCAGCATCTGCGCGGGGTCGGCGGTCGTCGTGGGCACCGCCGCGCCGCCAGGGGCGGTATTCGCCACCTGCGACAACTGGGTCTGCAGATCGTTCAGAATCTTCAACACATTGTCGATCGGCGCGCCGGGGCCTTTGCCGACGAAGGCGATGAGGGCGGCGTATTTGTCCTCCACCGCCTTGCCAGGCGGTTCGGGTGGTGGGCCTGTGGGCGCCAGGAGTCCCTGTAGACGGGATCCACCGGCGGCATTTGCCGCGGCCGCGGCGGCGGCGGCGGCGGCCGCGACCGGGTCGGACGCCGGATTGGGTGCTGGCGGCGGCACCGTGAGCTTCAGTTGAGTCACGATACTGGCGAGCAGATCGCGCATCGGCGACTGCGGGGACGAGAGGATGTAGAGCGTCTGCACGCCGTCCTGCAGACTGGTCAGCGGCATCACGTCGATGTCCGCCATCATGCCGTCCCACTGCTTGATGTATTCAGCGGTGTAAAGCGCGACGACATCGTGTTGCAGGTTCACCGCCGCGGCACTGGTGGGATCGATCTGCTGGGTCTTCCCCAGCACCCAGCTGTCGTTGGTCACCTGCAAGGTCGCAATCGGCAACTGCGGCAGCAGGACCTTATAGAAGCCGTTGACCGTGTAGAATCCGGGGATACCGACGCTGAGCTGCGCGCCGGATTTACGGATGAACACGCGGGCACCGGAAGCGCCTACCGCCTCCCCGGGCGTCCATGGCGGAATCGCGTTGGCTTCCGGGGACCGCTTGATGCTCGCGTAGACCCGTTCGGACAGCGTCACGCGGCTGAAACTGCGGCGGGCGTCATCGACCAGAGTGCCGTCGAGTTGAATCTGCGGCAACGGTTCGGCCAGCATTGCCGCGAGGTGCTTTTCAAGATGCTCGCGCAACGGCTGGTTCGGCGCACCGGGGAAGGCCGCTTCCCAATCGAAATGCATCCATTCCTTGATGGATGTGCGATCCAGCGGACCGGCCGATCCGAGCATGAGGTAGACGCGCGTGGCTTCGTACAGGAATGCCGGATTGTTGAAGTTCTGTTTCATCTGGGCTTCCAGGCGGAAGATCAGACGCGGCAGAAAGACGTTGTCGAGAGCGTGCACATAGACCTGTTTGGCACCCGAGGAGAGTTCGTCGATCTGCGACAGGCCGGGGAACCATTGCGTTGGCGGCGGTGGCGCGTCCGGGCCGAACGGCAAGGCGCGGGCCTTGTCCAGCACCGGCGCGGCTGCCACCAGATCGGCTTCGGCGACCGGGTCCAGCTTCAAGGTATTCACGGCCTTGATATATTCGGCCAAAGCGGCGTCGGACTCGGCGATGGCGGTACGGTTGACGGATTGGGTCTGAATCAGCGCGGCGGTGCAGCCGAGCACGGCGAGCAGCGCGACGGAGATGACGGCGATTTTGAGGATCAGCGAACGCCGTGCCTTCGCGGGATCGCGCGAGACCAGCGTTGCCTCCCCGAACACAACCTCCTTCAGCAGGCGCGTCAGGAAGTAGGCTCGGCCCTGTTCCGGCCGGAGCGAGGCGGCGCGGCGTTGATCGATCCCGAAGTTGCGCGCCATCGCGCCGGTCAGCCGGTCGATCGGCGTGCCTTCCTGGGTGCCGGAGGCGACATAGACGCCGCGCAGCAACGGCGCGGGATCGAGGCGGGAACCGCCGAAGGCCTCTTGCAGGAATTCCGCCAAAGGCAGTTTCAGACTGGCGACCTGCGCGGGGAAGCCGGCGATCATCGCCCGGCGTTCGGCGCTGCGTTCCTGCTGCAGGCGGTCGATCAGGCGTTGATTGAGTACATCGACCAGCAGCCCGAATTCGGTGGTGAAAGCGCCGGTCGCACCGCCATCGGCGACTTTGAGCGGGAACGTCATGCCCCAGACCTGGCCGCGCTTTTCGCGGTCGAGGTCGTCGAAATACTCGGTAAACCCGGCGATCAGGTCGGCCTTGGTGAACAGCGCGTAGACCGGAACCTTCACGCCGAGTTTTTCGTACAACTCCTTCACCCGGCGGCGGATCGCCCGAGCGTGCTCCATGCGTTCGGCCTGCGGCATGGCGGCGATGTCGGTCATGGACACGGCGACGATGACGCCGTTGAGCGGCTGACGCGCACGGGTGCGTTTCAGCGACGCGAGGAATGCGTCCCATCCGGCCTTGTCGACCGCGGAATCGCTGTCCTGGGTGGTGTAGCGTCCGGCGGTGTCGATCAGCACGGCGTCGTCGGTGAACCACCAGTCGCACATCCGTGTGCCGCCGACGCCGGCCACCGCGCTTTGCCCCATTTCGGCGGCGAGCGGGAATTGCAGGCCGGCGTTCAACAGGGCGGTGGTTTTACCCGCGCCGGGTGGGCCGATGATGGCGTACCAGGGCTGTTCATACAGATAGCCCCTCGAGGTGGACTTCTTTTTCAGCAGCGCCAGCGCGGTGGTGAGCTTTTCCGTCATCGCCGCCACTTCTTCGGCGGATGCTTCGGCGGTGGCGTCCGCCTTGGCGCTTTCGGTCACGCCTTTGACCAGCGCGGCGTCTTTTTTCTTGCGCCGGCGGTCGAGCAGCCAGTTCACCAGTGCCCACACCGCGACCAGGAACAGGATCAGGCCCAGGCGTGCCCACCAGGGACGCAGGGCCGGAATGAACGGACCGAAATACCAGACCAGCGCCGAGATCGCCGCGAAGCCGGCGAAGCTCATGATCCATCGGCCGAAAAGGAGTCGCAGAATACCTTCCATAACGTTAGTCCTGCCTCTGCAACACGACTTCGATGCGCCGGTTTTCGTCTCTTCCATCCGCCGTCGCATTGTTGCCGATGGGGTCGGCATCCGCCCTGCCCTCGGCTTTCACGCGGGTGGGATCGCCCATCGCCTTGACGATGAGGTCGCGGGCGGCGTTCGCGCGGGCGGCCGACAGTTGGTAGTTGGATGGGAACTGCACGGTGTGGATCGGCTGATTATCGGTATAGCCGGTGATCTGCACCGGCCCTTTTTCCGCTTTCAGCGCCTGGCCGATGCGTTCGAGCAAGGCATAATAGGCCGGAGCGACGGTGGCGCTGCCGGAGGCGAACATGCCGCGATTGCGGATGCGCACGATCGGCGCGGAATGCGTGCCCAGCACGGTCACCGTGCCCTGATCGATATCGGGCTTGAGGAAGACATAGAGGGGTTCGGGTGCCGGTGGGGTGGCCACGATCGGCGGCGGCGGCCGCACCGCGGGGGCGCGCACGATTTGCGGCATATGCGTGAGCGGAGCCGTTATCTGTCTGGCGAAGACACCGTCCGACGCGGCGCTGAGACTGGCCGAGAACCAGACGAAGAGCATACCGATCACGCCGAGCGAGACGGCGGCGACGACCCAGAGGGGGACGGAGGCGCGGGCAGGCTTGTAGGGCGATTTGATGCCGCGCCAGTGCGGCGAAAGCTCGGTTGCCGCCTGCTGCCGCTGGCGGACGATGATGGTGTAGACTTCCTCCCGGATGCGGTCCAACTCCGCCGGGCCCTGACGGGAGGCGCGGTATTGGCCCTGAAAGCCGAGGCTGAGGCAGAGGTACATCAGCTCCAGCACGTAAAGTTCGGTGCCGGGATTGACCTTGACTTCGTTCAGCAGCCGGAAGAACCCGACGCCGCTCTGCACGCCTTGGGTGCTGCGCAGGACGTCACGGAAACTTAACACCAGCGGGCGGGAGGCCCAGCCGCCGTCGGCGCCCCAGGGCGTCGCCTGAGCGAGATCGTCGAGACTGGCGCAGATCGCGAACCGCGCCTTGTCCAGCAGGTCGCCCTGCAGGCCGGCGGCGCGGGCGGCCTGTTCGAATGCCTGCACCTGACGCAGGGCGCGATCGCGCACCTCCATCGCGTGCGGCTGAGTATAGGTGGTGCGCAGGCGGGCCATCAGCTGCAGCAGCGGGGCCGCCGCGGCGATCATTGGGTTCAGCGAGAAGTCGATGGTTTCCGCGCCATCCGCGACGATCGGCATTTGCGGCGGCGGGGCCGCGTAGCCGGGCTGCGGGCCTTCGGGCTGACGCGCGGGCGGCGGGGCCGCGCGGCGTCCGCCGGGCATTGGCCGGATAACGGTTTTCTCGCTGTCGTCGTCGCCGTCCTCGGCGAAAGGATTGTGCCCGCTCATCCGCGTATCGCCCACAGTTCAAGCCGGAGGTTGGGAATATCGCCGGCGACATGGATCGCGAAGCCACCGGAATTTTGCATATGTGTCCAGTGGGGGCTCGCGCGATCGAGTTCGAAATAGGTGGCGCCGGCATAGAACGGCAGTTGCCGCGGCGCGACGGGCAGCGGGCGGACGGCGATGCCGGGCAGTGCGGCGTTGACCAGTTCGCGGATCTGCTCGACCGCGCCGATCTTGACCTGCGCGGGGAAGCCGCGGCGCAGGGTTTCCGCCGGCATGTCGCATTGCACGGTCATGACGAAATTCGCCGCGCGCAGGATGGAACGATCCGTGATCGGCCCGACCCGGACGCCATGCCGCGCTTCGCGCAGGGGAATGGCGATCGCGCTGGTTTCCAGCACCGCGGAGAGCGCTCGGCGGAGATCGGCGACGACGGGGGCGAAGCTTCGCTGCAGATCGTCGTGGCGATAGGCGGGATAGGTCGAGGGGCGGCGGGTTTCCACGAAGGTCGCCAGTTCCCCCGCCAGTTGCACCAAGGTCGCGTAGAGCGATTCCGGATGCACGTTCGCCGCGTCGGCCCAGTGGGCGAGCAGGTTCTGGTAGCCGTTGATCGCCTGCAACAGGAGGAAGTCGGCGACCTGGGCCACGCCGGCCTGTCCCGGCGCGTTCATCCGCGCGGCCAAAGCCTCCCCGCGTTGATTGAGCATGCCGGCGAGTTCGGAGATCAGGCCGGACAGCGGGCTGACGGCGGAGCAGACCAGGGCTGGCGGGATCCAGCGTTCGTCGAGGACGATGCGCCGGTCGGCGGTGACCTCGGTCACGCGAGCCAGGGGGATGCAGAGGTATCCCGCGCGTTCCTCGGTTTCCATCAAGTAGCGCATCCGCAGACGGCCGACCTGCAGTTCGGCCGGGGTCGGGGACGCGGAGTGTGTGTCGTATGCCTCGAACGGGCGTGCGGCATAGCGGCCTTCGGTGGCGGCGTCGGCGACTTCCACGCCGCCGGCCTGGCGGATCGGCAGCGCGAGGTAGACGAGCACGTTGCGCGCGCTTTCCGGCACATCCAGCGCGGTGGGATGGTCGGCTTCCCCCGGGACCATGAAGGGCGTGCCATCCTCGAACACGCCGGCCGCGGAGGAGAGGGCGAATCGCCCGGTCGCGAGGAGATCGCGATCGAGCGAATAATCCACCAACCCCCAAGGATGCGGCCGCAGCGCCTGAACCCGGCCGCGCACCAATTGTTCGGTCCAGCGGTCCTGCTGCTGGAAATGCTGCGTGCGCAGGAACATGCCTTCCTGCCAAACCACGCGGTTCGTCCAGCTCATCGGTGTTGATCCTTCCCAGAGGCGGTCGTCGGTCGCAACAGGCTATCGCGCAAACCCATTCCGCGTGCCAAGCGGATTATTTCAGGGTGATCGCCAGTTTCGCGATACTCAAGGTCAGATTGGTCGGTCCGCTGGCAGCCACCTTCGCATCGGCACGCCACTGCGCGTGATCGATGTCGCGATAGGACGCCACGACACCAACCGCCTGCACGCCGGCCGCGAGGGTGAAGCTCACGGTCCGGGTCTCGCCGGGGGTGACGAGATAGTCCTGCGAGGCCGCATCGTCGGTGCCGAGGGTCGCCTTCTCGCGATCGATGAGGGCAAAATAGTCGCTGATCTCGAACTTGGCGGTCGAGGACAGTTGATAGAGCCGCACAGACATCGGCTGGGCCTTGCCGGCGATATCGGGGTTCTGATCGGCGCTGCCGGCGATGGTGAGGTTGAGGACGGCTGGCGGTTTGGTCTCGGGGCCGCAACGGGCCAGCAGCAGCGCGGCGGGCAGCAGCGCGATCGATCGACGGTTAATCATTGCCTCTCCTTTTCGGACACTTCGTCCATCGCGCGTTCATAGGCCCGGGCGAACGCCTTGCCAAAGACGCTATCGAAATCATCGCTCAACGCCTGGAGCATTTTGGTGTGCAGCGCCTCTAACGCATCCCAGGCTCGGGCCTTGCGCTGCGCCGGCAGGACCGACAGTCCGCCGCCCTGCTCGGCCGCGGCGCGCAGCTTGGCGGGATCGAGCCCTTCCATCAGCGAGCGTACCGCCGACTGCATGGCGGCCATCGTCGCGAGTTCGTGCAGGCGAATATCGCTCAACGCGTCGGTCACCGCGGCGTCGGCCGCCATGTCGACGCGACGGCCGGTCCCGAGGATGGCGGTCAGCGCGTCGTCGTCGCCGGCGGAGAATTTCAGCGGATTGTTGCCGCGGGCACGGATCATCGTCTGTTCGATGCGGAACTCGCTTTTGATCGAGGCCCGGGCGATGAGCACGCTCCGCAATCCCGCGACGACCGCGCGGAACGCCGAGCCGAGGGAGCGCATCATTGCTTCGGGGTCGGCGGGCCGCAGATCGGGCAGTCCGGCGCCGGCCATGAATGCGGACAGCAACCCCGCGTCGGCGGCGGGATCGCGCGGCACGGCCGGGGCGGCGGATGGCGCGGCCAGGGGGGGCGCGGCCAGGGGGGGCGCGGCCAGGGGGGGCGCGGGCCGGGGGGGCGCGGGCCGGGGCGTGGGCTGTGCCGGCCGCGCGGGAGGGTCGAGCGCGAAATCCGGGATCGGCGGCGGGTCCAAGGGGCGGGTTACGGCCAACGGGGCGGCACCGAGGTCCAACCGGTTCGGACCATTGATCAGGTCCGACGGCTCATCGAACGGAGAGGCGTCGTTGTTATGCGCTGGCGGCAGCGGCGGGGGCTCGGCAGCTGGGGGCGGCGGTGGTGGCGCGTACGCCATCGGTGGCGGTTCGGGCGGCGGTGGTGGCGCGTACGCCACCGGCGGCGGTTCGGGCGGTGGCGGCGGCGCGTACGCCATTGGCGGTGGTGGCGGTGGCGGGGCGTACGCCACCGGAGGCGGTGGCGGCGGGGCCGCCCGAGCGACCGGGGGCGGCGGCGGGGGGGGCTGCCTCAACGGCGGGGGTTGGGGGGCTGGGGCGGGGGCAGTTCCGATGCCCTCGAACAGGTCCTTGTCCCAATCATCCGGCAGCAGATCGTCGCCAGGAATGGTTCCACCCGTGTGCAACGGCATGTTGTGAGTCGTGCGCGGGGGGGTGAAGGCGTCCTGCATCACCGAGGAATGATCCGACTGCGTCGGCGCACGGAACGGATCGTAGGGCTGGCCGGTATGCGATCCGATCGCCGGATCGTAGGGCTGGTGCCCATAGGATCCCTCGCCTTGCAGGAAGTCGTCCTCGGGCAGGATCGGCGCGACTTCGGTCCGCGTGTGGACATGGCCGTCGAAGGGCTGGCGCGGCGGCGGCGGGGGGGCCAGCGGGTCCATGCCGAAGGGATCGGCGAAGGGATCGTTGTAGGACTCCTGGCTTTCCCGCGGGCGGGATTGGGGGCTGCCGTAGCCGCCGGACTGGAACGCGTCCTCCTCCATCCGGACTTCGATTTCGTAGGGGCCGAGGCGAACCCGGTCGCCGTCGCGCAAGACCCGCAGTTCGGTTCCGAGGGGGGTGTCGTCGGTGTTGATGAAGGTGCCGTTGGTGCTGGTATCGGCGAGTTGCCAGGCCCCCGCGCGGAACGCCAGGGCGAAATGGCGCTTGGACAACGTGCGATCGGTATCGGGCAAAATCCAATCGACGCCTGGCCCCCGGCCGACCGAGAACTCGCCGCCGGTGACCGTGCGCGCTTCCGGCGCGACGGTATCGGGGCAGCGCAGTACGGTCAGTTCCAATTTCATCGGTCAGCGCCCATGGCTCTGTCGGGGTTCCGCATCGCGCTTCCTCGCTTCGAGTACCTTGTCTTTATACCGAACCGTTCGCGGTTTGGAATCTGGCTTCCCCGGTCACGGTTCCTCTGGCGGCAGGCGTCCGGGCCCGCCCGCGGCGATATTACGCCCACTTTCCAGGAACCGTTTCAAGCGTGCAGGTTGCCGCGACGGATCGCCACGCACCGCGGCGAGCACGACGGCGCCGGCGACGGCGGTTCCGCACAGATGCGGGGCCGGCGGCACGGGGCTCTGGCCTTCGGGCGACATGGAATCGCCACTCCAGAAGGCGGCGACGGCCGCCCAGGCTTCGGGGGTGCCGAAATTGCCGGCTTCGGCTTTCGCCATTGCCTCCCGCCGGCCTTTATCGGTTTGCTTACGCACCCATTCTTCGGCGAGTTCGCGGGCGAGCCGGTCGGTTTCCGGGAGGTCGCCGGGGGCGGTGTGGGAGGCACACATGCAGGCCCACCAGACCGCTTCGCGTTTCGGCAAGGCATGCGCGACGAGACGCGACGCCTCCACCAGGAAGCCGCTGGCTTCGAGGCGCAGCAAGGCGTCGGGCACCAGGGTCACGTTGGTCAACACGGTTGCCGCGTCGGTGGACAGCCCGACGCGCGGGCGGATCGCCGCCAAGTCCGTATCGATGATTTTGCCGAGGCTTTGCGACATATCAGTTGATCATCGTGATGCCACCCTTAAGGGTGAGCATACCGTCGGCTTTGACGGTGGTCAGCGGGCTGGACATTTGCGCCATGGCTTGTCCGGTAATCTTCACCATGATGCCATCGAGCTGGATGCCGGTCTGGTCGATCTTGAGCGAATTGCCTCCTACCGTCAGGGTGATGCTCTGCATCGCCGTGATGTCGATCTTGCCGAGGTCGGCGTTGATCTTGATGTTTCCCATCGCCACGTCGAGCGACGAGTTCCCCATCTCGACCTTCGTCGTGTCGTTGCCCATGCTGACGGTCGTGCTGCGGTTGCCCGTGCTGACCTTGGTGGTCTGGTCGCCTTGATCGACGGTCGTCTTGAGGTTGCCCTGCGTGACCTCGATCGTGCGGTCCTTGGTGACCGTGATGGTTTGCTTGCCCTTGATGGTGACGGTCTCATCCACTTTGACCGTGACCACGCGGCAGTTGTCGACGGTCAGGGTCTGATCGTGCTCGACCTCGGTCGTGTAGTCTTTTTCGGCATGAAAATAGATCAGTTCGCTGCCGCTGGTGTCATCGATGGTGAACTCGCTGAACTGCGAGCTGGTGCCGCTGAGGGTGGAGCGGGTGCGCAGGCCGAGCTTGTTCTTGTCGGAGTCCGAATAGATCGGCGCGGAGACGCCATTGTAGAGGCCGCCGATCACCATTGGCCGGTCCGGGTCGCCATCGACGAAGCCGACCGCCACTTCGGTGCCCACGCGGGGGAGGAACTGGGCGCCCCAGCCGTTACCGGCCCAGGGCTGGATCACCCGCGCCCAGACGGCGTCGCTGCCGGTGGCTTCGCCGCGGTGATCGTAGAACAGGCGCACTTTCACACGGGCGAGGCTGTCGGTGTAGATTTCCTCCCCGCTTTGCATCTGGATATCGGCACCGACCGAGCTCTGCGGACCCATGACGAGGCCGGTGAAAATGCCGTCGAGGCGGGGTCGGCGGGTCAGCGCCGGCTGCCGCCAGGTCACCGAATTGAGGAAGCAGGTGAAATGGGCGTTGTAGGTGGCAACGGCGCTTTGGCTGATCCAGGATTCGTCGCGGGCGTGATGGCTCACGGCCTGCACGGCATAGGTGCTGTCGAATGGGCTGGCGGGGCGGCTGGAGATGGTGATGGTCCCGCCGGGCACCATGCCGCCGAAATGGGTACTGCCTTCGAACAGGTTCGCAACGGCCTCGGCCGCCTGCATTTCCCAGGTGGTACGGTTCGTGACCATACCGTTGTCGAATGTCAGCGCCGGCCAGCGGAAGGCATCCCGTGTGGACGCGCCGGAGGTCGCGAGGGTCGTCGGCTGCGTGTTGGCCAACTGCGTCGTCGGGTTTTCGGGGTCGTAGTCCTTCAACGACCACTTGCCGAACACCGTGGCGGAAACCTTGTGGAATTCCTGGATATGCGGGTTCGTGTCGGCGTTGGAACCGCCGATGGCCAGGGTCGCATTCGGGATCGCGGTGAACGCCGAATTTTCCTTGGCGATGACCAGCTTATGAGCACTCGCGGTATGCTGGAAGAAATAGAACCAGCCTTCCTCCTCCATCAGGCGGGTGGCGAAGTGGAGGTCGGTTTCGTTGTACTGGACTGTGTATTGGCGGGAGGCGGAGCCACCGGGCGGCCCGCTGAGGTCGGTCAGGCCGATGTCGTTGAACATGGCGTTGAGGATGTCGGCCGCGGATTTGGTTTCGTATATCCGGCAGTCGACGGTCTGGCCCATGAACCAGAGCTTGGGCACCATCACCAGATTATAGACGGTGTAGGCGTCCGCCGAGGATGCGCTGCGGATCGGGGGACCGGCCGTGACGCTTTGAACGATGCCGTGAAAATAGCGAATCGGACTGCCGTTTGCCTGAAGCGTCACGCAGGCCGGCTGGAAGAGAAGCTGATTGGGATCGACCGTGCCCTGCTGGCAGATCGCCTCCACATTGAACTGGAACGGCTGACTGATCGCCTCATGCGCCGAGAGGGCGATGGGTATCAGCACATCGGCACCCAAGGCCGACGTCATCGTCAGCAGCGCCGTGGAACGGGACCATGTCGCCATGCTCAGACGCCCCCGATAGCGGCGGGTCGCCGAGCCGAAGTCGCATGAAGGGCGACACCGATCGGGCGGCGGCTGGTGGGTGTCGGGAGGGAACGCTTCATTGGCATCTGAACGCCATCGCACAGGTTAAACGGCCGCTTGTCAACCGGCCGGCGTTGCGAAGATTTGGCGTCACACCTCGCCGCCCACGACGCGCGGGCGAAGGTGTGGACGACAGGTAGGCCGACTGGCGGTTCGCGGTTCATGACAGCGTTCCTGCATTTTCCGTTATACGGTTATTGGTTGGGCGAAAGACGGTGCCCCAAAAGCGATCGATCCGTTGGCCAAGCCGTTGAAGCCCGAACACCGCGATCCCCCTCATTTTTGTAGCGATCCGTCATCCACATCGATTGAAAGCACGTCTCCTTTTAGGTGATCCGGGATGTAATAAGATTTTAGGTGATCCGGGATGTAATAAGAACCTTTCGGGGCATAACATTCCCGTGCTGACCCCCGGTTCGGGATCACGAAACGGTGTCGGCCGAATCCGCCGGACGGGCCGTTGCATCGGAACAGCCGCGCGGATAGAGGTTTCATCCGCCGAAAGCAGCCTGGAGTATAAGCATGGCAACCGTCGCGGAACTCGGAGCCGCCATTGCCCGCCATCCCAACAAGGTGGATGCGGTGTTTCTGGGCTTCGATCTGTGGGTCGCCGTGCTCGCGACCGGCAAGGTGGGCTCCAAGACATTCAAAACCGGGGGCATCCCGGCCACCGGCGACGAGCCCGATTCGGTTTTGAAGATTCCGTTGCCCGCGATCGGACGCGGTATCGTGGTGACCGTCGACATCACGTTGCCGCCGGACGGCTACCGGATCGCACCATGACCGGTGTCGTTAGGCAACGCCCAAAATTAAACGAGCCGGGCCATGACGATGTAACGAGACCGCCGCGACTTGGAGCGGTAATTTTTGCGCGTTGCCTTACACAATGTCGTGGGACACAATGTCGTGGGCGCTGTGGCGCTGGGGTCCGATCGCAGGTAGGTTTGTCACGAATGCAAAGCGCGAGGGACTGATCGATGGGACTGCCAGCCGCCCGTGTCGGTGACCAAGTGATTCAGATGGTGCCGCATTGCCACGCGCCGATCCATCCGCCCGCCCCGACCCCGACCCCGGTGCCGCATCCGGGGCTGCCGCTGATGATCATCCCGCCGGGTGCACCCACGGTGCTGATCGGCAATATGCCGGCGGCCCGCATCACCGATATGACGATGCCCTGCATGCTGCCCGGCTGTGTGCCGGCCGGTCCTGGCATGATCATCCCGCCATGCGCGCCGACCGTGTTGATTTGCGCCATTCCCGCCGCGCGCATCACCGATCAGACGCTCCATTCGTCGTGCGTCGCGCCGATCCCCAGCCCCACCGGCATGATCCTACCGCCGGGCGAGCCGACCGTGCTGATCGGCTGATCGCGCGTGCGGCTGCGCCATTTCGAGGAGCTGGCTCCGATCTGTCCACGTTGCCGAGCGGCCGGACGCGATGAGCGGCCGCTGTTGGTGGCGAACATCGAACGTGGCACGAACAAGGAGTTGCTTGAGGGCATCCTGCACTGCACGCACGAGATGTGTCGGCAGGAATTTCCGGTCATCGACGGCATTCCGATCGTCGTGCCCGACGTCGGCCGTTACCTGTCGGAAAACCTCTGGCATTTGACCGCCCGCGGCGATCTTTCCCACAGCATCGAAACCCTGTTGGGCGACGCGGCGGGACAGAGCAGCGCGTACGATTCAATCCGGTCGCACACGAGCACCTATGCCTACGATCACTGGGGCGAATTCGACCCCGAGGAGACAGCCACCCGCACCAGACCGGGTTCGGTGGCGCGCTGTCTGTCCGCCGGTCTCGATCTGCTCGGCGGCGCGGGCGGCCCGGTGCTGGATGTCGGCTGTTCGGTGGGGCGGTCGAGCTTCGTGCTGGCGGGACGTGTGCCGGGACTGGTGCTGGGCGGCGATCTGAATTTTTCGATGTTGCGGGTGGCCCGCCAGGCGCTGGTCGAGGGCGAGGTGCGCTATGCGCGGCGACGGATCGGGCTGGTCTACGATCGGCGCTGCTTCGACGTGCCGAACGAGGGTGCGGAGCGGCTGGATTTCTGGGTGATGGATGCGATGGCACTGCCGTTCGCCCAGGGACGGTTCGGGACGGTCACCAGCCTGAACATGCTAGACTGCGTGCCGGATCCTCGGGCTGTGTTGGTCGGCATCGGGCATGTGCTGGCCCCCGATGGCGCCGGCGTGCTGGCGACGCCGTACGACTGGTCGGTGAACGCGACGCAGCCGCAGGGATGGATCGGCGGGCACTCCCAACGGGGGATGGGTCGCGGCGCGGGGGAGCCGCTGCTGCGCGGGCTGTTGTCGCCGGGGGGCGGGACGGGCCTGCGGATGGTGGGCGAGATCGAGGATTTTCCGTGGCAGGTGCGGCTGCACGATCGCAGCGCTGTGTCGTATTCCACGCATGTGATCGCCGTCACGGCGGAGGCGAAGGCCTAGCAGGCTGCTGAAAAACTGGGTCGGTCTGGACGCGGTTCCCTTGCTGGGCGAATGTCGGCGGGAGGGAGAACGCACCATGTCCACCGATGTCGTCACGCTTGAAGTCGCCGATTATGTCGCGGTCGCGACGCTGAACCGACCGCCGGTCAATGCCATCAACCCGGAAATGCGCAACCGGCTGATCGAGATATTCGACGAAGCAACCGACCGGGAAGACATCCGGGTGGTGGTGCTGACCGCTCAGGGCAAGATTTTCTCGGCTGGGGCGGATTTGAAGCAGCGGCCGGACGCGGGCAAGCCGGGCACCTACTGGCACCACAACCGGATCACGCGGGAGACCGGCAATTCGATCAAGGAATGCGCGAAGCCGGTGATCGCGGCGGTGAACGGGGCGGCGCTGGGGGCCGGATTCGGTCTGATGGCGGCGTGCGACATCATGCTGGCCTCGGAAACCGCGGTGTTCGGGATGCCGGAGATCGATGTCGGGCTGGCGGGCGGCGCGGCGATGCTGAACCAGTTCTTCAGCCGGTCGTTCATCCGGCGGCTGATGTTCACCGGGGACCGGCTGCCGGCGGCGGAGTTGTATCGGCTGGGGATCATCGACTCGGTCTGGGCACCGGATGAGCTGCTGCCGGCGGCGATGGCGATGGCGGCGCGGATTGCGTCGAAGAGTCCGACGGGGATCAACCGAGCGAAGCTGAGCTGCAATCTGGTGGAGCTGATGTCGCCGAAGGATTCGTACCGGTTCGAGCAGAACTTTACGTATGAGCTTTCGAAGACCGAGGATGCGCGGGAGGCTCGGCAGGCGCAGTTGGAGAAGCGGAAGCCTGTTTTTCGGGGTCGGTGAGGGAAACCAACATCACGCCTGTCCGGCTGTTGGTGCCTTCGACGCAGTTCTGCGCAAGCGGTGGCGTGGCCGGGGATCGGCACCTTATGCACCTCGGACAATACGCCGTCTCGGGCTCGGCGTCCGTGTTCACTGCATCCACCTGCGTCACGGCAGATGGGCGCGACGCGCCCGCGAGCCTTTCGGTCTATACCGATGAGCAGGAGGCGGCCGGCGGCATTTGGGCGCATGTAGGGATTTTCGCGGTAGAGTCGAGGAAGGGCGCGGTATTGCCAAGGCAACCCGTTTCCCTCCCCCGCTCATCAAACCGGACGTGCGGGTTTCCCGCATCCGGCTTTCCGACTGGCTTCATGTTAGGCTCACGACAGGACGCCTTCCCG
>CAIRCM010000026.1 GCA_903877125.1 uncultured Acetobacteraceae bacterium | reverse complement strand
GCCCAGCAGGTTCTCGGCCGGGACGATCATGTTGTCGAAGAACACCTCGGTGGAGTTGTGGTTCATCATGGTGCGGATCGGGCGGATGGTCAGGCCCTTGCCGAGGGAGGCACGCATATCGACGATGAAGGTGGACAGACCCTCGGTCCGTTTGCCGACCTGATCGCGCGGCGTGGTGCGGGCGAGCAGGAGCATGAGGTCGGAGTGTTCGGCACGGCTGGTCCAGACCTTCTGGCCGTTGACGACGTAGTGGTCGCCTTCCTTGCGGGCGAAGGTGCGGAGCGAGGTTGTGTCGGTGCCGCTGGTGGGTTCGGTGACGCCGAACGCCTGCAGGCGGAGTTCGCCGGTTGCGATCTTCGGCAAATATTGGGTCTTCTGGGCGGGGGAGCCGTGACGGAGGATGGTGCCCATGATGTACATCTGGGCGTGGCAGGCGGCACCGTTGCAGCCTTCGGCCTGGACGGTTTCCAGAATGGCCGCGGCGGCGGAGAGGGTGAGGCCGGCGCCGCCGTATTCCTCGGGGATCAGGGCGGCGAGGTAGCCGGCTTCGGTCAGCGCATTGACGAATGCGGTGGGGTACGCGCGGTCCTGATCCAGTTTGCGCCAATACTCGCCGGGGAATTTGGCGCAGAGCTTCGCCACCTCCTGACGGATTTCGGTGTGCGGGTCGGCGGGCAAGACGTGGTCCATGGGGCGCTCCGGTTTGTTGGGCGGGGGCTTAACCCATAGCACGCACGCGTTCCAGGTAGGATTCCATCACGTCAACGCGGGCTTGCGCGCCGGCGACCCAGCAGAAATGGACGATGCCGATGCGGTCGGCGGGATCGGCATCGCCGGCCGCGAGGCGGACGAAGGGTGCCAGCACAGCGGTGTCGAAGGTATCCGTCCGATATGCCAGGTAGTTCGCGATCGGCTGGTCGACGAATGTTTCGGCCTGACGCCCGACGACGGTGCGCCGGTTTCGCAGGGTCCGGGCAATCAGGGACAAGGTACCCGCATGGGTTCGCATGTTGGGGATGCCCAGCGTGCCGCTGTTGAAGCCCATCCGGCCCGGTGGCGGATGGCAGCCGTCATCCGCCAGCAGGTGACCGCCGATGACGTGTGTTTCTCCCAGAGGGTACTGTTCTGGCGGCGCGCAGATATGTTCGGCCTGGGCAACGGCGTGCAGCATCGGCGCGACGGGGCGATCGAACAACAGATCGGCATCGACATAGAGCAGCGGCTGAAAATCCCACGCGCCGGGCCAGATCGCGATGGCGTAGCGCGAGGCGAGATACGCGACCCGATCCACCGCTGGCATCGGCAGGAGTACCAGCCGTGCGGGCATGAGGTCGGGGAACAGCGCGCCGATCTCGGCGGGGGTTTTGTCGGTCAGCACGACGATTTCGCCGTCGTAGGCGCCGACCGTCAGGAGGGAGGTTACCGCGAGGGCGAACTGGCGCATGACCAGGGCATCGCCATAGGCCGCGAAATAGACGAGGGGGCGGTAACGGAACAGGCGCTCGATCTTCCAGGCGTCGCGGGAGACGGTCAGGCGGTTGGGCCAATCCCCGGTCTCGAATGGCAGGTTCCAGCGGAGGTCGATATCCAGCGGCCCGATGCGCACCACGAATCCGGGTTCGATGGATGCGGGCCGCGGCCCGATTTCGGGCGCGGTGGTGCCGAGCAGCCAGTTGGCGCCGAGGAGGGTGCGGAGGACGGCGAGGTCTTGGGGGCTGAGTGGGAGGAAACGAGACTCGGGCCAGTGGTCCGTGTCGGCGAGGAGGATTGCGTCGGACTGTGGCGAAACTCGAAGACGGGCGCCATCGCGGGTGAGGATCAGGCTGCGGCGGTCTTCGGGCGAGCGGATGGCGGTCCAGCCGGCCAGGGGGCCGGTGGGGATTGGGCAGCGCAACGATTCGGCATTGTCGCACAGGAAGTTGCGTTGGCCGACCAGCAGGGTGTCGGTGAGGTCGCCGATGTCGAGCAGGTCGACGTCGTCGAGCGGGAAGGCCAGAGGGCGGTGGACCAAGGCGCCGCTGTCGCGGCTTTGACAGAGCAGGGTCCCGAGGCCGGATAGAAGATATGTCATCACCTGGCCCCTGGCGGTTGTCGTGAGCGTCGCGATCCGCGAGCATCAGGGCATGCGCATTATCGGAGTGCCGCGATGAAAGACAGTCTCAAGGATAAGCTGCACCGCGACGGGCGGGCGTTCGGGTCGATGGCGATGGAGTTTCTGACCCCGGGGCTGCCGGCGATCATCGCCGCGACGGGAGCGGATTTCGCGCTGTTCGACATGGAACATACAGGCGCGAGCCTGGAGACCATGAAGATGCTGATCGCCGGCTGCCGGGGGCTGGACCTGGCGCCCTTGGTGCGGGTGCCGCGGGGCGAATACCATTTCATCGCGCGGGCGCTGGATATCGGCGCGCATGGGGTGATGGTGCCGATGGTGAACTCCGCCGCGGAGGCGGCGCATATCGCGTCATGCGCGCATTATCCTCCGGCCGGGCAACGGGGGGCGGCGTTCGGCGTCGCGCATGATGATTACCGAGCGGCCGCGCCGGCCGAGGCGATGGCGCGGGCCGATGCGCGCACGCTGGTGATCGCGCAGATCGAAACGGTGGACGGGCTGAACGAGGTCGAGGCCATCGCCGCCACGCCGGGCATCGATGTCGTCTGGCTCGGTCATTTCGATCTCAGCAATTTTATGGGCATTCCCGGGCAGTTTCAGCACCCGGATTTCCTGGCCGCGGTGCGCCGGGTGATCGATGCGACGCGGGCGGCGGGGAAAATTCCGGGCTTCATGGCCGGGAACGAGGCCTGGGCGCAGGAATACTGGCGGCATGGGTTTCGGATGATGGCGTATGGGCTGGATCATCTGCTGTTTCAGGCGGCACTGAAATTGGGGTTGGACCGGTTGCGGGCGATGGTTTGACGCCTTTTCAGGTCCGGGGTCGGTCGATATAAGTTCGGCGGCCCTGTCGTTCGCTCCGTAACGATTGCGGTGAGATAATCGACAAAGACTTCTCGAACTCGGATGATCAGGGGAAAATAGATGGTGGTTTTGAAACCTTGGATTGTGGCCGGGATCGCCGCGATCGTTCCGTTGCTTGGTTCGGCGCCGGCGCGCGCCGATGCGGTGACCCAAGCCTGCCTGGGCTATGCCAGCCGCAGCGACATGATCAAGGCTGTTCCCGCGCCGAACCGGCAGAAGTGGTGCGCCTGCATCATCGACAAGTTCGATCCGGAGGACGACGAGACGCTTATGGACGTGTTCGAAGCGCAAGAGGATTCGGAATCCAAGGGTCATGCGTTCTCGCCCAGTTCGTTGCCGCCGTCGCAAGTTCGGGTCGGAAACAAATATGCCAATACGCTGAATCAGTGTATTTCGGTTCTCCTGGGCGGTTAGCGAGTCGGGTGGATTGCCGGGGGTCAGGCCGCACGGATCTCGTCCAGGAAATACTTGATCTGCGTCTTGAGCGCGGCGCTGTCCTTCAACAAACTGTTCGCCGATGCCAGGACCCGGGACGATGCCGCACCGGCTTCCTGAGAACCGGCGCTGACGGCGCCGATCTTGCCTGATACCGCCTGGGTGCCCTGGGCGGCGTGGAGTACGTTGCGGGAAATTTCCTGGGCTGCCGCGCCTTGTTCCTCCATGGCCGCGGCGATGGTACCGGCGGTTTCGCTGACTTTCCCGATCGTGTCGGTGACGCCTTGAATTGATTGCGCGGTCAACCGGGTCGCGGTCTGGATGGTTCTGATTTGGGCGGCGATTTCCTCGGTCGCCTTGGCGGTCTGGGTGGCGAGGGCCTTGACCTCGGACGCGACGACGGCGAAGCCCTTGCCGCTGTCGCCGGCTCGCGCGGCCTCGATCGTTGCGTTCAGCGCGAGCAGATTGGTCTGCCCGGCGATTTCGTTGATGATCTTGACGACTTCGGTGATCTTGTCGGCGGTGACGGTCAGTTCCGTCACCTGCTCGTTCGACCGAGCGGCCTCCCGCACGCCTTCCTGGATGAAGCCGCTGGTCTGACCGATCCGATTGCTGATTTCTCGTATCGAGGCTGTCATCTGCTCGGCCGCCGAGGCGACGGTCTGGACGTTGTGCGACACCTGCTCCGACGCGGCCGCGACGGAGGCGGATTCCAGCATTGTCGCTTCCGACGTTGCGGCCATCGATTGCGCGGTCGCCTGGAGTTCTTGGACCGCGGAGCCGACCTGTTCGATCAGATGGCTGAAGCCGTCTTCGAGTTTCGCGGCCATCGCGTGCATGGCCTGTTGCCGTTCCCGTGCCATGCGCTGCTTCATGGCTTCCTGTTCGTCACGTAGCCGTGCTGTTTCGATCAGGTTGTCCTTGAAGATCTGCACCGATTGCGCCATGCCGCCGAGCTCGTCGCGCCGGTCCCGGCCGGGCACGATATCGTCGGTCTGGCCGGCGGCGAGCCGGCGCATGCTGGTGCCGAGGCTGACGAGCGACTTGGTCATATCGCGGCCCATGGCCCAGGCCGCGAGCAGCAGCAGCAGGACGATCGATCCGCCGATCGCGACCTGCCGCCAGATCACGGCACCGATTTCGGCGTCCAGATCATCGATATAAGCGCCGGCGAGGAAGTACCCCTGCCACGGATCGAAGCGGGCGACATAGGAGACTTTGGGCAAGGCCTCGGTATGGCCGGGTTTGGGGAAGGTATAGCCGATGACGCCGTGATCGGCCCCATTGCGCAGGGCTTCGTTCACGAGGTCCGGGAGGGCTCGGTTCTGCGCATCCCGAGCGGTGGAGGGTTTGTTGTCGCGGGTTGGATCGGCGCCGTGGATGCGGGTGACTCCGTCGTAGCCGGATAATGTGATGTAACCGTCGCCGTTATCGAAGCGCATCGCATGGGCGTATTGGCGAAACATTTCCATGGCCTGATCGCGGGTCATTTTCCCGGCGGCGGCCTGTGCTTCCAGCGCTTTGGCGTAGCTGCGCGCGCTTTCGACGACGGCCCCCAATTTGGCGATCCGGTCGTCGTACATTTTTTTGTACAGCGTTGTCGTTCCGGATATGACGGCGATACCGACCGCGACGGCGGCAAGAGCCATGAGGAGCGCGAGTTTGGTCCTCAGCTTGAGGTTTTTGAACAGAGACGGCATCGGCACTGGCCCTCATCCTTAAGTTGCGCGCGGCGTGACGCACAACTTAAGGATGAAAGGTTAAGGAAGGGTTAACGCGGGCAAAGAATTTTGGTTACGGGTGTGTTTTTTGGAGGCGGCGTGATGCCGCCCCCGGACAATCCTCAGACGACTGGCGTCGCGCCGCCGTCCATGTTGATCGCGGTGCCCGTGGTGAAGCCGCCGAGATCGGAGCAGAGGAGGCAGGCCATCGCGGCGAATTCCTCGGCCTTGCCCATGCGGCCGACGGGGATGCCGGCACCGGCCTTGGCGACGAATTCCTCGAAGGTCATGTTCGGGCGTTCGGTTTCGTAACGGCGGGCGATCTGATCGGACACGATCTGGCCGACCAGCATGCCGTTCACCAGGATGCCGTGCGGCGCGCCCTCATTCGACAGGACCTTCATCAGGGCCATACCGGCGGCTCGGGACACGGCGGTGGGGGCGCCGTTGGCGCGCGGTGCCTTGGCGCCGGAGTTGAGGACGTTGATGATGCGGCCCCATTTCCGGTCCTTCATGCCGGGCCAGCACAGGCGGGAGAGACGGATGGCGGCGAAGAGCTTGAGATCGAGGTCTTCCTGCCAGATTTCGTCGGTGATCTTGTCGGACGGCATGGCGCGGGACATGCCGGCGTTGTTGATGAGGATATCGACCTTGCCGAAGGTCTTGACGACGTCGGCGAAGGTTTTCTCGATCTGATCCGCCTGGGAGACGTCGCAGGCGAATCCGGCGACCTTGCCGGACGCGGTCTTCTGCGCCTCGGCGACGGCGGCATCGAGCGCGTCGGGCGAGCGGGCGAGAATGGCGACGTTTGCGCCGGAGGCCGAGAACTCCTTGGCCATGGCGAATCCGAGGCCCTTGCTTGCCCCGGTGATGATGGCGACGCGACCGTCCAGGCGAACGTCCATGGTGTTTTTCCTCCGTGAGTTGGGGGGGCAGTTTGAGGGACGGCGGGGCTGGGGGCAAGCGGCGGGGGGGTCGGCTGGGCAATCGGGCGAGGATCCCGAAACGAAAATCCTCTGTCTTCGGCCCTGTCCGGCGGGTCCAAGCCCGTGGCAAGACCACTTTTGTTCAGCACGATAGCACGAAGTTTTTCGCGAAACGGCTACCCGCTGTCCTCGCCCATTGTATCGTCTTGGTGTTGTTCCAGCCTTCGTGGTGAATAAGATGGGTGCCTCATCCACTCGCCGGCGGTAACCTGGCCGGTATCGTGCAGCCCGCACATTCACCCGATCGCCCTGGGGAGATTGGACGCTCGGAGGTCGTTCAGGCCTTGCGCGGTGTGGATGCCGTTGTTGCCCGGTTCTATCGCCAGGGCGTTTTTGTAAACCTTTTCGAGGCAGCGGGCACCGAGCGGGTTCGCCCGTGCTCACCCGTGGTTTCAACTCCCGGTCGGCGGCGGGGCCGTGCCGAAGGGTTGTCGATCAGCTTGCGTGGGAAGTTGTCGAGCATCAGGACAAGCCCAAGCAGGAACTGGTAGGTCGCTTCCAAGGCCGGGCCGGTTTGGCGCGCATTGTCTGCTGGTTCGCTCCTGACGTGGCGCGTAGCATTGGCGGCCCGAGCCTTTCCCCAAGAGGTAAAGAGGCTAGGATTTAGGAGCCGAAAGGGTTCTGGAAAGACGGAAACCGGCAAAGCCGTTCCGGCTGCCGCGGTCGATACGGCGGCGCACGCCGGTCCGGACGTATCTCGGATAGGCGTACCAGGAACCGCCGCGGAGCACACGCTGGTCGCAATCTCCAGCTGTCCACGCCGATGAGTCTTTAGGCCGCCCATTGTAGTCTGAATTCCAGCAATCCGCCGTCCATTGCGAGACGTTGCCCAGCATGTCCGAAAGGTCGTAGGCGTACGACCGCAAGGAACCGACCGGCACCGTGCCTTTGCCACCGCGCGGCGGGGTATAGCCCGCACCGTCCTGGAAATCGTTCCCCCAGTAATATGCTGTCGTAGTACCGCCGCGTGCCGCGTATTCCCACTGCGCCTCGCTCGGCAGATCATACGCATGACCGGTCACACGTTTGATCCAGGCGACATAGGCCATCGCGTCGTCGTAGCTGACTTCGATCACCGGGTGCCGGTCGGTCTGCGCGAAGCCCGGACTGGACCAGGCCGTTCCGGCGTTATAGCCTGGGTTGGCGGTGACGAAGGCGCGGTATTCTCCGACGGTGACCGGGTATTTGCCCAAATAGAAGTCCTGGGCAATGACGATGTCCGTTTGCGGGCCTTCGTTGTCGTAGCGGTCCTTTTCACCGAGCGGGGTGCCCATGGTGAAGCGGCCGTGCGGGATCAGCACCATTTCCGGACAGTTCGCGCAGTCCTTCACGAGGTTCGGTGGGGGCGAGGGCGTCGGGTCCGAACGGACCTGTGGCGCGGGCGTCGGTGGGGGCGGTGCCGGCGACGGTGTGGTCGGCTGCTGCGTGGCGAAGTACCCGGCGGCGAGCACGACCAGGGCCAGGGCGGCGGCCACGAGGGGCCAACGACGCGGCGGTTTTGCTGGTGGCGGTGGGGTGGAAGTCGTGGATGGCGGGACGTTGCCCGCCATGACGGTTTGGGGTTTGGGCGGCGCAAGAGGCGGCGCAGGCGCTGCTGGAACGGCGGGCGACGGTGCGGAGTCGCCTGGGGCGCCGACAGTGTTCGGCGGCGGCAGCGTGAAAGGCGTGGGTGGCGGGCCTTCGTCCGCCATGACGGTTGGGGGTTTGGGCGGCGCAGGCGGCGGCGGTGGTGGGGCGGGTGGCTGCTCGATGACCGCTACGTCGGCATGGGCCGGTTCATCGTGCGCCGTGGCCGGGGAACGTTCGCCCGCCATCAAGGACGCGGCCGGGGCTGGCTCCTCCACAGCCTCGGACAGTTTGTCCGCGATCTTCTGGGCGAGATCGGCGAGCAGCAGCTTGATCTCCAGGGTGGTGTCGGGCGGGTGGTGGCGCCATTCGCTGAACTTGACCATCTGGGTTTTCTGCATGCGGTCCCAGACCTCGGGGTCACGGGCCTGGCCGCGGGTCATCCGCGCGACGGAGATATACTCGATCGGGAAGATCAGGCCGGTGCGGCCGAGGGCGCTTTCGCGGGCCTGGAAGAGTTTGACTTCCTTGCAGCACCATTCGCTTTGGAAGAAATCGGGGGAGAGGATGGCGATCATGAAGGAGCATTCGGCCAATGCCTCCCGGATCTTGGTTTCCCACAGATTGCCGTAATGAATGACCGAGAGGTCCTGGTGCAGCCGCACGCCGCCGGCGCGACCGTAAAGCCCCTCCAGCTCGCGGGTCAGGAGTGCGCGGGTTTGGCTGAGCTTGCCGTCGGCGCGCCGGTCGTCTTCCCGCGAATAGCTCCAGAAGCCAATGGGGGGCAGAGGCGGTCGCACGCGCGGCGGGTTCCTTCAGGATGGCTTCATTGTGGCAACCATAGGGGGCGGGGTGGGGATGGGCAACGGGGCGGATGCTGTCCGTATGTCAGGAGCAGGCCGGCCCGCTTGCGAGGACCGACCCAACTCCTAGTGCAGCCTGATAATGATCTTGACGCAGATGCGACCGATCATCACAATCAGCACCAGGAGCAAGCGACGGTTCTTAGTCATACGCTTTCTCCTGACTTACACCGGTCGGGGCCCATCCCCGGCCGGTTTTGTCATTTTGGGGGTAAAGGGTTAACAAACCGTTTACGCCATTCAAAAAAATCAATGTTTCGTCATGGCCGTGCCGAGCAGCTGTTCGGGCTTTTCCTCGCGGGGGGCGAAAGCGTTTATACTGGCATGCGATGGTATGGTGGGCGTGGCACCGCTGCGTGAGTCGGGACGGTCCGGACGCCAGGAGCGGGCCGACCCACTTGCGAGGGCCGGCCCAACTCCTAGTGCAGCCTGATAATGATCTTGACGCGGATGCGTCCGATCACCACAATAAGCACCAGGAGCAAGCGGCGATTGGAAGTCATGCGCTTTCTCCTGACTCAAACCGGTCGGGGACTATCCCCGGCCGGTTTTGTCATTTTGGGGGTAAAGGGTTAACAAACCGTTTACGCCATTCAAAAAAATCAATGTTTCGTC
>CAIRCM010000025.1 GCA_903877125.1 uncultured Acetobacteraceae bacterium | reverse complement strand
CGGGCCACCTGTTGTGGCAGTGTGCCGCTATAGGTGGCCCGGACGAGCCGGGCCATGACGGTGTAACGAGACCGCCGCGACTTGGAGCGGTAATTTTTGCGCGTTGCCTAGGCGGTTGCGCTGGGACGGGCCTTCATACGCTCGTACCAAGCCATGATGTTCTTGTTCTCGGGGTTCAGCGGCTGCTTGATCCCCGCGAAGAAGTCGACGAACACGAACAGCAGGATGTCGGCCAAGGTCAGCCGGTCGCCGCAGATGAACTGCTTGCCTGCCATAAGGCCATCGAGCCAGGTCAGTTTTTCCTGCGCGGTCGCCTTCAGGTCGTCGGAAGCCTGGGGGATGCAGTGCATGCGGTTTTGAAACATCTTCAGGCCCTCGGCGAAGCGGAAGCCGTTTGCCATGGGTTCGAGGATGTTCAGATCGATGCGCCGCATCCACATGCGGGTTTCACCGCGCTCCTCGGCGGTGGCGCCGATCAGGCTGGTGCCGGGCGTGACCTCATCGAGGTATTCGCAGATGGCGGTGATCTCGGCGATCACCAGCCCGTTGTCGAGCGCGAGGGCGGGACATTGGCCGGACGGATTGATCGACAGGAAAGGCTCCTGCCGGCAGGCGCCGGCGCGGATGTCGATGGTTTCGGTCGGGATGCCGGAAATGCCGCGTTCGGCCATGAACACACGGACGACCTTGGGGTTGGGGCCGACGGAATCGTAGAACAACATTGCTTTACTCCGCTGCGCGCTTCATTTTTTTCGCCGGCCATTCGGCGAGGTCGATGCGCGGCATCTCGAAACGGTCGGTGACGCGGGAATACCAGCCGGCGCCGTGCATGCGGCCGATCAGGTCGAGCTTGGGCGTATCGATGTAGCACTTGTCCTTGTCGAGCACGCAGTCGTCGCGCACGTACATTGCTTTCACGGTCCCGAGCACGACGGCGCGGTCGATGCCGACATCGACGATCACCAGACGCTCGCATTCCATCGCGACGGGCGCTTCGGCGATGCGGGGCACCTTGATATGCTTGGACGGCGCGGTGGTCAGGCCGGCTTCCTTGAGTTCGTCCACGCCCCTGGGAAAGTCGATGGCAGTGACGTTCATCGCGTCCGCCAGTTCGAAACTGCAGAGGTTGACGACGAATTCGCCGGTGCGGCGGATATTGCCGCCGGTGTCCTTCACATCACCCGGGGCGCGGCCGCCGATGCCGAAGGCGACGACCGGCGGATTCCCCGACATGGCGTTGAAGAACGAGAACGGTGCGGCGTTGACGGTGCCGTCGATGTCCTGGGTCGTGACCCAGGCGATGGGGCGCGGGCCGATCGTGGCGACCAGCAGCTTGTAGACATCCTTGTTGGTCGTGTCGGCGAAATCGAACAGCATCGGGGGTTCCCACAGGTGGTCAGGGCGCGGATCGTACCGAACCGCGCCCTTCCGGACAAGCCCGACCGCTTAGGGTGTCGCTAGCACACGATATGTCCGGTTTAGGTAGCACACGACCTGTCCGGTAAGTTCGGGCCCTTTTGGGGGCTCGGATGCGCCGGTCGGAGGTTTTGCAGGGTGTGCGAATGATGAGGTTCCGGCGTGTTCTGGCCCGTTACGACGCGGGCGAACTCAATCAGATCGAGGCAGCAGAGATGCTGGGAATAACCGAGCGGACGTTCCGCCGTTGGCGCGGTCGGTTCGACGAAGAGGGTGAGGCGGGACTGCTGGACCGCCGTTTGGGCCGCCCGTCGGCCAAACGCGTGCCAGCCGATGATGAAGCCGAGATCGAGCGTCTGTATCGCACGCGCTACAGCCACTTCAACGCCCGCCACTTCCATGAACATCTGGTGGGCGAGCATCGGTTCCACTGGAGCTACACCTGGACCAAGCTGTTCTTGCAATCGAAAGGCTTGCTGGAGAAGGCGCCGCGTCGCGGCGCGCACCGTCGCAAGCGTCCGCGCCGTCCGTTGCCGGGTATGATGCTGCATCAGGACGGCTCGCGGCATGCCTGGCTCGCCGGTCTGGCGGAGATGGACCTGATCGTGACCATGGACGACGCGACGAACGAGATTTACTCGGCATTCCTGGTCGAAGAAGAGGGCACGGATTCGACCTTCCGGGCGCTGTTGGAGGTGTGCACGCGCCAGGGTTTGCCGTTAAGCCTGTATACTGATCGCGGCAGCCACTATTTTTACACGCCCGAGGCCGGTGGGAAGGTGGATCGCACCCAGCCGACCCAGGTCGGACGTGCCCTGGCGCAGCTCGGCATCGAACATATCGCCGCCTATTCGCCCGAGGCGCGCGGGCGGTCGGAGCGGATGTTCGCCACCTTGCAGGACCGAGTGCCGAAGGAACTCGTGCTGGCCGGGATCGTGACCGTTGAGGCGGCGAATATCTGGCTGCGAGACACTTATATACCGGCACACAACGCGCGGTTCGCCGTGAAGGCCGAACAGGAGGGCAGCGCTTTTGTCCCCGTGGTTGGCCTGGACCTGACCGAGACACTGTGTCTCCAAGAGGAACGCGTGGTGGGCAACGACAATTGCGTATCGTTTGAGACCCGGAAGCTGCAAATTCCTGAAAGTCCGCTGCGCCCGCACTTCGTGAAGGCAACGGTGAAGGTGCACCAATACCCGGGCGGTGACCTGGCGATTTTCCACGGCCGGCGCTGCCTGGGACGTTACGACAAAGACGGCCGTCCGCTCGGCGAGCCGGCCACTGTTGCGCCCCGTCCAGCCGCGAGGCTCGCGCCCCGAGCGGAGGCCGTCAAGGACGCTTCGCGCCGCGCAAGCGCGGTGGCTGCGCCATCCCTGACCGCCCCCGCTCGGGGCGCGATCGAACGAGGCAGGTCGGCGCCGGGAAATGGTCCTGACAGTCCCACCAGGAAATGCCCGTTGGAGACACCGCTCCTCAAACGGACAAAACGGAAACGAGCGGACACATGATGTGCTACATAAACCGGACAATTTAATTAGCTATCGACAGCCCGACCGCTTAGGGCCTGTTCGAAGATAATCGAATCGATGTAGCGGTTCGAACAGGCCCTAAATCTTTGTTTCGACCGGCAGCTTAGTCGGCACGCCGGCGCACTTATTCGCCGACGCTGCCCTAGGCCGCCTGCTCGGTCGTCGGATCGATCATTTTGCGGACTTCGGTGATCTTGGTCGCGGGAAAGCCGCTGATTTCGGCATGTTTGCGGATGATGTCCTCATCCTTCGCCAGATAAACACAGAATGTCTTGTCGGCGGCGACGAAGCTTTCCACCCACTGGATGTCGGCTCCAAGCTGGGTCAGGACCTCGTTGGATTTCGCCGCGGCCCCGCGCAGTTGATCGCGCTCGAGCGAGCCGACTGCCGGAATGTCACGCTCGATGATGTATTTGCGTAGCGCCATGTGTCTTGGATCCTTTTATGCTGCGGGGAAGGTGTTTTCCATCGCACGCCTATATTGATACGCGGCGTCGGTTGTGTCGATCCGCACATCGTCCCAGGTGACCGGCTGGCCGGCTTTGACGTCGCGGATCAGGGGAACCCGGTTGGCCAGGCCGATCGGCAGGCCGCCGATCCGCAAACTGTCAGTTGCCGGCATCAGTTTGCCCCAAACGCAGGCTCCGCCTTCCCCATCCAATGTCTCACCGGCGCGCAGGTCGCGCTTCGCCGTGGACACCACGTCGCCGCGGAAGCCGTTGGCGACGCCCGTCGGTTCGCCGCGTAGGGCGGCGGAGAGGATCGATACGTTCAATTCCAAGCCGATCAGATGGAACGGGCGGTACAGCGCGGTCAGACGGCCGGAGGGGTCGGTCACCACGCCGTATTCGCTGAAGCAGCGGACGGCGTAGTCGTTCGGTGCCTCGAACGCGACGTAGACGCCCCAGCGGAGATCGTTTTTCACCTGGCTGCCGTCACGATGGACGGAGGAAATCACCTCCACCTGGCCGGCATGGTGCAAGGCGCCGAGGTTGCCGGGGCGCAGGATGTCGGCGAGTTCGTGCGTGCCGCAGGGCGGGAAGGCCAGACCGTCCGGGGGCGGGGTCAGGCCTGTGGCATTGGCGACAGCGGCCATCTCGATGCCGGATTTCGTGCCGTCGAGGAACGAATTGAACATCTGCGGGTTCATGCCGCCGAGCTTCGCCTGCTCGGGGGTGAGGCCGTAGTAGCCCCAGACGGTATCGGGGGTGGAGGCGTGGTATTCGGGCATGTATTTGGTGCCCTTGCCCGCCGCGATCACCTTGAAACCGCAGGAGCGTGCCCAGTCCACCTGCTCGCAGATCAACGCGGGCTGGTCGCCGTAGGCCATGCTGTAGACGGTGCCGGCGGATTCGGCGTCGCGGGCCAGCAAGGGGCCGGCGAGCACGTCAGCCTCGACGTTGACCATGACGATGTGCTTGCCCTCGCGGATCGCCTTGCGGGCATGACCGATACCGGCGGGGGCGTGACCGGTTGCTTCCACGACGACTTCGACATCGGCCGATTCCATCATCTTCATGGCGTCGTCGGTGAAGCGGGTCGCGGCGATGCGGGCTTCGTCCCAGCCGACGCGCCGGCAGGCCTCACGCGCGCGATCGGGGGAAAGATCGGCGATCGCCGCGACCTCCAGCCCGTTGGTGGTGGGCACCTGGGAGAGGAACATCGACCCGAACTTGCCCGCGCCGATCAGGCCGACCCGCACCGGGCGACCCGCCTCGGCCCGCTTCTGGAGCAACCGGTAGAGGTTCATGCGTTCATTCCTTTCATGCCCTATGAACGGCGCGTGCTACGCGAACCCGGAGGAAAAGGCGATGGTCGAGATCGAATGGCGGCGGCTGCGCGCCGATCAACTGCGCGAACGGGCGCGTGAGGATGCGATCGTCATCCTGCCCGTGGGTTCGCTGGAACAGCACGGTCAGCATTTGCCGGTTGAGGTCGACTCCCGCCTCGGCGAAGAACTGGTCGAACGGACCGCTCGGAAGATGGCGGCGCGCGGGGTGCCGGTGGTGGTGCTACCGACCATCTGGACCGGGTTGTCCGAACATCACATGAGCTTTGGCGGGACGATCACGCTGGATTTTCCGGCGTTCAGCGGGTTGATCGAGGGCGTGGTGCGATCCGTCATCCGGCATGGGTTCAAGCGGGTCGTGCTGCTGAACGCACATGGCGGGAATGAGAACGCACTGCGCACGATCACCGACGAACTGACGCCGAAGCTGGGCGTGCCGATCGTGCAGTTCACCTACTGGTATGCCGCGGCCGTGGCGGTGGCGAAGATTTTGGAAACCCAGGGCGGACTGACCCATGCATGCGAGGCCGAGACATCGATGATGATGGCGGTGCGTCCCGAGTTGGTGGCGACGGACCGGATTCCGCCGGACAACTCCAACGCCTCCCACGAGCCGGTTGGTGGGGTTTATCGTTGGCGGAGCATTGCCAGCCGGTCGACCTTGGGCTCTCTGGGCAACCCGGCGGCGGCAACGATGGAGAAGGGGGAGAGGCTGTTCGCGGCGATTTCCGACGTGCTGGCGGATAAACTGGCCAACCGGGAGCTTTGGGAGTTGCCCTGGACGAGCGAGCCGATGACCTAAGGCAACGCCCAAAATTAAACGAGTCGGCCGACCACTCCCAAATCGTCATGGCCCGGACGAGCCGGGCCATGACGATGTAACGAGACCGCCGCGACTTGGAGCGGTAATTTTTGCGCGTTGCCTAACCCGGAAGCAAGCGAAACCGGGGGTCGAACACGAACGGCTCCACCGATACGACCTTGGCGCGTGCCGCCGAGCGGTGGGTCGGGTTCAGCAGCAGGTTGAACGCGTGCGGGACCAGCACCGAGGGGACCCGCAGCAGCGGGGTTTCCCCGGCTCGCAGCCAGGCATCGCCGACCGCTTCGGGGTTGTAGGGTTGGTCGAACGACGGGGCATCCGGCCGAAACGGAATTTCGGCGCGCATCAGCACGTAATCCTCGGGCAGCAATTCGGGGGGCAGGTCCAGGTGCACCAGCACCTCCAGCACCGCCAGCGCCGGATGTTCGGCGAGGTAGACGACCGCCGAGCCACGGCGGTTCCATCGGCCGCCGACGCGACGGGCGCCCTCCCCCGATAAATCCGCATATGGTCGGCGGCAAATCCGCCATGCCTCCATCAGGCGGCGATGCCTTGGGCGATGCGGTCCAGCAGGATTTCGATTTGCTTGGTGCCGGCGTCGGTGTCCAGGCGATCCAGCGGGGCTTCGCCACCCAGGATCTTGTTGGGCCGGCGCAGCCAGATATGCGCCTTGCGGTCGTCGCCGAAGGTGTACTCGGCTTCCATGATCATGCGGACCAGACGGCGCACACGATCGGACTGTTCCAAAGTCAGCGTGCCCAGGAGCCGGCGGTGCGCCAGGGTTTTGCGCGGCAAGGCCAAGCGATCGAGCTCCACCGCCGACAGCCGGCCGCTTTCCACCAGTTGGTCCACCTGATCGACCGACATTCCCTCCCGCGGGGGGTAAAGGAACGGTGTGCTGGCTTCGGAAAGCGTGCCTGATGCGTGAGACATGGCGATATTCCCTTCGAAGATGTGCATATCACCGGAGGGGTGTGCGGTCAACGAAGAACGGGGCTTGAGCACCGGCGCTTCCCCCCGCACACTGCCATCGAACCAAGGGGGGCCGACGATGACCATCGCATTGTCCGTGAACGGACGCTCCGTGGAAACGGAGGCGGACCCGTCCACGCCGCTGATCGACGTCCTGCGCAACCATCTGGACCTGCGCGGCACCCGCTATGGCTGCGGGCTGGAACAATGCGGCAGTTGCATGGTGATCATCGATGGCAAGGCCGACTATGCCTGCTCCCGCGAGATCGGGTCGGTCGCGGGGCGGTCTGTCACCACGATCGAAGGGTTGGCAGATGGTGAAGCGCTGCATCCTTTACAAGTGGCGTTTCTCGAAGAACAGGCGGGCCAATGCGGTTACTGCCTGTCCGGCATCCTCATGAGCGCCAAGGCTTTGCTGGACCGCAACCCGTCGCCAAGCCGAGCGGACATCATTGCCGCGTTGGATGGGAATCTTTGTCGTTGCGGGGCGCATCCCCGCATCCTCCGAGCGGTTGAGAAGGCGGCGACGGCGATGCGCGAAGGCGTTGTGGCATGAGCGATACCTTACCCCTCAGCATCGTCACCAACCGCCGGCTGGAGAAATGGCTGCGCTTCGATCCGGACCGCACGCTGCACCTCGCGGTGGGCAAGGTGGAGATCGGTCAGGGCGTGCTGATCGCCTTGTCGCAGATCGCGGCCGAGGAACTCGACGTGGATATCGGCCGGGTCAATATTCTCGCCGGGGACACGGCCGATGCGCCGGACGAAGGCTCCACCAGTTCCTCCCAATCGATCGAAGTGTCCGGGCGTTCGGTGCGGCTGGTGTCGGCGGAGTTGCGGTCGCGGGTGCTGACGCGGCTGGCGCAGCGGCTGAATTGCAGCCCCGACGAACTCACGGTCGAGGACGGGTCTTTCCTGCTGCAATCGCAGCCGACCGGCCATGATTACTGGAGCTTTGTCAGCGACGCCGATTACGCGGCGGATATCACCGGGACCGTGCTGCCGAAGGCGCCGTCGGCCTACAAGGTGGTGGGCCAGCCGGTGCCGCGAAAGGATCTGATCGCGAAGGTTTCGGGCGCCGCGTTCATCCACGACATCGTGCGGCCGGACATGCTGCACGCTCGGATGCTCCGGCAACCATCGCGGGACGCGCAGCTTGTGGCGCTGGATGAGGCGGCGATCCGGCGGGCGGCGAAGAGCGATATCCGGATCGTCCGGCTGGAGAATTTCGTGGCCTTCGTCGGTTCGGACGAAACCGCTGTGCAGCGCGCGGCGGTCGCGGCCCTGGCGCATGCGAAGTGGGAAGGCAGCCGAGTGCTGACTCCGGCCCATGGGGAGGCCGCCTGGTATGTCGACCAACCGGCCGACGATCGTCTGATCGGCGATCCGCCTGCAGAAACGCCGGGGGAGGTTGTGAGCGCGGTCTACTCCCGCCCCTTCGTCGCGCATGCGGCGATGGCGCCGTCCTGCGGGCTGGCGGAATTTCGCGACGGGCGGATGGAGGTGTGGTCGCACACCCAGGGCGTCTATCCGCTGCGGAACAGCATCGCCGATATTCTGGGCCTGTCGCGGGAGGCGGTGATCGTTCGCCACGCGCATGGCGCGGGCTGCTACGGCCACAACGGCGCCGACGATGCGGCGCTGGACGCTGCCGTCATCGCGCAGCAGCTGCCCGATCACTGCATCCGGGTGCAGTGGCGGCGGGAGGAGGAATTCGGGTTCGAGCCTGTATCCACGGCACATCGCACCCGGGTGGCGGCGGTGTTGGACGCCGCCGGGCGTCCGGTGGACTGGACGACCGAGGTTTGGGCCGGATCGCATGTCCAGCGGCCGATCTATGGTGGCCTGTTCCTGGCGCAGGAGGCACTGCCCAACAAGCCGCCGCCAGCCAAACCCGGCGACCCGCCCGAGGCCAATGGCGGCGGCGGCACCCGCAACGGCACCCCCTTGTACGATTTCCCAGCCAAGCGCATCGTGCATCATCTGGCCTTGCGGACGCCGGTGCGGACATCGTCGCTGCGTGGCCTCGGGGCCTTGCCGAATGTGTTCGCCATGGAATGCTTCATGGACGAACTCGCCGAACGGGCTGGCATGGACCCGGTGGCGTACCGGCTGTCGATGCTGACGGATCCCCGGGCGCGATATCTGATCGAGAATGTCGCCGCGCGGTGCGGCTGGGCGTCGCGCTGGGCGGTCGGCACCGGTCGGGGCCTCGGTCTGGCCTGGGCACGCTACAAGAACAAGGCGGCCTATGCCTGCGTGGCCGTCGAGCTGGAAGTGGACCAGGAGGTTCGACTGAAACGGGTCTGGACCTGCGCCGACGCCGGACTGGTGATCAACCCCGATGGGGCAAAAAACCAGTTGGCGGGCGGGATCATCCACGCGGCCTCGATGACGTTGAAGGAGCAGGTGACGCTGGATGGGGCTGGGATCACCTCGCTGGATTGGGCATCCTACCCGATCATGACGTTCTCCGAGGTGCCGGAAATCTCGACCGAGATCGTGCATGCGCCGGATCTGCCGACGTTGGGGATGGGCGAATGCACGTTCGGCCCAACCGCGGCGGCGATCGGCAACGCGATCTACCATGCGCTTGGCGTTCGGGTGCGCGATATGCCATTGACGCGGGAGCGGATTGCCCAGGTTCTGGCGAAGGTGTGACAGCCAGCCGCGCATATCAGGCAACGGCCGAGGTGGAATTGCCGTCGGTCGGAAGGCGCGGCAGTGTAAGGCGGTCGTATTGTACGAAGGGTTTTTGGATGAGCGACGTGTCCACTCTCAATCCTCACAAGGAAGAGGACCTGGGCTATTTGGCTGCCGAAGCTGGCGCTGGCATCGACGAGAATCCGTACCCGCCGGGCACCATCCGCTACAAGGACTGGCGTTGCGGCTGGCAGATGAAGAGCACCGAGGCAGATAAGCGGGAAACCCCGGGTTATCTGGCCGCGAAGGCCGGGCTGGGGCAGGACGCGAATCCGCACCCGCGCGGGACGATCCGGTTCGAGGAGTGGCGCCGCGACTGGCAGATCATGCAGAACGCGGCGCAGCGGGCTGCTCGGTTGGGCAAGGCCGGGTAGGCTTACGCGGCCTCGGCCAGCTGACGGGGCCGGTAGATCGCGATGTGGGTGACCCGCGCGATCGGGTTCGCTTCGTTGGCGACGACCAGTGCGTCGATTTCCACCCATTTATGGCCTTTGTGCTGGTAGTTTTTGGTGACGCGGGCACGGACGTTCAGGGTATCGCCGACGCGGGCCAGACCGAGGTTCTGCACTTGGCTGCCCATGTGCATCCAGGCCGGCAGGATCACGTTATGGGTCAGCGCCCAGTTGCAGCAGCGCAGGATCGTGCCGGGGTGGACGATGCCGTCGGCGAGATAGAGGTCCAGCGTCTCCCGCGTGTCGCCGATGTCCTGGGTCTGATATTCGGGCGTGACGGTCAGCGGGTTCATGCCGAACCAGTCGCCGACCGCCATGGATTTTTCGTCGGCGGGCGGGCGGTTGGCGCGGGGGGCGACGGCGGGGAAGTCGGCCAGCGAGGGTATCGCCACCGATCCGGACGGCATGCCGGCGCGGCCGGTCGCGCATAGCACGCCGCTGCTGTTCACCACGATGGACATGCCTTCGGCGTCTTCCACGGCGGAGATTTCGGCGATGTCGCCTTCATAGACGGGCTTGCCGAACTTGGCCTCCCCGGTACCGCGGATCAGCCAGTCCTTGCCCCATTTCAGCACCGGCATGTGGGACATATAGGCGTAGACGTGCACGCCCCCGACCAGCCCACCTTTGAAGCCGAAGCGCTGCGCCGTGGCATCGTCGTGGATCTTGTTTTCCGATGCCTTGGCGCTGTTGAAGGCCGAGACCTGGTAGACTGGAAGGGTCATGTTCGTTCTCCCCGGGGATTGTTGGTGCGCTCAGCTGAGCGCCCACAGGCCCACTTCGTAGCCGGGCACGAAATTGCGGTTGTTCATGTCCGGGTTGCGGTTAACGAACACGCGATTGAACATCGGGTGGCGCATCGAGCGGGTTTCGTGCTCGATCGTGAAGATCGGCTTGTTGGTGTCGACGTCCACGATGTCGTTGAAACGGTATTGGTGCTGATCGCTTTCCTCGGTGATCAGGCCGCGTTCGAGCAGTTTCTTGTGCGGGCCGGAGAAGTCGGCGAGGGTGATCTGGATGTGATGGCCATCGTATTCGCCGTATTTGGCGGTGCTTTCGCGATAGGTCACCCGGCTCTCGGCCGAGGTGCTGGCCCAGGCGTAGGCGCCGCGCTCGTCGGAGGACACGCCGGCGATGCCGCCCAGAATCTCGGTATAGAATTTCGCGATGGCGTCCAGCCTGGTCCCGACGGGAACATCGAATTCGACGTAGGGCATGCCGACCCGCATCGGGCCGAATTTCGCCGGGTCGGGCGCGTGGCAGCGGATGCGGTTGCCCCAGGGGCAGGTGGTTTCGACCACGTCGCCAGCGATGCGCCAGGAGAACTGCGTGCCTTCCAGATATTTCTTGGCCGTTTCCAGGCGCTTGAGGAGCGCTTCGAGGTCTGGCAGCACGAGCGCGGTGGTGCCGCGCAGGACCTGGGTGCCGCGCGTGGGCAGATGGAACTGACCGCGGCCGACATTGACCCACATGTTATCCAGACCGGACATGAGATAGGGATCGCGGGTCAGGCCTAGACCCATGAGGTAGAACGCGACCGCCTTCGACTGGTCGGGCACCAGCACATTGACGTGGCCGAGTTCGACGATGTTGCCCAGGTCTTCCTCGGCGCGGTTGAACTGCGGCTTTGCTGCCATGTCGTCCATCGTACTTCTCCCCACTGGCGGTTCTGCTAACTATCCGGCGTATGATAACCACGGGAACGTCCAGCACAAGAAGCGGTCTGCGCGCACTCCTCGGCGCACCGTCGTTTCTGCGCCTTTGGGGGATCGGCTGCTGCGCCAACGCGATGCGGTGGTTCGAGCTTTTGGCGGCGGCGCTGTTCACGTTGGATGTGACCGGGTCGGGGCTGGATGTGGCGCTTGTTTCCTCGGCCCGCACGATGCCGATGTTTCTGCTGGGCGCGTTTTCCGGGCTGATCAGCGAGTCGCTGAACCGGAAGCACGTGCTGGTGACAGGGCAGATCATGGCCTGCGTATCGTCCGGATCGGTCGCTGTGCTGGCGATGCTGCATATCGCCCGGCCCTGGCATCTGGGCGTGGCCGCGGCGGTCACGGGCATCGTGTGGTCGACCGAGATGGCGACCCGTCGGCGGATGGTGGGGGAATGCGTGCAGGGGCCGCTGGTATCCCGAGCGCTGGCGCTGGATACGATGTCGAATTCGTTTACGCGGTTGATCGGGCCGATCTCGGCTGGGGCGATGTATCAGGGCGTGGGAATCGCCGGATGCTATGCGGTTTCGTCCTGTGCGTTCGCGCTGGCGGCGTTCCTGTCGTCGGGACTGACATACCGCCAGGACAGCCGCCGGCTGGTGATCGGCAATGTGCCCCGGGAACTGCGGGAAGGCATTGTCTACGCTCGGGGCAACATCACCATCGCGGGCGTGCTCATGGTGACAATCTTCATGAACCTGCTGGGCTTTCCTTATTCGGCGCTGGTCGCGCCGATCGGCAAGTTCGTGTTCCAGGTTTCGCCGACGCTGGTCGGCGCGCTGGCGGCGGCGGAGTCGTTCGGCGCGTTTCTGGGTGGCATGTGGCTGGCGACTCGCACGCCTCGGTTAGGCGGGCGGACGCTGATGGTGGGCGGGTCGATCCTGCTGATGAGCTGCATCATTCTGATGCCGCTGGCGCCGGCGTTTCCGCTCGCGGTTCTGCTGCTGACGATCGGCGGATTCGGATCGTCCGCCTTCGCGAATATGCAGACCTCGCTGATCGTGCTGCATACGCCGGCGCATATCCGATCGCGGCTGATGGGGCTGCTGACGGTTTGCATCGGGATGGGTCCGCTTGGGATTCTGTTGTTCGGCACTGTGGCGGATTTTGTTGGGCCGATGCTGGCGATCGATCTGGTGGCCTCGGTTGGGCTGATTTGCGTGGCGGGTTCGGGGTTTTGGTGGTGGCGGCGGGACAAGGCGGGGCTGGCGGCGGGCGATCTGTGAGAAACGCCGCTTGCCGAGGGCGACGGACCCCGCTATATGCCCGCCTCCGACGCGCGGGACACCGCGTGAAAAGGTACGGAGTGTAGCTCAGCCTGGTAGAGCACTGTGTTCGGGACGCAGGGGCCGGAGGTTCGAATCCTCTCACTCCGACCAGGAACAGCCGGCCAATGCCCCCTCTTCCCGATACGACCGACACCGGCAACCTTGGCATCATGCACCTCAAACGTGCCTGGGCGCGGGTTCGGGATACAGCTGGGGCGCATCGGCGCGATGCCCAGGAGGGGCACCGCGACCGGCTCGTGTTCCACGCGATCGGCCTGGGGCTGGAGCAGGCGATCCAGCAGATCGGCCGCGGCGACCTGTCGTTCGACGCGTTCGAGCGTTGGATCGTCGAGGTGACCGGCGGCGTGCCGCGGGAGCGGATCGCCCGTATCAACGCCGCGATGCAGGGCCTGCCGCCGCCGCCGGAGGTTGCCGCGTGGCTGGCGTCGATCGATGCGCTCGATCCGGTCTTGTCGGCGGAAGACCTCGCGTTCTGGCATGAGCATGGCTACGTGGTGGTGCGGGATGCGGTGCCCGCGGCGACGCGGCTGGCGGCGCTGGACGCCGTTCTGGCGCTGCGGGGTGCCCGGCTCGACGATCCGCAATCGTGGTACCGTGGGCCGCAAAGCATCATGATCCAGGCGTTTCAGCACCCGGCCTTCGACGCCAACCGGCGGGCGGCGCGGGTGCACAAAGCGTATGCCCAGCTTTGGGGGTCGTCGGATCTTTGGGTGACGACGGATCGGGTGGGCTTCAACGCGCCGGAGCGGGAGGGTTGGACGTTCCAAGGCCCTGACCTGCACTGGGATGTCAGCCTGGCGCGGCCGTTGGGGTTCCACACACAAGGCGTGCTTTATCTGACCGATACGCCAGCCGAACAGGGGGCGTTCACGTGCGTGCCGGGGTTTCACCGGCGGATCGAGGGGTGGCTGGATTCGCTGCCGCCGGGTTCGGACCCTCGGGGGGAGGATCTGCATGCGCTGGGTTCGCGGCCGATCGCGGGGCGGGCCGGGGACCTGATCATCTGGCACGACGCGCTGCCGCACGGCAGCCGGCCGAACCGGGGGACGGCGCCGCGGATCGTGCAGTATATCGCGATGTATCCCTTCGCGCCGGATCTGCGGGAGCAGTGGGTCTGAAGCGCGGCCCCCTTCCCCTTCCCCTTCCCCT
>CAIRCM010000024.1 GCA_903877125.1 uncultured Acetobacteraceae bacterium | reverse complement strand
CGGCGGTCTCGTTACATCGTCATGGCCCGGACGAGCCGGGCCATGACGATTTGGGAGTGGTCGGGCGACTCGTTTAATTTTGAGCGTTGCCTAAGCCAAAGTTCGGTGCGGGAAAATGCTCCCCGCACCGCCATTTTCAAACCGTGGCCGCTGTCCCCAGAATATTCGTCGCCTGAGCCGACAATACCCCCCCATTCCCATGCACGATCGCGGTATTCGCCCCCGCCACCTGCCGTGCACCGCAGTCACCGCGCAACTGCCGCACTGCCTCGATCAGGATGAACAGCCCGTACATCCCAGGGTGGCAATAAGACAGCCCGCCGCCGTTGGTATTCACCGGCAAGGAGCCGCCCGGTCCGATCCGGCCGCCCTCGACAAACCGCCCGCCCTCGCCCTTCGGGCAGAATCCAAGATCCTCCAAAAACAGGATCGTATTGATCGTGAATGCGTCATACAGCGCCAGCACGTCGATATCCTTCGCCGCCAACCCCGCCGCCTTATAGGCCTGCGCACCGGACGCAATCGCCCCGGTATGCGTCAAATTCGGCATCGACGTAATCGAGGCATGCGTGATCGACTGCCCGCTCCCCAGCACATAGACCGGTTTCTGCTTCATCCCCTGTGCTCGGTTGGCCGTCGTCATGACGATCGCCCCGCCGCCATCGGTCACCAGGCAGATATCGCGCACGGTGAACGGGAAGCTGATCGGGCGTGCGGCGAGCACATCGGCGATCGAGAGTGGCTTCTTCTCCCACGCCACCGGATTCAGCTGTGCCCAGCCGCGCGCCGCCACCGCGACCTCGGCCATCTGTTCGCGGGTGGTGCCGAATTCGTGCATGTGCCGGCTCGCGGCCATCGCATAGGCGGTCGCGGGCAGGAACGGGCGAAACGGGGTCTCGTAAGGGTTGAATTCCCGAGCACTGGCGGCACGACGGCCGACGGTGCGTTGGGTGGAGCCGTAGGCGATGACCGCGACGGTGCAGAGCCCGGCCTCCAGCGCCGCATGGGCGTGGGCGACGTGGATTTCGAAGGATGAACCGCCGACGATGGTGGAATCGGTATAGGCATCCGGCAGCCCAAGATATTCCACCAGGGACATGGCCGAGGTACGAGCCTGCGTGGTGGCGCAGAACACCCCGTCCACATCCTTCAACGTCAGTCCAGCGTCGTCGAGTGCTCGGCTGATGCCCTGCGCCATCAGGTCGATGGGACTCATCAGCGCGGCGACGGCGCCGATATCGGATTCAGCCGCGCCGACGATGGCGACACTTCCACGTTTGACCATCTTACGCGCCCTCCACCGGTGTAAAGACAGGGTAGGGGTCTTCATCCCCCTCGGCCGGGTGGACCCGGAATTTCACCCGCATGCCGATCTTCACGGCGAAGGGGTCGATTTCTTCCACACGGCTCATGAGGCGGAAGCCCTCGTCCATATCCACCAGGCAGACATTGTAAGGATCGCCCTTTGCCGGATGGGTCACGGTGGTCGCGTGCACCGTGCCCAGACCGGCCGACACCCGCCATTCCAGGTCCGCCGCGCCCGTTACCGGGGCGATCACGCGGGGGTAGAACACGGCTTTTTGACTGGACGGGCTGAACTGGTAGCCCAGCTCGCCACGCTTCAAATGCTCGACATAGGTCGCGAGCGGCGACGTTGTTGCAGTTGCCATCTAGGCGTTTTCCCCCACGGGCGGTGTGACAGGGCGTCACACTAGCGCCGCATGCCGCCCGCGACAAACCTGCCCGCCGCGTGGTAGCGTCTCGGTATCGAAATCGCTGTTGGAGAGTGCGTCATGTCCCTGAAACAAGCCCTTTTGGCCTCGGTCTTCACGCTTGGTCTGTCCGCCCAGGGGCATGCCGCGGATGCCACCGACGATGGGGCCAAAGCCCTCGATGGGCAACTGAGGGCGTGGCTGACCGGCATCCTGACGCCGAAGGTCCCGCTTCCGGCCGACATGATCGCCGTCGCACCGGCCGGGAGCAACTACAGGATCGTCATCCAGTCCCCGACCGACATCGTTACCCGCGCCGATGAGGCGGGGAAGCCGACAAACGCCTGGGTCACCGCCAACGTCCATCCGGGTGACGGCCCGAAATGGATCGTCGACAGCCTGGTCTACCCGACGACGCTTCGCCTCTCGCCCGCTGGCGCAGCGATGCTGGGCGGTCTGATGCCGCCGGCCGCGGATGGCACACAGCCAGGCACGCCGCCCAAACCGGCATCGCTGGAATGGAAGATCGGTTCGCAGTCCGCGTCGGGCGTATTCGACCCGTCCCTGGCGAGCGATTCCTTCCTGGACGTCAAGATGGGCGGTGTCGTCTACGACGCTCGGAATTTGGGCAATGGGGGTGATTCTCACACGGCCGTCGACACGATGGACGGGCACTACGTCATGCACCCCACGGGGTCGGGCGGTGTCGATTACCGGCTGGAGGGCACTCTCTCCGGCTACACGGTCGCCATGCAGGACCCGACCATCGGTCAGGTGACGTTTAAGTCCGGGCACGCCACCGTGCGCATGGATACCGGCGCGGTGATGAACAATCAGGTCGCGGAACTGATCCGCACCGCGATCACCTTGGCGTTCGACGCCAAAGCGGCCGAGGCAAAGGGCGGCCTCTCCAAGGAGGATCAGGACAAAGCCGGCCGGGCGGCGTTGCGGACGATGATCGGTCTGTTGAAGGGCATCATGACCGGTATGAAAATCGACGAGTCGCTCGATGCGATCGACATCAAGGCCGCCGGCGGTGGCGCGACCGCGGATCGTATCGGTGTCGCGATGGGGGGCGAGGCGCCGGGCGACACGCTCAAAGCCTTCATGTCGATGACCGTCAGCGGGTTGAAAGTCGTCGGCGTTCCGCCGGAGATGGCGGATTTCGTGCCACGGAAGGTCGTGATCCATCCGGTCGTATCGAACATCGATGTCAAGGCACTCACCCAGATCGCCAATGACGCCGCGGCCGACAACGCCGATTCCGATGCCGCTCAGGCAAAGCTGATGGCATTGTTCACGACCGGCGGCGTGAAGGTTGGCTTCGAACACCTGGACGCGGATATGGGTTACGCCAGCCTGACCGGGTCCGGGGAGGCAACGATCGTGGGGCCGAGCGCGGTGCAGGGCACGGCCGATATCGTGGTGACGGGGTTCGATGCGTTGATGGCGCGTGCGTCCAAAATGCCGGATGCCGCGGCGGCGATGGGCATGCTGGCGTTGGCGAAAGGCTTCGGTAAAACCGATGGCGATCGAACCGTCTGGCACATCGCGGTTTCCCCGGACAACAAGATACTGGTGAACGGCGTCGACGTGACCGGCGGCGGGCATCACTGACCGCCCTCTTCGATGAGACCCTTTCACGGGGTCTCATCGAACGAAGACCGCACTCGGTCAGTCCAGCAGCCAGGCGGCGGCGGACGCCTGGGCAATTTGGCGCACCTGCCGCAGCAGCCCCGGACCGACGGGGATGCCGTTCTCCATCCGCTCCTTCGCGGATTTCCACTGCGGATCGCCCGCGACCATCACCGGGTTCGCCGGATCGATCGGAGTCGTCGCGCGCAGATCGCCGCAGAATTGGGCGACATCTTTCTGGAAGTCCTCGGGGTCGCGGAAGATGCCGGGGTCGATCGCCATGAAGAAGTGGCCGATATCCATGCCCTGCGGCTTCTTGCAATGCATGGGGTCGGTGATCAGTGTCGCGCCGGACAGGCAGGATCCCAGGATGTTCACCATCGCCGCCAGTCCGTAGCCCTTATACGACGAATTCTCCGGCGAGCCGCCGAGGGAGGTCATGAACCCGCCTTTCTGGCGCGCGATCATGGGGTCGCTCGACGGACGGCCCTCGCTGTCCAACACCCAGCCATCGGGGGCGGGCAGACCCTCGTTGGCCTTGTTGCGCAGACGCCCCGCCGCGACCGTTGTCGTTGCCATGTCCAGCAGGAATGGCACCCCGTCGGCCGAAGGCGCGGCAAAAGACCAGGGGTCGGTGCCGAGCCGGGCCTGCTTGCCGCCGGTCGGGGCCACTTGGATGCCGGAGGCGGATGTGCAGGCCATCCCGATCAACCCGGCCTTCGCCGCCATCAACGTGTAGAACCCGGTCGCCCCGAAATGGGCGGAGTTGTTGACCGCCGCGATCGCCATGCCGGTCTTCTTGGCTTTCTCGATCGCCACGTTCATCGCGAAATGTGCCGGCACATGGCCAAGCCCGCCACCGCCATCGACCAGGGCAGACACCGGTGATTCGCGGACGATCGTCGGTCGCGCATCCATCTTGGCGCGGCCGGTGCGGCGGAGATTGTCGTAGCCGGGAATCATCGACATTCCGTGACTGTCGACACCGTGAAGATCGGCCCATGACAGGATTTCGGCGGTGGTTTCGGCGTTTTCCTCGGTCATGCCCCAGGATGCGAGGATGGCTTTGATCTGTGCGCGATGCGTGGCGTAGGGGGCGGGCATGAAGGTCTCCTGAATGGTTGGCGATAACCTTGCGCGAAGGCGGTGGGGAGGCAAGCCTTCGAATCCGTGGTGGCAGTTTGGTCCCGGGTGAGGCGCCCAGAACCCAGCGGCAGGAGGCGCAGACATATCACTGGCGATGTGATACATCCGAAGTATGCGATGCGTCTTGGACACCAATGTTGTGGTGGCGGCGATGCGAAGCCCAACCGGGGCCTCTGCGGCACTTGTCATGGCCGCTCGGCGAGGCGGGATCGTCATGCTTGTCAATGTCGCCTTGGCGCTGGAATACGAGGCAATCTGCCGACGTCCCGAACACATCGCCGCCGCCGGCTTGCGGCTAGATGAGGTTGAGATATTTCTGACCGCCATTCTCGCCATGGCCGAACCCGTCAAAAGCCATTTCATTTGGCGCCCCCGGTTACATGACGCCAACGACGAGTTGGTCCTGGCGGCGGCCGCGAACGGTCGGGCAGCGGCGATCGTCACATTCAACAAGCGCGATTTCGGCAGTGTGCCGCTTCAATTCGGCATTGCCGTCTTGACCCCGCGCGAAACCCTGCAAAGGTTCCAACCATGAGAAAGACCCTCAGCATCTATCCGCTGCGGTTGCCGCACTCTATCAAGGCGGAGGTCGAACGGATCGCCAAGGCCGATGGCATCAGCATCAACCAGTTCGTGGCAACCGCGGTGGCGGAGAAGCTCTCGGCGATGAACACCGCGGCATTCTTCGCAGAACGGCGAGAGCGGGCGGATTTCGAGGCATTCGACCGTATCATGGGGCGGGCTGGAGGCGCAGTGCCGGCGGCGGAGGATACATCGCCGTAGCAGCCGCGCCGGTGGCGGAGATCGGCGGCTTTCTTATGCGCCGTATCCGTTTCGGGTTCGAGAGGGCGAATGGCATTCCGCGGCCTGGCCCGGACGCACTGGGATGGTGCGAGATCAGGCAGGTTTCATCAGACGCGGCTCGCAGAGCCATTTCCGCCAGCGGTTCGCCGGAGTCCTCGATCATCGCATCCAACTGACCCCAGCGTTTCGCGAAGCCGACGCGCCGCTCGCTTTCTTCGGGGGCGAGCCTATGCCCGTGTTTGGCCTTTTTTGTTGACCGTGGCGGTGGAAAGCCCCAGCACCTTGCACCCTGCGCTCTGTCCGATTGGGACCGATGTCAGGAGACGCTTGACTTGGGATGGGGGGTGCCGTGTCGAATCATGTCAATCCGCTCTCGCGGACTGGCGCGGCAGGCGGCGATGGCGGGCACTGGGGCGGCCGCGGGTTCGGGTCTGGCCAACGGCTCTTCCGGGGCATACGCCGCCGGCACACGGTCATCCGCTTTGAAGCGCCCGAATGACGTCGTCCATGCTGTGTCCGCCTTTGCCGACGAGATACCGGGTTCCGAGGTGACGGGAGGCGAAATCTGAATAGTCGGTGACGATAGTATTGATAACCTCCGATCCGGTCTCCATGCCGGTGGTATCGATTCTCACAACAAACTGGTCGGCGTTGGCGCTGCCGCGGGTGGCGCCGGTTCCGGCGGAGTTGAAGCCAATTGCACGCAGTCCGTTGAGGACCGCCGCGTACTGCGCCAGACCGCCACCGAGTGAATGCCCTGTCAAAATCGTTGAATGGCCGAAAATATGACGCACCGCCTTCGCGAGCAGGTCGGCGAGATCATAGGCGGTCGCCGGAGATCGGCGTGCGTTTAGGCCCCCGGCGAATGGTCGTTTGCCGAAAATTGTGTTGAACACGGTGTCGATGGCAGACTCGCCAGCTTTGTTAACCCTGTCCAGGGTTGCAGAGGCATTGGCAAATAGCCAGGTCTCCACTGTACGTTTGGCTGCGTCCGGACTTCCAAAGCTGGAGCCGCTTCCCTCGAACGCGATGACGGCCACCCGATCGTTGGCGTTGGTGAGACGATAGACGGTGGCGTTGAAGCCAAGGAGGGTGCCGAGTGCCACTTCGAGTTTATCGATACCGGACAGTTGCGCCAGAATCCGTGGATCCGTGAGTATGGATATCCAGGATTTCTGACGGATGATGCTGGTCGGGATGGCGTTAGCGCCCGGCCTGTACACGTCTCGGCTTATCAGCGCGAAGGGCAGTGCTCGCGACTTGGCCTGTGTCGTGAGCGTCGACCCATCCTTTTCGTCTTGAAGCCACGACATAGGATCCCCCGTAAGAGTGCCTGATTATGAACCAACACTAAATGAGTGTCCGGTCCAAGTCGATCTCCGCAGGGGCTCTGCCAGTTCCCGCGTGACCGGATTGCAAACGACAACCGCCTCACGAAACGACAGAACCCACCCCGCCCCCTTCAATCCCACGCCGTCCCGGTCCAAACTCCGGCCCGAACATTCGGGAGGAACCCAGATGGCCGACACAACCGCCTTGCTCCGCGCACGCTACGGGATCGACATACCCGGGGCCGAGGTGCCCGACGCCATCGCCCCCCTGCTCGATCGCCGGGTGACCCGCCGCTACACCGACCAGGATGTGCCCGACTCGCTGCTCGACGCTCTCCTGGCCGCCGCGCAATCCGCGCCGGTCAAATCCGACCTCCAGCAATATTCCGTCGTCGTCATGCGCGACCGCGCCCGGATCAAGCAGATCGCCGATTGGATCGGCACCATGGACTGGATCGCCACCGCCCCGGTCTTTCTCGTCTGGTGCGGCGACATGCGGCGCGGTCAGCGCTTGTGCGACATGCACGAGATGCCGCACGCCAACAACAACCTCGACACGTTCCTGAACACCGCTGTCGACTGCACCCTGGCCATGGGTCAGTTCATGGCGGCGGCCGAGGCGGTCGGTCTCGGCTCCTGCCCCATCTCTTACGTCCGCTCGCACATCGAGCGAGTCTCCCCACTGCTCGGCCTGCCCAGCGGCGTCTACCCGGTGGCCGGCCTGTCCATCGGCTGGCCACAGTTCCGCCGCCCCGTGGCGATGCGTCTGCCGCCAACGGTTGTCGTGCACCGCGAGCGGTACGACGATTCCAACCTGCCGGAAGAAGTCGCCGCTTACGACGAACGCCGCCGCGCCCGCGAACCCGTCGCCGCGGCGGGCCTGAAAAACAATGACATCTACCCACCCCGCGAAGGCGTCGGCTGGAGCGAAAACGTTGCCCGCCAATTGTCGGTGCCCGAACGGTTCGGTTTCGCCGCCTACCTCAAGACCAAGGGTTTCGACCTTGCCTGAAGCACCGATCGCGCGGACCAGAGCTGTTCGGGCCCGTCACGCCGCCAGCCTGCTGGTCCTGCGGCAAAACGCCCGTGAGCCCGAGGTCCTGATGGGCATGCGCGGCCACCGCCACCGTTTCATGCCGAACCGCCTCGTCTTTCCCGGTGGCGCGGTCGACAGGGCGGACCTGACCGCTCCCTGCGCCACGCCGCTTGCCCCGCACACCGAACGTCTGTTGCGCAAGAACGCCAACCACCGCCTCGCCCATGGCATCGCCGCCGCCGCCGCCCGCGAACTGCACGAGGAAACCGGCCTCTCGCTCGGCGAACTCCCCGCACTGGATGGGTTGGAATTTCTTGCCCGCGCCGTTACCCCGCCGGCCAATCCGATTCGCTTCAACGCCCGATTCCTGGTGGTGGACGCCGAACGCGTGTCCGGCGCGCTGGGCGGCGACGGAGAGTTGGACAATCTGCGCTTCTACGGCCTGGCAGAAGCGATGGCTCTGGATCTCGCGCTGCCCACCCGACGGGTGATGGAACGGCTGATTATGTGGCTGGCGATGTCCGAGGAAGAACGTCAGATGCAGACTCAAACGGCGGTTTTGAAACGGGACCGCGGCTGGGTGATGGAATAACGCCTAAGGCAACGCGCAAAAATTACCGCTCCAAGTCGCGGCGGTCTCGTTACTTCGTCCCTCGTTTCAAGTTCGGGTTGCTTCCGGCCGGAATCGTACTCCCGCCCGAGCCAGCCCGCCGCCGATGCCGATGGGCGTGCCGTCCGCGCGCCAGCAGGAAGCGCCCTCCAGCATGCCGTCGTCGTGGAACCGAATCGCGCTCATGCCGCCCGCGACATTGCCGACGGATGCCACGTCATGCCCACGCGCCCGCATCGCGTCGAACACTTCGGTTGAAAACCCGGTTTCGATTTCCAGGGCGTGACCTTGGGTCCAGACCCGCGGCGCCTCCACCGCCTCCTGCACGGTCATGCCGTGATAGATCAGATTGCTCAGCGCCTGCATCACCGAGGGGAAAATCCGCAACCCCCCGGGCAACCCAAGCGCGAAGGCTGGTTTACCGTCTTTCAGCACGATAACGGGCGCCATGGAGGATGTGACGCGCTTGCCCGGCGCCACCGAACTGGCACGCCCCGGACGCGGATCGAACACATGCATGTAGTTGTTGGGGATCATGCCGGTGCCGGGCACCATGACGCGCGATCCGAACAGCGAATTGATCGTCTGCGTGCTGGCGACGACGTTGCCCATCCCGTCGGCGATGGTCAGATGGGTGGTGTGGGAAGCGAGTTGCCCCGGCTCGACCTCCGCGGTCCAGGCCTGGGTGCGGTTCATATCGATCCTCGACCGGCGTTCGGCAGCGTAATCCTTCGACAACAAGCGTCCCACGGGAACCGCAACGAAGGCCGGATCGGCCGTCGCGGCGGCGCGGTCGGCGAAGGCGATTTTCAGCACCTCCGCCAGCAGATGCACGGTATCGGGCGAGCCGAAGCCCAGCCCGCCGATGTCGTAGCCCTCCAGAATGTTCAGCATCTGCACGATATGCAGCGGGCCGGAGGAAGGCGGCGGCGGTCCGATAATCTCGAACCCGCGATAGGTTCCGCGGACTGGCTCACGGGTCACCGTACGGTATCCGGTGAGATCGGCCCGCGAAATATATCCACCGCTACGTGCCATCCAATCGGCGTAATGCGTGCCCAGGCTGCCCTGGTACAGAATTTCCGGCCCATCGCGTGCAATGGACCGCAGCGTATCGGCATAGGCGCCCGTGATCAGCCGCGTGCCCGCCGGGATCGGGGCGCCGTCCGGCAAATAAACCCGAGCGATCTCGGCATCCAAAGCCATATCGGCGGCGCAGTCGCTGACGCATTCCGTCAGATATGGCGTGACCCGAAACCCGCGGGAGGCATGCCGGATCGCCGGTTCCATCACATCGGCGAGCGAAAACGTGCCGAAACGAGCCAGCGCCTCGCACCAGCCTTTCAGATTGCCCGGCACCGCCACGGATGTCGGCCCCAGCGCGTTCTTGCGCCCGATTGTGTCCATCGTGCCGGGGGCGGCGTTCGGGTCGGGTGTGTAGGTGGTCGGCCCAGTCGCGGCAGGCGCGGTGCTCTGCCCGTCGATGACGGTATGCGTCCCGTCCGCCAGCCGGATATGTGCCATCCCGCCGCCGAGGATGCCGACCATCATCGGCTCGACAACACTCAGTGTGAAAAACGCGGCAATGGCGGCGTCGATCGCATTGCCGCCGGCCGCCAGCATTTCAGCCCCCGCCGCCGAGGCCAGCGGGTGGTTGGTCACGACCATCCCCCGCGCGCCCATGACCGGGCGCTTTTCGCAACGGATCATACGGCTTCCGCGGTGAGCGGCCGGCGAGGCGCGGCGCAGCAGGCGCAGCCGCCGCCATGCGAGTTCCATGACGCCGCCGACGAAGCGGAAGGTGCTTCCTGGGCCCCGCCGGACAACGCGGGAACGGTCAACGCGCGCGGCGCGAGCGCGTCGCACACCGGGCAGGGCTGGGGATCGGCGAAGGCTGACATCGGGTATGAGTCGCGGAACGGGCCGCAGCTCGCGCACTGGTAGTCGTAGGTGGGCATGGGTGCCTCATGAATGCGATAGGGTCTGATCGGACCGATTTTGCGCCTGGGCGCGTCGCAGGTCCAGCGGCGCTATCCCGCGCGCGCCCCGCCGGTCAGTGCCATTGCCAGCACCACGGCAACAAGGCACGGCACCAGCCAGATCAATCCCGCCCGCAACGGCCGGAACGGCCCAACCCCGAGCACCTTCCCGTTCATCCACAGCGCGTAGGGACTGACGAACAGCTGCCCGCCGCACCACACCAAGACCGCGTGCCAGGGGTCGGATGGCTGCGCGATCATCACCAGGGCCGCCGTCGCCGCCAACCCGGCCAGATTGGCGAACAGCGCCTGCCGAGCCCCGCCCGCCGCCACCAAGGCCACGCCCGAGGGGAACATCAGCCCCAGCAACGCCATCAACCCCACCAAGGGCAGTGCCGCATGTCCCGCCGCTGCCCAGTTTGGGCCCAGCATCAGCGACACGACCGGCACCAGGCTGATCGCCAGTATCGCGCAAAGCGGCAACAGCAGGCGGCTCGACAGCCGCAAAAGCCGGTCCACCGTCGCGAGCAAAGCCGCGCGATCGTGCTGCTGTTCCGACAGGATCGGCAGCATCAGCCGCCAAAGCGCGGTGAACGCCAGCTCTCGCAGTGTATCCACGAGCCGGAACGCAACATGGACCTCCCCAAGCGCGGCCGCTCCGGCTGTGCCTCCGATCAGGATCGCGAACAGCCTGTAGCGTCCCAACTGCACCAGCGTGCTGGCGGTCAGCGGTAGGCCGACGGTCAGCAGTACCCTGACGGAAGCGAACGACAGGACCAGACGCGGTCGCCAGCGCGCAATCGCCAGCAGTGCCGCCGCGCCGCAAAAAGAGGATACGCCAAGCTGCACCACTGGTGCCCAGGCCCCGGCCCCTTTCAATGCCAAGACGATTCCGGCAATCGCCCCCGCGCCTTGCCCGATGATCGTGCGGGCGGCCAGCGTTCGGTAACCGCGGCTGCGCGTCAGCACCCCCTGCATCGCCCCACCGGCACCGACCAGCGGCAAGGGGAGGGCCAGGAACAGGTTCATGGGTATCAGCCGGACGTCGTGCAACAGGCCAGCGAGCACCCAGCCGGCCCCCAGTTGGATCGGCATGGCCAGAACTCCCGCGCCGACCGAAGCCCAGAACGCGCTCGATGCGACGGTGTCGTCGACGGTCGCGCGTTGCACCAGCGCGTCGGCGAACAGGGCGTTGACCGCGACCCACAGCAGCACATGCACCGCCGCCGCCGCCGCGCCGACGCCCAGTTCGGCTGGTCCGATCAGGCGAGCGATGGCGAAGGCGGACACGATCGACAGCAGCGCGCCCCCCGCTGCCTCCATACCGGACCAGAAGATGTGCCGCTTCATGTTTGCCGCTTTTGCACCGACGCGATGGCGCACGCGGCGACGAAGGGTGGCAACCACATGATGCGGCTTTGATAACGGTCGTGTGGCGTGGATAAGCCGCCCGTGATCAGCGCGCTGACCGGCAGCACGAACAACACGCCGAGCAGCCAGCGCGCCGATCTGTGTCGGCGGTACAACATGAATGGCAGCAGCACCGCGCAGGCCACGATGCCGGTTTCCGCCACGACGGTATGGATCCGTGCCAGCCAGGGCGGCACCGCCAGCAGGCCCCGCGCCTGCAACCCGGCCGCGTAGCGTGCCTGCTCGGCGGGTGGAAAATCGCGTTCGATCCAGGGGGTGACCTCGATCGGCCATGATTCCAACCCGTCGCCGGATGCGTAGCGCGTCAGTTGTTCCCAGCCGTTGCGCAGCATCGCCAGGGCCTCCCGGCCGGGTTCGGCGCGCAGGGCGGCGGCGATGATGGCGTCGGCTTCGGCCGAAATGATTTTATGGCCGCCAGCCAGGACGATGGGACTGTCGGAACGCCACAGAAAATCGTCGGATTTGGGCGGGAACCGGTCGAGATACGCACAGAGCCGCCAGCCGGCGCCGGGGCACTGCCGATGCAGCGCATCCATGCCGGGTCCGTCATAGATGACCCGCGCCAGCATAAACACGTTGCCATATGGCGACAGAGCGAGGCGGTGGTGGGCAAGCATGCTCACCGCCAGCAGGGCCGTGACGGCGAGGAAGATGGGCTTGATCGCCGACGGGCGGAATGGCAGCAGCGCCAGCGACAAGAGCAAACTGGATTGCTGCGCGGCGATCGTGAAGGCGGTGAATACGACGTTGACCTCGGTAGGCCAGAGCGTATTCAGGGGGCGTGGAAACGCTCTTCGCGTACCTCGCTTTATAGCGTCATGGCCCGGCTCGTCAGGGCCACCTGACACCGCACCTGCGCCGCTGGGCGGGGGGAGGACGAGAGAAAATGGCCTCCACCCTTTCCAAAATCGCGTTGCCTCACGCACCGGCGCCATCAGCAGCACCAGGATGAGTAACGGTGTGAAAACATCCGGCATCAGCTGCGATACCAGGAACGGCAGCCAAGTCAGCGCCGCCAGTGCGGCCGCGACCAACGGCATCCACCGCCAACGCACTGCTGCGACCATGCGTAGGACCGCGACCGTCAGCATCGCCTGTGCCGCAACGACAGGCCACGTCGTGATGGTCAGGTGCAACGGCAGCATAAACAGCGAGTAGAACGGCGGCCGATCCCAACCCAGATGGCCATTGATCGCTTGGGAAAGATACGTCCCCGTATCGGCGAACACGAGCGGATACCCATTCCACACAGCAGGCCAAAGCAGCATGCTCGCCGCCAACGGCATCGCCCATGGCAAATCGCGATCCGGCACTCGCTCAGCTCCTGTAATACGGCCGATAGCGGCGGTGGTAGACTTCGGAGTCCGCTGCGCCGGAGCGCACATGGGCTTTGGGGTCGACACGGGTCAGCACAGTGCCAACGATGTTCGCACGCGTTTCCCGCAGCAGGTCGAACGCATGCCGCAGCACCGCGCGCGGAGTGTTCCGCCACCGAACACATAACAGGGTGGCATCGGCGACGGCCGCGATGACACGCGCCTCGCTCATCGCTTGTACGGGTGGCGTATCCAAAAGGATAAGATCGAAGTGCTCCCGCGCCGTTTCCAGCAAAGTGGTCATGGCCTCGGACATGAACAACGACAGCATGTCGCCGCCTGGTCCGCCGGCGGGGATGAAAGACAGTCCGGTCAGCGGGTCCGGACGGGAAATATCCCCGATCGCCGCGGTGCCGCGCAGGAAATCTGAAAGCCCGGGTTTGTCTTCAGAGCCGAAGATGCGGGCGAATTTCGGTTGCCGCAGATCGCACTCGATCAACAGCACGGTTTCGCCGGCCAGCCGTGCCGATCGCCCAAGAGAAAGTGTGAGCAGCGTCTTCCCTTCACCCGGACGCGCTGCGGCGACGGCGACCACCCTGGGCCGATGCGCCCCAAACCGCAAACTCGCCCGCAGGCTGCGAATTTGCTCAGCGAAGGCCGTAAGGGGGCGCCGCACGACATAGTCCTCGGTCCTCAGGTGCCCCAGAGCGCGTTTGCCGATCTCCGGCAGCAAGGCGAAACAGGGGAGGTCGGTGGTGAGGCGAATGTCGCCGCCGCTGCTGACGGATGTATCGAGCAGGTGCAGGCCGTACACGACGATGAGCCCAAGGAACACGCCCGCCGCGCAGACCGCCAAGCTCAGCGGCCCCGTCGGCGGCCAGCTCGGACGTTGCGGTGGTAGCGCCTGGGAGATTTCGTGCGCCTCGGCCGTCTCGATCGAGGTTTTTTGCGCGGTGTCCTGAATCTGCAACAGAACAGCCTGCAACGCGGCGCGCGCGGCGTCGGCGTCCCGTTGCAAGGCATTCAGCGGGATCTGTGCCTTGGCGATGCGGTCAGCCTCTACCTGAGCGGTGTGGAGGTTGGCTTCCAGAGTCGCTACCCGGGCCTTGGCCGCCCGCCGGTCCGCCTCGATGGACGCGACGACGCGCGCGATTTCGGCGGCGAGGATTTTCTGGGCGCTTTCGGCCTGGCGCCGCAGCCCCTCCGCTTCGGGGTGGCTGGGGCCCAGGCGGCTCTGCCGGGTGAGGGCCTGCGCGGCGAGTTGTTCCTGCTGCGCTCGCAGTTGCACGACCGACGGCGCCACCGCCGCCTGCGCACCGGCGCCGGCCCTGCCACGCGCGGCGTCCAGGCGTGCCTCCGCATTCGCCAGTTCGGTCCTGGCTCGGACCAAATCCTCGGTCAGGTGGGTGACCTGCTCGGCTTCGATGCCGGCGTGCATGCCTTGGAACAGGCCCAGCCGCGCACGATAGGCGGCAATGGCGTCTTCGCTCCTTTGGGTTTCCTTGCGCAGTTCCTCGGCCCGGGCGCGAAGCTGTTCGGTCGCGCGACGCACCGCCCGGGCCTTCGCGCCGTATTGATCCTTGATGTAGATGTCCATGGCGTTGTTCACCGCCGCTGCCGCCACCAGCGGGTCCTGCGCGGTGAAAGTGACTTCGAGCACGCGGGAAAATCGGACAGGCTTGGCGTGCAATGCCGATTGTACCGCAAGCAACACGGTGTCACGGTTGGTGTCGGGCACCGGGCCTGCTTCCAACGACGGTGGGTCGCGCGTGGTCCAGTTGAACACCCGCGCGGTGAATGACGGGGGCCGGCGGGCAGGATTGAACTCGGGGTTCGCATCGAACCCGCCGCGTTCGACCAGCTTCTGGGCGATGTGCAGGCTTTGCAGGAGTTCCGCCTGGCTGGCCATGGTCGCTTCGGTGGCGGGATCCTGGCGCAGCACGCTCTGCATCGCCTGGGCTTTATATTCGGCGGGCTCGTAAATCAGCATACCGGATGCGGTGTACACAGGCGTGATCCGGTGTAATGCGACGATCCCGGCGATAGGCGTCAGCAGAGTCACCGCGAGCCATGCGAACAAATGCCGCCGCACGATCGCCAAAAGGACGGCCGGGCTGAGTACCTCCGGCGCGCGGTGGGACGGTCCCCCCATGGACGTCGCGGCTGGCGTGGTAAGCGCCGCTCCGGGAGGGTACTCGGGCATGAAACGTAGGGGCCTCGCGACACTGATACCAAGCGGGATGCCTGGGGCACGAGAATGGTGTTACCGATAATTGCTTAATAATGTGTTAACACCGCCGTCGAAATTTTCGCGGACGGGTCGATTTTTCGGCGCGGGTACCGTGATCGCCATGGGAATATCCGGTGACATTTTCGCTCAGGCCTTGCGTCAAACGGCGACTTCCGCCATATGCCGGCCGGCTGGGGCGCGGTGTCCCGGCAAATTCGCACGCGGGGCGCCTTTCTGCCTGGACCCCCAGGTCAGAGCCCGGTGCCGCCCAGCCGCAAGGCCGGACGGCAAAACCCCCGCGGAGGCTCAACCGGACTTGCATGAAAGGAGCACGCCGATGGCGATGCCCGATTTCACCATGCGCCAGCTGCTCGAAGCCGGCGTTCACTTTGGTCACCACACCCGCCGCTGGAACCCGCGGATGGCCTCGTACCTCTACGGGGTCCGCAATCAGGTGCATATCATTGACCTGCAGCAGACCGTGCCAATGCTGGATCGCGCCCTGCGCGCCGTGCGCGACGTGACCGCCGCCGGTGGCCGCGTCCTCTTCGTCGGCACCAAGCGCGCCGCCGCCGAACATGTCGCCGACGCCGCGAAGCGCTGTGGGCAGTACTACATCAATCACCGCTGGCTCGGTGGCACGCTGACTAACTGGAAGACCATCACCGGTTCGATCAAGCGCCTGCGCCAGATCGAGGAGATGCTGGGCAACCAGACCCAGGGCCTGACGAAAAAGGAAGTCCTCGATATCACCCGCGACCAGGAAAAGCTGGAACGCTCGCTGGGCGGCATCAAGGAAATGGGCGGCCTGCCCGACATCCTGTTCATCATCGACACCAACCAGGAAAAGCTGGCGGTCGAAGAAGCGAACAAGCTGCACATCCCCGTCGTGGCCGTCCTCGACAGCAACTCCGACCCGACCGGTGTGACCTTCCCGATCCCCGGCAACGACGACGCGATCCGCGCCATCACGCTGTATTGCGACCTGATCGCCGGCGCCGTGCTCGACGGCATCAGCGCTGAAATGATAGCAAGCGGCCGTGATATGGGTGCTTCCGAGACGCTTCCCCCGGACGCGCTGTCGCCTGTGGAATTGCCGTCCGCTCATCAGCCCGCCTGACCAATTCTTCGTTTTCGCAGGCGCGCGGGTTGCCCGCGCGCTGCTGGATCACGCTTATCTGAGGAGATAAAGCCATGGCCGAAGTGACTGCGGCCCTTGTGAAAAGCCTGCGCGACCGAACCGGCGCCGGTTTTTCCGACTGCAAAAAAGCCCTGTCGGAAACCGACGGGGACATGGAAGGCGCGATCGACTGGCTGCGTAAAAAGGGCCTGTCGGCTGCTGCAAAGAAATCCGGCCGCGTCGCCGCTGAAGGGCTCGTGGGCATCGCCACCGGGTCTGACCGCGGTGCCATGGTCGAGGTCAATGCTGAAACCGACTTCGTTGCCCGCAACGAGGCGTTCCAGGGCTTCGTCCAGGAAGTCGCCAAGGTGGCGCTCGCCGTCGGCGAAGACCTCGATGCCATCCGCGCCGCCGCCTATCCCGGCACTGGCCGAACGGTCGCCGAGGAACTCGTTCAGTTGGTTGCGACCATCGGCGAGAACATGAACATCCGCCGCGCCCGCGTGCTGACGGTCTCGAGTGGCGTCGTCGCCAGCTATGTCCACCAGTCGCTCAAGCCCGGCCTGGGCAAGATCGGCGTTTTGGTGGCCATCGAGGGCGCCAGCGAGCTTGCTGTCCTGGAAACCCTGGGCCGCCAGATCGGCATGCACGTCGCGGCCACCCGGCCCGAGGCGCTCGACACCGATTCGGTCGATCCCGCGGCCCTGGAGCGCGAGCGCGCGGTGCTGTCCGAGCAGGCCCGCGCCTCCGGCAAGGCGGAAGCCATCATTGAAAAGATGGTCGAAGGCCGCATCCGCAAATACTACGAGGAAGTGGTGCTGCTGGAGCAGGTCTGGGTGCATGACGGCGAAAGCCGGGTGCGCGCCGTGGTCAAGAAGTCCGGCGCCAAACTGGTTGCTTTCGACCGCTTCCAACTGGGCGAAGGCATCGAAAAGGCGGCCGGCGACTTTGCCGCCGAGGTTGCCGCCGCGTCCGGCGTCCCCACAACCGCCGCAAACTGAGTCGCTTTTGAAACGGCCTCTCTTGTTTGGGGCGGATGGTGCCTTTACGGTGCCATCCGCCCCAAAGCGGTCTCGGATCCGATGAAAGCGTCGACCAAATACAAGCGCGTGCTGCTCAAAGTGTCTGGCGAGGCGCTGATGGGCGCCCGCGAGTTTGGCCTCGACACCAGCACCGTGGCCGCAATCGCTGGGGATATCGGCGACGTCGTCGCCCTTGGCGTCCAGGTCAGCCTGGTGATCGGCGGCGGCAACATTTTTCGCGGCATTTCAGCGGCCGCGAGCGGCATGGACCGGGCGCAGGCCGACTATATCGGCATGCTAGCCACCGTCATGAACGCGCTGGCCATGCAGGGCGCGCTCGAAAAACTCGGCATCGCCACCCGGGTCCAGTCCGCCCTTCCCATGGCCAGCGTCT
>CAIRCM010000023.1 GCA_903877125.1 uncultured Acetobacteraceae bacterium | reverse complement strand
AGGAGGGTATCTTCAGCGTCGGCGGGCATGGCAGATTCTGTCCGGGCATCGGGTATGGCGTCGAGAACCAAACCTTATGCGATTCCAGACGGTTGTGCCGTGCCTGCCAGCGAATCCCTGCTATGCGGTGAATAAGAGGGGTCAATACGCTCGGCGTGGGATTTTTCGAGAAAGTGTATGAAAATGCGCTGTCTCACGAGTTGCGCCTGACCGGCCTATCGGTAGCGCAACAGCAGGGCTACGATGTCGTTTACAAAGACATCCTCGCCGGCCACTACATCGCCGACCTGATCGTCGAGGGCCGGCTGGTCGTGGAACTCAAAGTCGCGAGAGCCCTGAACGACTTCCACCTCGCCCAATGCGCCAACTACCTCCGCGCCAGCAACCTGAGATTAGGCCTGATCATGAACTTCGCCCATGCACGCCTGGAATTCCGCCGCGTCGTTTCCAATTTCTAACCAACATCTGCGCCCATCGGCGCCCATCAGCGTAAAAAATATTTTTCTCTTCCCCTGGCACGCTGCCAACCATGACGGCACGCGAACGGATTACCCCCCAATCAAATCCCGCAACAAAGGCAAGCAATCCGACGCAAACCATTCGATCTGGCGGTTCCGTTCCTCATACGCACCAAGCAGGTCCAACGCGATGTGCCGCACCCCAACAGCATGGAATTCGCGGATACGATCGGCCACCTGCCCAGGCGTCCCCAGCGCGCAATACCGTTGCGCCGCCTTCCGGAAATCCATCGCGTAACGGACGCTCAGCGTTTCCGTCGCGCGATCCAGCGCCGTCTCGTAATCCTTGTCCAGCCGGGTAAACAACAAATGGCCGGTGCCGAACGCCAGATCCCCCCTGCCCTTCTCGTCCGCCGTTTCGCCGATAACCGCCAGCGCGTCACGATACATCTCGGGCGAGATCACATAGGCCAAAAACCCGTCCCCCAGGCGCCCGATGCGGCGCAGCGCGGCGGGCTTGCGGCCGGCGAACCAGATCGGCGGGCCGCCTGGTTGCCGAGTCCCAGGCCGCATCGGGATATCCTCGAACGGGCCGTAAAACCGCCCGTGATGGCTGACCGGTTCGCCGCTGAAGAACTTGCGGATGACCTGAACGCCCTCGGCCAGCCGCGCACCGCGTTCGTTGTGCGGCACGTCGCAAGCGGCGTACTCGCGGGGAAACTCGCCCCCCACGCCAACGCCGAAGATGAAGCGTCCTTCGGTCAGGTGATCCAGCGTCAGCACCTGCTTGGCGACCGGCGTGGGATGGCGCAACGGCACCAGCAGAACGGACGTGCCCAGGGTCAGACGCCGGCTCACCACCGCCGCCTGCGCGAGCTGCAACAACGGGTCCAGGATCGGAATGGCGAAAGAGATGTGATCCCCGGCCCAGAGCGAGTCGTAGCCGCTGCGATCCACCAGTTCGACCAGATCGACCAACTCGTCGATCCGCGGCTCCCACGGGCCAGTGGCGGGTTCGGTGCGGCGATGAATCGTCTGAATGCCGATGCGCAGCCGCGTATCCAAAATCAGGCCCATCGGTTCGTCCCTCCATCCAACCGGCCGATGTTGTCGGGAAGCCCGTCACTGGGCAAGCTAGGGCCAACAACCCTTGGAGGAACCCCGTGCCCGACCTGCTCGAAACCATCGAAGACGGTATCGCCACCCTGACACTCAACCGGCCGGAAGCGTTGAACGCCCTGTCCACCGACATCCGCCTGGGACTGCTGGAGGCGCTGGACCGCCTGGACGAAGACGACAGCGTCGGCTGCATCATCCTGACCGGCGCCGGCCGCGGCTTCTGCGCCGGCGGGGACGTCAAATCCATGGGCGACCGTGCCGCACGCGGCCCCGAGGCTCGGGCGCGCGGCATCCAGATGTCCAATCGCATTCCCATGCGGATGCGCACCCTGTCCAAGCCGGTGATCGGCATGATCAACGGCGTCGCAGTTGGCGCCGGGCTGAGCATGGCCCTGGCCTGCGACCTGCGTGTGGCCGCAAAATCGGCTCGGTTTGGCACCGGATTTCTGAAAATCGGCCTGTCTGGCGACTGGGGCGGATCCTGGACACTGACGCAACTCGTCGGCACCGCCAAAGCGCGGGAACTGTATCTGCTGGGCGACATGATCTCGGCCGACGAGGCGTTGGCGTGCGGCATGGTCAACCGCGTGGCCGAGGATGCGGACCTGCTGGCGACCACGTCGGCCATGGCGCGGCGCATCGCCGACCTGCCGCGGGTGACGGTGGGCTATACCAAGAAGAACCTGTTCGCAGCGGAAACCGACAGTTTCGCATCGGTGCTGGACATGGAAGCCTTCCACCAGGCCCGCTGCTCCCAGACCGAGGACCATCGCGAGGCCGTGGCGGCTTTCAAAGAAAAGCGCAAACCCACGTTCAAGGGACGCTAAACCTTGAAACTGTTCTACGCCGCGGCATCGCCCTATGCCCGCATCGTCCGCATCATCCTGATCGAGTTGGGCCTGTACGACGGGATCGAGAAGGAGATCGCGACCCTGCGCGATCCCGACTCGGCCCTGCTCCCCACCAACCCGGTGGGCCGGGTGCCGACGCTGCGGCTGGACGATGGCACGACGCTGACCGAGACGCTGCTGATCGTCCCCTACCTCGATACGCTGCACGACGGGCCGCCGCTGCTGCCGCGCGACGGGTCCGATGGCTGGGTCACGCTGTCGCGCATGGGCACCGCGATGGGGCTGCTTGACGGCATCGTGGCCTGGAACCGGGAACTTCGGCGCCCGGAAGAGCAGCGTTCGCCCGGCATGCTGGCATTGGAACGCACGCGCGCCACGCGAACCCTGGGTGTGTTGGAAGATGCGGTCGGCCAGGGCGCGTATCGCGGACGGCTGGATGCGGCCCAAATCGCGCTGGGCTCGGCGCTGGCGTGGACCGAGCGCCGGCATCGGATATTCGCATGGCGGGACGGACACCCCGCGCTGTCGGCGTGGTACGACGATATCGCGGACAGGCCCTCGTTCACGCGGACTTTACCGCCGGTTACGTAAAAGACGCGGGAATGTCAGGCTATGTTACAAATGGGAGCGTCTCGATTGGATATAGTGCCCGCACGTCAACCAACAAGGGACAGCGCACCATGAAACGTTTCGTCATTCTGCTGGTTTTGATCGGGATCGGGCTGCCACTCGCCGGTTGCGTGATCGAAGAACCGGGCCGCGGCGGCAACTGGTGCTACTGGCATCCCTATCGCTGCCGCTAACCCTTATTGGCAGCGGGGCTTAACCTCCCCGCACAAAAGCCTACACGACCGCATCATCGCATCGGGCGGAATTTTGGCACCGAAATTCAGCTCAGCCAGAATTCCGTCGATGCCGAGTTCTTCCTTCAGTTCCAGCAACCGCGCAGTCACCTTGTCCGGGCTGCCGACGATGACCTTGTCGCGCATCGCCGCCTGGAACGTGAGGCTCAGCACGTCGTCCAGTTCCGCCCGACGGCGGGCGTTGGGCGAACCCTCAAGCTGTTCTTTGAGCTTTCCGTAGCCGCCCATGATACTTTCCTCGGACTCGGCTTCGGCGGCCGCGTCGGTTTCCGCGACATGGATCGACACACGCAGATGCACCTGCCCCTTACCTGGGTGGCCGGCGGCTTCGTAGGCTTTCCGATACGCGTGCAAATCGGGCGCGAGACCGGACAAGGTGCCGCTCCGCACCGCGACGAACAGCGGGTAGCCGAGGGCGCCAAGCACGGGGAACGTGTCCTCCGACGCGCCGGCGATGCGGATTTCCGGCATTGGCTTCTGAAACGGCCGCGGCACGGCCTTGGCCCCGTCGAAATGGTGAAACTTGCCATGGAAGGAGAACGTGTCCTGCGACCAGGCCAGTTTCAGCACCTCCAGGGTTTCGTAGAACCGCTCCCGGCTTTCCGCGTAGGGCACACCGTAGGCGGCATAGGCTCGCGGATTGCCGCTGCGGCCGACACCCATGACGAGCCGCCCGCCGCTCATTTGATCGAGCGTCGCGGTTTCCTCCGCCAGGCGGAGCGGGTGCGTCAACGGCAGCACCTGCACTGCCGTGCCCAGCTTCATCGTTTTCGTCCGGGCGGCGACCGCCGCGAGCACCATCATCGGTGCGGACATGACCGATCGTGCTGCCTGCTGGTGAATTTCGGCCAACCAGAATGAGTCCAGGCCATGTTCTTCGGATTCCACCGCCTGATCGAGTCCCATCGCGAACGCATCGGCGTCCGACATGCCCGGCACCTGCCGGTGAAACTCATGATACCAACCGAATTCCATGACGCGTTCCTTCGTGTTGCCGTCAGATTACGGTGGCGCGCGCCATCCGGCAATTGGCAGCGGCGGGGCGGACGACTAACCTGATCCGAATAAGGGAGACAAACGATCATGCGGTTCGGACTATTCGGCAGTGCGGCGGCGCAGCGCGGCAGCGGCGAATTCGACAGTTCCGAGGGGTTTCGCGACTTCATCGAATACAACGTCGAAGCCGAAGCCGTCGGGTTTCACGGCACCTTTGTGGTGGAGCATCACTTCACCGGCTTCGGTCAGGTCTCGGCCACTTTGAATCTGCTGACCTGGCTGGGTGCCCGGACCACCACGTTGCGGCTCGGCACCGCCGTGATCGTGCTGCCCTGGCACAACCCCGTGCTGCTCGCCGAGCAGGCGGCGACGATCGATTTGCTGTCGGGCGGGCGGTTGGATTTCGGGATCGGCAAAGGCTACCGTTACAATGAATTTGTCGGCTTCGATGTGCTGATCGGCGACTCCGACGCCCGCTTCGAGGAATCGATCGAAGTGTTGCTGAAATGTTGGGGATCGGAGGAACGCTTTTCCCACAAGGGCCGGTTCTGGTCGTTCAACGACATCATTGTCGAACCGCCGCCGTTCCGCCGCCCGCATCCGGCGGTCTGGATGGGCGCGGGCAGCCCCCGCTCGATCCGCGATGTGGCGCGGCGGGGGTTCAATCTGTTGCTGGGCCAATACGCCTCGCCGGCCGATGTGGCGGAGAGTATCGCCGTGTATCGTGGCGCGGTGGAGGAAAACGGGCGGGTGTTCGATCCGATGATGGTCGGCGTGACCCGCGCGTTCTTCGTCGCCGAGAGCGACGCCGAACGGGACGCGGCGCTGGCACGCCGGCTGGCGAACCGTCTCCGCCAGTTGAAACTCGCCACCCAGCCTGACGGCACCGTGCTCGGCGGGCCGGATCGCGCGGTGGGCGATCCGAACGAGATCAACGTGAACAGCGCGATGTACGGCAACCCCGAACAGATCGCCGAGCGGCTGGAGGCGCTGCGCCAGTCCGGCGTGGGCTATGTGCTGGTCAACGGCGGCGGTTCGGGTGGCGGCGAGCGGGGGCGGCGCAGCATGCGGCGTTTCGCGAAGGAAATCATGCCGCTGTTCAGCAACGCCATGCCCGTTCTGAACGCGGCGGAATAGGGAGCCCCACCATGACGATCGTCGATTCCCAGATTCACATCTGGGAGAATGAAACGATGAACGCGCACCACCGGCAGGTGCGGACCTATTCAGTGGACGACGCGCTGGCGGAAATGGCGGGGGCCGGCGTCGATGCGGCGCTGCTGCATCCGCCGAGTTCCATTCCCCGCACCAATGCCACCGCGATCGAGGCGGCGCGGCGGTACCCGGACAAATTCGCGATCCTCGGTCATTTCGATCTGTCCGATCCCGCGAAACGCGGCGTGGTCGAAACGTGGAAGCAACAGCCGGGGATGCTGGGGTTTCGGTTTACCTTCACCGCCCCGGCGCAACGCAGCTGGTGGGACGACGACACGCTCGACTGGTTCTGGGCGGCGGCGGAAATGGCGGGCACGCCGGTTGGGCTGCTGGCGGGCGGTCATTTCAATACCGTGGCCCGCGTGGCGGAACGGCATCCAGGACTGCGGCTGATCGTCGATCATTACGGACGCGGCGGAGGGCCGACATCCGGCGTCACGTTCGACGACCTGCCGGAGATGCTCAGGCTGGCACGCTTCCCCAACGTTGCAGTGAAGGTTTCGGGGGCGCCGAGTTATTCGAAGCAGCCTTATCCGTTCCGCGACCTGTTCGATCCGACGCAGCGTATTTTCGACGCATTCGGTCCCGCCCGCACGTTCTGGGGCACGGACATCACCCGCATGCCCTGTTCGATGCGCGAATGCGTGACGATGTTCACCGAGGAAATGACGTGGCTGAAAGGCGCGGACAAGGAAGCGGTGATGGGCAAGGCGCTGTGCGACTGGGTGGGCTGGAAGCGGGGGTAACCGCCACCAGGGGGGAAGCCGGCCTCCTGCGAGGACCGGCCCCTCCCCTGCTACTTCCTGAAATCGATCTTGACCCGAAGGCCGAGAGCGATTAACCCATCTTATTCACCGTTCTATTCCGCACACACAAATTATCGTGCCGCGCTTGGCGTAGGCACGCCTTCCCCTCTGCTGGTTTGACCGCGTTTTGGACCATATCTGGCAGGCGCT
>CAIRCM010000022.1 GCA_903877125.1 uncultured Acetobacteraceae bacterium | reverse complement strand
CGCCGCCGATGGGATCCGGCGGCGTTGCGTCATGGCCTGGCAATCGGGCTCGCGCTGTCCACGATGGCGACCCTGCTGGTCTTGCCACTGATCCTGATTTTCACGGAAGCGCTGTCCAAGGGGTTGAACGCCGCGCTGGACGCGCTGGCGGAACCTGAGGCGTGGTCCGCGATCCGCCTGACCCTGACCGTGGCCGCCATCGCCGTGCCGGTGAACGCCATCTGCGGCACCGCCGCCGCCTGGTGCATCGGCCGCTTTCAGTTCCCGGGGCGGGCGTTGCTGACCACGTTGATCGAGCTGCCGTTCTCCGTCTCGCCCGTCATTTCCGGCCTGGTCTGGGTGCTGCTGTTCGGCGCCAACGGGTATTTCGGGACCTGGCTTGACCGGCACGGGGTCCGCGTCGTCTTCGCGTTGCCGGGCCTGGTGCTGGCGACGATGTTCGTGACGTTTCCCTTCGTCGCGCGCTCCCTGATCTCGCTGATGCGCGAACAGGGCGCGGCGGAGGAGGAAGCCGCCCTGACATTGGGTGCCAATGGCTGGCAAGTCTTCCTTCGCGTGACATTGCCGAATATTTTCTGGGCCATGCTGTATGGCGTTCTGCTGTGCAACGCCCGAGCGATGGGCGAGTTCGGTGCGGTGGCGGTGGTGTCGGGCCATATTCGCGGCCAGACGCTGACGATGCCGCTTTATGTCGAGGCGCTGTTCAACGACTATGAATGGGTGGGCGCCTTCGCCGTCGCCGCGTTGTTGTCGCTGCTCGCCCTTGTGACATTGGCGCTGCGCATGCTGCTGGAATGGCGGATCGAACGCGACAGGAGTTCGAACGCATGATGGTCGAGATGCGAGACCTGCGCAAAACGTTCGGCGCCACCCCGGCGCTGGATGGGCTTAGTCTTTCGGTCGGCAAGGGCGAGTTCCTGGCCCTGTTGGGCCCGTCGGGGTCCGGGAAAACCACGCTGCTGCGGGTTCTCGCGGGCCTGGAATTCGTGTCGTCCGGAACGATCGAAATCGGCGGCCGGCCCATCCAGGACGTCCCGGCGCGGGAGCGGCGGATCGGGCTGGTGTTCCAGCATTACGCGCTGTTCCGGCACATGACCGTGGCGCGCAACGTGGCCTTCGGGCTGGAGGTGCGGCCCAGACGCCACCGTCCGCCCGCCGCCGCCATCCGCGCTCGCGTGGCGGAATTGCTGGAAATGATGGAGATCGGCGATCTTGGCGGCCGTTACCCGGACCAGATTTCCGGCGGGCAGCGTCAGCGGGTCGCGCTGGCACGCGCCTTGGCGATCGAACCCACGCTGCTGCTGCTGGACGAACCATTCGGGGCGCTGGACGCCAAGGTGCGGCGCAACCTGCGGGTCTGGCTGCGGGCGCTGCACGACCGGATGGGACTGACCAGCATCTTTGTCACCCATGACCAGGCCGAGGCGATGGAAATGGCCGACCGCGTCGCCGTGCTGCGCGCCGGCAGGATCGAGCAGGTCGACACACCCGACGGCGTTTACTGCCACCCCGCGAACGACTTCGTGCGGGACTTCATGAATTAGCTTTTTCAGAGGGACCAGGCTGCCCGTCCCTACAGCCCCGCGAACAGCGGTGTGGACAAATAGCGTTCCGCGAAAGACGCCGAGATCCCGACGATCAGCTTGCCCGCGTTCTCCTCGCGCCCGGCGAGGTCCAGCATCGCGTGCAGCACGGCCCCGGAGGAGATACCGACCGGCAATCCCTCGACCATCGCGCAGCGGCGGGCGGCGGCGAACGACTCGACGCCTGAGACCGCCAACACCTCGTCCAGCAGCGCCCGGTCCAGGACCGCGGGCTTGAAACCCGCGCCGATCCCTTGGATGCGGTGCGCACCCGGATTGTCGCCGGACAACACGGCGCTTTCCTGGGGTTCCACGCCCACGATGCGTAAGCCGGGGCGGCGCGGTTTCAGCGCGCGGGCGATGCCGGTCAGTGTGCCGCCGGTGCCCACGCCGCCCACGACGATATCCACCGTCCCGTCTGAGTCCCGCCAGATTTCCTCGGCGGTGGTGGCTTCGTGGACGGCGGGATTGGCGGGATTGTCGAATTGCCGCGCGATCCAGGCCCCTTCTGTGCGGGCCAGGATGGCGTCGGCGCGAGCGATGGCGCCAGGCATACCCAGTTTCGCGGGGGTCGTTTCGACCTCGGCGCCCATCAGCCGCAACATTTTTCGCCGCTCGACCGAGGCGCCTTCGGGCATGACCACGATGAGCTTATAACCTTTCGCGGCGGCGACGAAGGCGAGCGCGATGCCGGTGTTGCCGGAGGTCGGCTCGACGATCGTGGTCCTGCCCGGCGCGATGTCACCTGCCTGTTCCGCCGCCTCAACCATCGCGAGTCCGATACGGTCTTTCACGGAACCCAACGGATTGAAGAATTCCAGCTTGAGCGCGATGTCGGCCTGTAGTTTGTCCGCGGCCCACAATCGCGGAAGGCGCACCATCGGCGTGCCGCCGACGAGGTCCAGCACGCTGGCGTAGATATGGCCACGCGCCGATAAAGGGCGGGCGAAGGTCGGGAGGCGTGGGAATTCGGTTTCTGGGACCGCTTGTTTCGCACGCTTGCGGATCGATGGCATTTGCTCAGATCACAAAGTTCAGGGGTTCGTTAACGCGCCGGCGTATGCCAGCCTTGGCCGCGCGGCGCAGCAGGTCGTCAATCGTCAGTGCCTCGCTCAGCGCCAGCAACGCCGCGTCGAATTCGTCCCACAGCGGCTCGATCACCGCCTTTTGCAAGCGGCCCGCCAACCCCGATCCGGCGTCTTCCAGCGTGTTCAGTCCCACGGAGACGACGTCCGACACCTTGATCAGGCGGGCCAGCCGGGCAAGGCGATAACCGCCGTGGGGACCGCGGGTGCTTTCGAGAATTTGCTCGCGCGAGAGGGCCTGTAACAAGGGTTCCAGCGTCCGGCGCGACATGCTGGTTCGTTCGGCGAGTTCCGCGTTCGAAATAACAGTTTCGTTGCCACTGTTGAGCGCCACGTCAAGGACGATGGCCACCGCGATCATTCCACGATCCCGTCGCGTAAGAAGCATGACCCTGGCTTTACTCCCTGACTGTTCGTGGGCTTACTCCAAGGTGGGCGGTCGGGCAACTCCTTCCCGCCATTCTCCCCGGCGCCAGACGATTTATGCTCCACGATGACCCGAGTGCCGAAATTCTTTGTCAGGCGGTCAATTCGCCGTGGCCTCCGCGGAGGCAAGCCGGGTTCGTTACGAAACCTCGAGCGAATCTCCTGCCGCGGTTACCGCCCCACGGAACACGGGCGGGCTTCCGGTGCCGGGCAAGCGCGATTGGCAGGGACCAACGCATTCCTCATGGGCGATTGGCGCGAATCGGAGACATGTCGCGTCCATGCCACGCGCGGTGCACCGCACGAGACCGGACATTGCCGCGGAGCGTGCCACGCACCGCCACGTTGAAGATTGATTATACCCTGACTCCGCCATAATCCGAAGGAATCGCTTGCCAAGGCGTTTGAACGCGATTCTGCTGCCTTGCATGATCCGGCGCGGCTTCCTCGACCCAGAATCACGGCGAGACCTGAT
>CAIRCM010000021.1 GCA_903877125.1 uncultured Acetobacteraceae bacterium | reverse complement strand
CGCCTCGCTCTTGCGGGAACCAGCGAGCGCTTCGAGGGCCTTACGCTCCTCCACGCTCAGGACGATCACGGTCGCCAGGGGAATCGCTTTCATACCCCCTACGAATCATGACTCAGGTTCCAGCGATAGTGGGTACTAGGATACGAAAATGCATCTCGCCCGGTTTCCCCGCGTACGCCTTTTTCCCACGCCAACGCCGCTCGAGAAGCTCGACAACTTCTCCAGAGCACTTGGGGGGCCGGACATCTGGATCAAGCGGGACGACTGCACCGTTGTCGCGACCGGTGGCAATAAAGTGCGAAAACTCGAATGGCTGATCGGCGAGGCCAAGTCGCTGGGAGCAACCCACATCGTCACCCAGGGGGCCGTGCAGTCGAACCACGTCCGCCAGACCGCCGCCGTCGCCCGCCGATTCGGTATGAAATGCACCGCGCTGCTGGAACACCGGATCGAGACCAACGATCGCGACTACCTCAACAGCGGCAACGTGCTGCTGGACAAGTTATTTGACTGTGCCATCGAATACCGGCCCGGCGGCGTCGACATGAACGCCGAAGCCGAGAAAAAAGGCGCCGAACTGCGGGCCGAGGGCGTGAACGCCTATGTCATCCCCGGCGGCGGCTCCAACCGCGTGGGCGCGTTGGGCTACGTGTCCTGTGCACAGGAACTCATGCAGCAGGCCGACGAGATGGGCCTGAAGATCGACCTGCTGGTCACCGCGACCGGCTCGGCCGGCACCCATGCCGGGCTGGTGGTCGGTCTGCACGGCATCAACGCCCGCGTGCCCGTGCTGGGAATCGGCGTCCGGCTGCCGAAGGACCGCCAGGAAGCCAATGTCCACAAACTGGCCGAGGCCACCGCCGATTATCTGGGCATGACCGGCGGAATCCCGCGCGAAGCCGTCGTCGCCAATTGCGACTACGTCGGCGATGGCTACGGCATCCCGACCGAAGGCATGGCGCAGGCGGTGCAGATGCTGGCTCGGGAGGAAGGCATACTCCTCGACCCCGTCTACTCCGGCAAAGCGATGGCCGGGATGATCGACCTGATCCGCAAGGGCACGATCGGCAAGGGCCAGACCGTCGTCTTCCTGCACACCGGCGGCGCGGTCGGCCTGTTCGGCTACACCGGCTACCTCGAAGGGGCGATGGCCTGATGTTGAAGAGCGAGCACCGGATTCTCACCACCCACACCGGCAGCCTGCCCCGGCCACCGGCGCTGACGGCGCTTTACGCCCGCCGCGCGGCGGGGGAGGCCGTGGATGAGGCCGCGCTCGACGCTGCCGGCAAGGCCGCGACCCGCCATGTGGTCCGCAAGCAGATCGAATGCGGCCTGGACGTCGGCAACAACGGCGAGCAGATGCGGGAGGCGTTCTTTCTCTACGTGCGCCGCCGCATGTCCGGCTTCGGCGGCAACTGGAATCGCAAGCCGATGGCCGACATCGCCCGCTACCCCGGCTTCGCCGCCTGGGGCCATGCCGAGAACCGCCCCTCGGTCAGCAACCGCGACGGCGTGCCCGAAGCAATCGGCGCCGTCGAATACCTCGACCCCGCGATGGTGCGGGAGGAATGCGACGAGTTCGCCGCGACCCTGCGGGAGGTCGCGCCGGCCGGCTTCGCCGAACCGTTCATGACCGCCCCCTCCCCTGGCATCATCGCCACCGCGATGCGCAACGCTTACTACGACACCGAGGACAAATACCTCGCGGCACTCGGCCGAGCCTTGCAGATCGAATACGAGGCCATCGTGCGATCCGGCTTCCTGCTCCAGATCGATGCCCCGGATTTGGCGCTGGAACGCCATGTGGCCTACCAGGACCAGCCGCTGAGCGATTTTCTTGCCTTCGCCGAGAAGGTCGTCGGCACGATCAACGACGCCCTCGTCAACATCCCTCGCGACCGGGTGCGTATCCACGCCTGCTGGGGAAATTACGAGGCACCGCACGACTGCGACGTCGCGATGCACGAAATCCTTCCGGCGATTTCCCAGGCCCATGTCGGCGGCTGGGTAATGCCGATCGCCAATCCGCGCCACCAGCACGAGTATCGATGCCTGAAGGATCTCCCCCTCGGCGAAGGTCAGGTCGTGGTCGCCGGCGTCATCGACCCCCTGACCAATTTCGTCGAGCACCCGGAAACCGTGGCCGACCGGCTGGAGCGCGTGGCGCAGGCCATCGGCGATCCCACAAGGGTGCTGGCCGGGACCGACTGCGGTTTCGACACATCGGCCGGCCGCGGCCGGGTGCCGGAGGAAATCGTCTGGGCCAAACTCAAGGCGCTGACCGAGGGCGCTCGGATTGCGTCGGCGCGGCTGGGGATGCGGGGGTAGCCCGCGCGAGCGTCGGACCACCGCCAAAAACCGCTTGCGCCGGCCGGCCCGTGCCCATACGCCACCAGCCAGCATGACCGACCCCAACGCCACCCGTACACTGCTCGCCCGCCTGTGGCGGGAACAGGTCACCCGTTACAAGGCGCGCCTCGCGCTGGTGCTGGTCTTCAGCGCGGCGATGGCCGGCGCGACCGCCCTCTATCCGGTCGTACTGCAACAGGCCGGGATCATGTTCACCCACCGGGACGAGCGGATTGCCTGGCTGATCCCGCTGGCGATCGTCGTCGTCACCATGCTCAAGGCGTTCACCCAATATTTTCAGAACGTCCTGTCGCAGCAACTGGTGTTGCTGGTGATCCGCGATCTTCAGGAACGGATGTTCGCCCATCTCACCCGCACCGATCTCGCCCGCGTGGAGCGGGAGGCACCGGCGCAACTCGCGACCCGCTTCACCACCGATGCCACCGCCATCGGCGGCGCACTGGCACGCTGCGTTTCGGCCGTGGCGGACATCGTGACCGTGATTGGGCTGGTCGCGTCAATGATCTACATGGACCCGCTGCTGTCGCTCATTTCCGCCGTGCTCTATCCCGTCGCCGGCGTTCCCATCCAGCGCATCGGCAAGCGGGTTCGCCGAGCCTCGGGCGGCATGCAGGAGAAAATGGGTGAGACGGCAGCGCTGTTGAACGAAAGCTTCGCGCAGGCCCGCACCGTCCGCGCCTATCGGCTGGAGGCCAACGAGACGGCGCGGGCGGACAATGCCTTCCAGTCTCTCTACAAAACGCTGCTGAGCATCACCAAAAGCCGCTCCCGCGTCGAGCCGGTGCTGGAGGTTATCGGCGGCGTCGCCATCGCCGCCGTCATCGCGTTCGAGGCTTGGCGCGCCACGGTCTCCGACAACACCCTCGGCGATTTCGGCGCCTTCGTTGCCGCCTTGGCCCTCGCCGCCCGTCCCTTGCGCGCCCTGGGTTCGCTGAACACCGCCCTGCAGGAGGGCCTGGCCGGTCTGTCGCGCGTCTTCGGCGTGGTGGATGAACGGCCGACGATTCTCGACTCCCCCACCGCCGTGCCGCTGCCCGCGGGCGAAGGCCATGTCGTCTTCGACCATGTGGGGTTCGTCTATCCCGATGGCCGCGTCGGGCTGGACGGGCTGAACTTCGAGGCACTGCCGGGCCAGACCGTCGCCCTCGTCGGCCCCTCCGGCGGCGGCAAGTCGACCGCGATATCGCTGATCCCCCGCCTGCACGACGCAACCTCGGGCGCCGTGACGATCGACGGGCGCAACGTCAAGGATGTCACCTTGGCCAGTCTGCGCGACAGTATTGCCTATGTCGGCCAGGACGCCCTGCTGTTCGACGATACGATCGCCGCCAACATCGCCATGGGCCATCCCGGCGCCGATCGCCCCGCCATCGAACGGGCGGCCGAAGAAGCCTATGCCGCCGGCTTCATCGCCGCCCTGCCCGAAGGCTACGAAACCCGCGTCGGCCCCGGCGGACAGCGCCTGTCCGGCGGCCAACGCCAACGCGTGGCTTTGGCCCGAGCACTGCTGCGCAATCCACGGGTGCTCCTTTTGGATGAAGCAACCAGCGCGTTGGATGCCGAGAGCGAGGCTGCGGTGCAGGAGGCGCTGATACGGGTACGCAAGGGCCGCACCACGATCGTGATCGCACATCGCCTATCGACCGTGCGCGATGCCGACGTCGTCGTCGCCATGGCCGAGGGTCGCGCGGTGGAAACCGGCACGCATGCGCTGCTGATGGCGCATGACGGCCTGTATGCCCGCTATGTCCGCACGCAGTCGCTGGAGGTCGCGGCCTGATGCGTGTCCTGCTCTTCGGCAAGACCCGCAACGTCGCACGACTGGTGGAGGACCCGGCCGAAGACCTCCGCCTCGCCGGGCATTCGGTCAGTGTCTTCCCCTATCGCGCGACCAAACTGACCAAGACATTAGAGCCCTGGCTGCTGTCGGAGCGTCTGGGCGTCCCGCTGGCGACACTGCTGCAACGCCGCATCGACGCGTTCGGCCCAGACCTGATCGTGGCCTTCGGGCCGTTTCATTGGCTCCCGCCAGCGATCTTCGGCCGTCTGCGCAACCGCCCGCCAATGGTCGCCTGGATCGGCGACCTGTTCGGGGCGGAGATGGCGGCGACCGCCGCGCTGTTCGACATCGTCGCCTACACCGACACCGGCATGCTGGAGCGGCACGACCAGTTCGGGTTTACCTCCGTCGGCACCTATCTGCCCCTGGCCGCCACGCGCGGCGCGATCGCTCGGGGCGAGCGGCAGCCGTCTTTGGCCTTCGTCGCCTCCGCCACCGCCCACCGGCGCACGTTGCTCGCCCAGGTCCGCCAACCCATCGCCCTGTTCGGCCCTGACTGGCCGAAAGCGCCGGAACTCGCACATCATCAACGCGACGGCCGCAAGATCGGCGGCACCGAACTGGCGCGCATCTATGCCTCCCACCTCGGCGCGCTCAATATCCGCCACGAACACAACGTCATCAACGGACTGAACCAGCGTCATTTCGCCCCCTATATCGTTGGGACTCCGGTCGTGGCCGACGCGCAGGGCGATATCGAGCGGTGTTTCGACCCTGGCCGCGAGATTTTCATATACCGCGATGCCGAGGATCTAAACGCCTTGCAGGCCGAATTACGGGCGGATCCCGGCAAAGCGGCCCAGGTCGGACTGGCGGGCCAACGACGGGTCCTCGCCGAACACACCTACACCCACAGGATCGAATCGATGGCCGCGATGGCCGGCGTAAGCGCTTGAGGGTAGAAGACAACGAGACAGACGCGAGTTTTCCCATGGATACCACCAAACTCCGCATCGGCATCGCCGGCGCCGGACATTTCGGCCGCTACCACGCGCTGAAGGTCGCCGCCGCCGAACGCGCCACACTTGTCGGCATCCATGACCGCGATGAGGAGCGCGCGAAGACCGTGGGCTGGGAGGCAGGCGCGCCGCACATGGCGTTCGAGGAACTGTTGCCCCAGATCGACGCGCTGATCGTCGCCACCCCGGCGGATGCCCACCATGCTGTCGCCTCGGCCGCGCTGCGGGCCGGCAAGCATGTGCTGGTCGAAAAGCCGATAGCCTCGACCTTGGCGGAGGCCGACGAACTGGCCGCCTTGGCGCAGGCGCACAAAGTCGTTCTCCAGGTGGGGCATCTGGAGCGGTTCTCCGCCGCCTTTCAGGCGATGGCCGCGCGCTCCGGACCGCCGCTCTATATCGAAGCGACACGCATCGCGCCGTTCAAACCGCGCGGTACCGATGTGTCCGTCATCCTCGATCTGATGATCCACGACCTCGATCTGATCCTCGCCCTGGTCGACAGTCCGATCGAAAGCGTCGACGCGGTCGGTGCGGCGGTCGCCAGCCAGCATGAGGACATCGCCAATGCCCGTATCCGCTTCGCCAGCGGGGCGGTCGCAACGATCACCGCGAGCCGCATTTCCGCCCGCACCGAACGCCGCATGCGCATCTTCGCCCACGACGCCTACCTCGGCGTTGACTTCGCCGCTCGGAAACTCACCGTGGTCGGGCGGGGCACGAAAGGCATGAAGGTGCCGGGGATAGACGGATTCGCGAGTGAGGAAGTCGCCTGGGACGATCACGACTCGCTGGCAGCCGAGCATTTGGCGTTTGTTGCCTCCGCGCTGGACGGGGCACCGGTGCTGGTTGACGCCGCGGCCGGCCGGCGGGCCCTGGCCGCGGCTCTGGCGGTCGGCGACGGGATGCGGCAAGCGCGCGCGAGAATGGCGCACTCAGGCCTGATCCGAACCTAAATCGGTCTTTATTCACGAATAGTTCCACATGCACGGGATTGCCGGGTGGCGGCTCAACGCGCTTGCCTCCCCGCGCACTCTCATTTTACGCTGCCTTGCAGACCAAAAGCCGGAAAACCGGCAACGTCCCAAGGAGCAAATCGACTCATGCCGAAACTCGGAACCATCAATCGCCGGTCCGCCCTGAAGCTTGGTGCGGCGGCAACGGCACTTCCCCTTGTTCACATCCGCAGCGGCCGGGCGGCCGGAAAAGTGTCGATCGCGTTCTGGGACCATTGGGTGCCAGATGCCAATGAAGTCATGAAGAAGCAGTGCGAGGCCTTCGGCAAAGCCCATCAGGTCGACGTGCAGGCCGACTTCATCACATCTGTCGGATCGAAGAACATCCTGACCATCGCCGCCGAAGCGCAGGCCAAGGTCGGTCACGACGTGCAGCAATTTCCCGGCTGGGAAGCCCCGAACGCCATCGACAGTCTCGAACCGATGGACGACGTCATGGGCCGGCTGATGAAGCAGTACGGCGACGTCCAAACCGCGAGCGAATATCTGTTCAAAAACAACGGTCACTGGATCGCGGTCCCCTGCAGCGCGGGGAACCAGATGAAGGGACCGTGCGGACGGATCTCGGTCCTGAAGGAAGCGGCTGGGCTCGATGTCATGAAGATGTATCCGGCGGGCGCCGACCCGTCCCCGGACGCCGAAAATTGGACCTACGAGGCGATGCTGAAAGCCGCCGAAGCCTGCCACAAGGTCGGCATGCCCTTCGGCATCGGCGTTGGCACCACCCCCGACTCGGTGGACACCGCCGGCGCGATGTTCGCCGCCTTCGGGGCCGAGGCGATGAACGCCAAAGGCGAAATCACGATCAAATCCGATGCCGTCATGCATGTGCTGGAATATGCCCAGCGGCTGGTGAAATTCCTGCCGGCCGATGCCGTGAGCTACGATGACGCATCGAACAACCGCGCGCTGATCTCGGGCAAGTCGGCCCTGATCTGGAACCCGCCGTCCGCCTGGGCCGTTGCCCGCCGGGACGCACCCAAAGTAGCCGAGGATTGCTGGACCTTCCCCGCGCCGAAAGGCCCCGCCGGGCGTTTCATGCCGATGGGCGCCTTTTCCTGGGGCGTGTGGAAGTTCGCGCAGAACAAATCGGCGGCGAAGGATTTGATCGAGTTCCTGTCGCAGCGCGAAAACGTCGAAGCACGGTGCAACGCATCGTTGGGTTACGACGTGCCGCCGTTCGTCTCGATGTCCAACTTCAAGGTGTGGGAGGAGGTCGGGCCGCCGAAGGGCACCGTCTACCACTACCCTGTTCGCGCCTCGCACAAGGAGAAAACCCACATCGCCCTGTCGCCCGCCCCGCCAGGCATCGCGGTGCAGATCTACAACCGCGGTACGCTTCCAACGATGTTCGCCAAACTGCAAAGCGGGCAAAGCATCAAGCAGGTCGTCGATTGGGCACAGGACGAGCTTGAGGGCTTCACCCGATAAGGCATATCCGGGTTGCGGGAAACGCGGGCAAACACTATAGGAAGGTTCTCCAGGGAGTATTCGAAGTGAAAAAAACGTCTGCCGTTTCCCGTCGCCGTGCCTTGAAACTCGCCGCCGCGACCGCCGCGTTGCCATTGGTCCACATCCGCACCGCCGGCGCCGCGGGCAAAGTGAACATCGGCTTCTGGGACCATTGGGTCCCCGGCTCCAACGCCGTGATGCAGAAACAGGTCGACGCCTGGGCAGCCAAAAACAAGGTCGAGGTAACCGCCGACTTCATCACCTCCTCCGGCGGTAAGCTGAACCTGACCCCGGCAGCGGAAACCCAGGCCAAGGCCGGCCACGACGTGATGACCTTCGTGAACTGGGACATCCGGAACTATTCCGACTCCCTGCTCGACGTGACCGACACGATGAAAGAGATCATGTCGACCGCCGGCACCCCCAACGACGCCGCCGTCTACCTGGGCAGCGAAAAGGGTAACTGGTTCGGCGTTCCGTCATCCAGCGGCACCCAGACCAAGCCGCCTTGCGCGCGCATCAGCTGGTTCAAAAAGCAGGGCCTCGACCTGCAGGCGATGTACCCGACGCACGACGACCACAATGCGCTCCAGGACGCCTGGAACTGGGACAACTTCCTCAAATACGCCGAAGCCGCGCAGAAGGATAACCTGACCTTCGCTCTCGGCCTGGGCGCCGGCGGCGGCATCAACACCGACGCCACCGACCTGCATGGCGCGATGTTCCAGTCATTTGGTGCGAAGCTGGTCGATCGCGACGGCAAGAGCCAGTTGAAATCCAACGAAATGCGGGAAGTGCTGGAATATTTCCAGAAACTCCTGAAGTTCTACCCGGCCGATGCGGTCAGCTATGACGACGCGTCGAACAACCGGGCACTGATCTCCGGCAAGTCCGCGCTGATCTTCAACCCGCCATCCGCCTGGGCCGTCGCCAAGCGCGACAATCCCGACGTCGCCGCCGATTGCTGGACCTTCCCCGCGCCCAAAGGTCCCAAGGGCCGTTTCGTGCCGACCCAGAACTTCTATTGGGGCGTCTACAAATTCAGCAAGAACCCGACCGCGTCGAAGGAGTTGCTCGCGTTCCTGATGCAACGCGAAAACGTCGAAGCACGCGATATCGCCAGCGAGGGCTACGACCTGCCGCCTTACTCCAAGATGCTCGATTTCAAGATTTGGGATGAGGTCGGCCCGCCCAAGGGCACGGTGTACAACTACCCGCCCCGCCCGGCTTCCGGCCAAATCCCGAGCCTGACGGCATCCGAGGCTTCGCCCGACATCGCCGTGCAAATTTATCAGCGCGCGGTGCATAACCAAATGCTCGCACGCTTGCGCGACGGCAAGTCCATCCCCGAGGTCATCGCTTGGACCGAGGATGAACTCAGCGGCTACACGCGCTGACGGCAGAGATCACGGCGCTCCGCCCCAATTGTGGCAGAAATGGGGTGGAGCGCCGTGATCGAAGCGTGTGATAAAGAATTCAGGGATTTGCCACGTCGCGAATCCATGGGCAGATTTCCCCAATAAATCGGGACGTCAGAGCCGGGTGACCGGCTCGCGGTGTACCTGGGGATGGGATGGGAGGTTCGTAGTGGCAGACGGCAGCAGTATCACAGCAGGATCGGTGGCGATTGGCGCCAGCCGCGGCCAAAGCATGAGACGGTTCGCCAGCCGCAAGTCGACGACGGCGTTTCTGCTGTGTCTGCCGCTGATTTTGCTGGTGGGTTGCTTCGTCGTCTATCCGGCCTTCTACGCAATCTACCTCAGCATGCTGAACAAGAAGATGACGGCCTTCGTCGGGCTGGGCAATTTCGCGTTTCTGCTGAAACGCCACACCTTCCAGTTGGTGATTTTTCAAAGCTGCCTGTTCGCGATCACCGCCGTCGTGCTGAAGGCGTTCTTCGGCTTCATCCTGGCGCACCTGATGCACAACATCCCCGGCACGACCCAGAAAATCTGGCGCGGGCTGCTGCTGGTGCCCTGGGTTATTCCGTTGGCACTGTCCACGCTGACCTGGTGGTGGATGTTCGACCCGTCATACTCCGCGTTCAACTGGGTTCTCAATCAATTCGGTCTCGACAACGTACCCTGGCTCGGCGTTGGCTGGATCGCGCGCCTGTGCACCATCACCGTCAACGTCTGGTTCGGCACGCCGTTCTTCATGATCATGTATCTGGCGGCGCTGAAATCTGTCCCCGAACAGCTGTACGAAGCCGCGTCGATCGACGGTGCGAACGCCCGCCAGAAACTGTTCTTCGTGACGCTGCCCATGATGCGCAACATCATCTCGATCACCGTGCTGTTCAGCCTGATCGTGACCTTCGCCGATTTCGATATCGTCCGCATCCTCACCTCCGGCGGGCCGCAGGATCAGACCCACGTCTTCGCCACCTACGCCTTCCAGATCGGTATCCAGTCGGGCGACATCCCCCTGGGCGCGGCCGACAGCCTGTTCATGTTCCCGATCCTGGCGTTTGCGGCGTTCTTCGTGCTGCGCGGCGTCACCCAACGCACCAAGGAGATCGCGGCATGAGCGCGACCACGGCCGAGGGCCGCAAATTCCGCAAAACCAGCCTTCACAGTCAGCGCCTCTGGGCGTTGTGGGGCAGCTACGCCGCGCTCGCGGTGTTCGTCGTCATCTTCCTTGTGCCACCCTTTTACACGGTCATCACGAGCCTCAAGTCCTCGGCCGAGATTTCCGCGCAATCGGGCAGCCCCTGGATGGTCAACCATCCCACGCTGGAAAACTTTTGGTACCTGATCACCTATCCGAATTTTCAGACCTACTATCTGAACTCGGCGATGATCACCGTCGTCACGGTGGCGGTCAGCATGACCATCTCGGTCATGGCGGCGTTCAGCCTCTCGCGCATGGGGTTCTGGGGCAGCCAGACCCTGTCGACCGGCGTTTTCCTAACCTACCTGGTACCGCCGTCGTTGCTGTTCATCCCGCTGTTCCAGATCGTCGGCTGGATGGGACTGATCAACAACATCTGGTGCCTGGCGCTGCTCTATCCAACCTTGGCTGTGCCGTTCTGCACCTGGATCATGATCGGCTATTTCAGCTCCATCCCGAAGGAACTGGATGAAGCCGCGCTGATCGACGGCGCGTCGTATGTCCAGATTCTGCTGAAAATCTTCATCCCCGTGGCGATGCCTGGCATCATCGCGGCCACGATCTTCGCGTTTACCGTGGCCTGGGGCGCCTTCCTCTATCCGCTCGCGTATCTCTACACGTCCAACCAAATGGTATTGACGGTCGGAATTATCTCCGATCTCATCCGCGGAGACGTCTTCCAGTGGGGTAAGATCATGGCCGCCTGCCTGCTGGCATCGCTGCCGCCGATCGTGATCTATGCCTTCCTGATGGATTACTACGTCGCCGGTCTGACGGCCGGGGCGACCAAGGGTTAAAGCAACCGAAACCGAAACACAGGGAACGGAACGATCATGGCTGAAGTGTCCTGCCGCAAGGTTGTCAAAGAGTACGACGGTGGCGTGCAAGCGGTGAAGGGGATCGATCTGGAGATCGCCGATCACGAATTCGTCGTGCTCGTCGGGCCGTCCGGCTGCGGCAAGTCCACCACACTGCGCATGATCGCGGGGCTGGAGGAAATCACCGGCGGCGAAATCTGGATCGGCGGCGACGTGGTCAACGACGTCCCCCCGCGCGATCGCGATATCGCCATGGTGTTCCAGAACTACGCGCTGTACCCGCACATGTCGGTCTTCGACAACATGGCGTTCGGCCTGAAGCTGCGGAAATTCCCCAAGGACGAAATCAAGCGCCGGGTCGACGAGGCCGCCCGCATCCTCGATATCGGCGTGCTGCTCGACCGCAAGCCCCGCGCCTTGTCGGGTGGCCAACGTCAGCGCGTCGCCATGGGTCGCGCCATCGTGCGCAATCCAAAGGTGTTCCTGTTCGACGAACCGCTGTCCAATCTCGACGCCAAGCTGCGCGTGCAGATGCGGACCGAAATCAAAAAGGTGCATCAGACCGTCAAAACCACCACGGTCTACGTGACACATGACCAGATCGAGGCGATGACACTCGCCGACCGCGTCGTGGTCATGAACCACGGCATTATCGAGCAGGTCGGCACGCCGGCCGAGGTATACCACCACCCGACCAGCCGGTTCGTCGCGGGCTTCATCGGCTCGCCGGCCATGAATTTTCTGCCGTGCCATATCGACGAAGCCGGCGGCGGCGGGTTGATGGTGCGGGTGAACGACGCAATCAAAATCAAGATTCCAGCCGAACGTACCGCTCGGTACACGCCATTCAAGGGCAAGGAAATGGTGTTCGGCATCCGCCCCGAGCATCTGACCCAACGCAAGGAAGAAGGCCGCCCAGGGTTCGAGCCGGTCGATATGCTGGTCGACGTGGTCGAGCCGATGGGTATGGAGACGATGGTCCATTTCTTCGTCGACGGTGCGCCGGTCTGCGCCCGCCTCGACCCCGCAACCATCGCCGAACCCGAGAAAATGCTGGGGCTGACCGCCGATATGAACCAGATGCACATCATGGAAAAGGAAACCGGCAAGGTCGTCTGATCGGGCCGCTAAAAAAAGCCGACGATGTTAACGATTTATTAACCATTCGCATGATAGGCCCGAGCCTGTCATGCGAATGTTCTTTCTGGCCCTGGCCGCCCTGTTGCCCTCCGCCGCGATTGCCGCACCGGTCGGTTACTCCCTGACAATCATCACCGCCTATGCAACGGCGGACCCTTTCCCCAACCGAATCGACAACGTCTACACCCAACCCACAACCGGGTATTTCGAAGTCGAGAACACCGGCAGCACCGTCTTTACCGGCACGGTCGACACGATCGCGGTATCGGCTTTCGCCGGGGATCTTTCCTTCGGTTCGCGCGTGATCACATTGACACCGGGGCAAGCCGTCTCGGTCGCCATCCCCGACAATGCCGCGAATGTCGGGGGCTTCAATGGTCCGGCATACTTTGCCCGCCCAGGCATCGAGATCCTGCTCCACGGCGTCCTTGGCAACGGGACGGTCAGCGAGAACGTGGCCCTCCAGGTCGCCGACGCCGATATCCACTCCGGCGTATTCCGAACCGATCGATATGGACTGACCAGCGACAGCTTCGTGTTGCAGGGCGGCGATCCCTGGGGGTTCGATAGCGGCAGCGCATACGGACTATCGCAAACCTACGGCACCTACACGTTCGAACAGAACGTCCCGGAACCGGCGCCCTGGATGCTGCTCGCGCTGCCGCTGCTCGGCATGCTCGCGGTGCGCCGGCGCAATTGACAGCCCTGGAAAGGCGCTGGACGACATTTCTGGAAGCCGAAGCCGGACGCTTCGCCCTGTGGCTGCCGGTATTCATGGCCACCGGGGTCCTCGCCTACTACGCGCTGCGCTTCGAACCGCCGATCTGGTATGGGGTGGTTTTGGCGGTCCCCACGCTGATCGCCGTATGCACCCTTCCCGCCTTCCGATCGCTATGCGCCCCGGCCTTCGCCTGCGCACTCGGCTTCTCCACCGCCCAATTCGCAACCGCCCGGGCGCCGCCGTTGCAAACGGGCTTGCCGACGCATGCGACGGTCGTAGGCGGCACCGTCCGTATGGTCGAAATCCTGCCCCAGGGCCGGCGGATCACGCTGGAAGGTGCTAACCTCGACGGCAACGCGCCTTTACGTCGCACCGTCCGCATCCGCTTACGCGAGGCCGACGGTCAGCCAATCGCGACCGGCGACACAATACGCGTGCGCGCGATCGTCCGCCCCCCTGCCCCGCCCAGCTACCCCGGCGGGTGGGACCTGCAGCGCGACGCGTTCTACGCCGGGCTAGGCGGCTCCGGTTACGCGCTGGGACCGGTCGAGCGCCTGATCGTGGCAAAGCCGTCCGGCTTGGCCCGCACGATGCAGTGGCTGCGGGAGACGATTACGGCCAGGATAAACCGCGTCATTCCCGGCGCGGCGGGGGCGGTGTGCGTGACCCTGCTCACCGGTGGGCAAACCAGCATTCCACCAGTTGAACACCAGGCTTTCCGCGACGCCGGTCTGGCGCATCTGCTGGCGGTGGCCGGACTGCATATCGGCATCGTCATGGGTTTCGCGATGACGGTTGCTCGGCTGGGGTTCGCCTGTTCCGCCCGAGCCAGCCTGTACTGGCCAACCAAGGCGCTGGCGGCCGTGGTCGCCCTGACTGTCGGTGGCTTCTACATGGTGCTGACCGGCATGCACGTGCCAATCGTCCGCTCGTTCTCCATGGCCTGCCTCTTTACCCTGGGCGTGGTGAGCGGTCGGCGGGTGATCTCGTTGCGCGGCCTGGGCCTCGCCGGCGTCGTGCTGATGCTCATCGAGCCGCAGGAAGTCCCCGGCGTGTCGTTTCAAATGAGTTTTTCGGCGGTGCTGGCGTTGATCGCCGGTTACGAGGCGCTTCGTCCCTGGTTGCGGCGGCTGCATGGCACGAGCTGGCACCGTCGCGTTGGGTCGCACATTGTCGCGCTTGGTCTGACCAGCGCCCTGGCCGGGACTGCTTCGGCCCCATATGGCGCGTATCATTTCGGCCACGTCCAACTCTACTTCATCGTCGCCAATATGATCGCCGTGCCCCTGACCGCCTTCTGGGTGATGCCGGCGGGTTTGATCGCGCTGCTGCTGATGCCCCTCGGTCTGGAGGATTTGGCCCTGGTACCGATGGGCTGGGGTGCGGAGGCGATTGTCTGGGTCGCGATGACCACCGCGTCCTGGCCGGCGGCGACGTTGCCTGTCCCGCATATGCCGGGATGGGGGCTGGCGGTGTTTTCGCTGGGGCTCGCCTGGCTGGGCCTGTGGCGCACCCGCCTGCGCCTGGCCGGGCTTGTGGCGATGACAATGGGGCTCGCATCGCCACTGTCCGAACGCCCACCCGATCTGCTCGTATCAGCCGATGCAAGGCTGATCGGTCTGCATGGCCCGCGAGGCGTTTGGTTGGAGCAGCGACAAGGCGGTTCGGCCTTCGTTCGCGATGCCTGGCTGCAATTGTGGATGGCGGCCTCGGCGGCGCCGTTCCCCGCGGACGACGGTGCATCCTGCGGCAAGGATACCTGCCTCCTGCGACCACGTTCCGATGCCGGGGGCGTGCTCCTGGTGCGCGGCCCGTCTCGCCCGCCGAACTGTGCCGGTGTGGCGCTCGTGGTCTCGGCCGAGCCGGCCCGCGGACTTTGCCAAAAGCCGTGGCCGGCCTTGGTGGACCGCTTCACGGTTTGGCGGGACGGCGCGGCGGCGGTGTGGCTGACCCCCGGTGGGGCGGTCATCCTGACAGACCGTATGGCGCGTGGAGACCGCCCCTGGGTGCCGCCACCGCCGAAGCCCAAGGCCCCGGCGGCGTCGAATTTACCGCCGGCGACCGTCGAGTAACCGCTCAGTAGCGGCGCATCAGACCGATGAGTTTGCCCTGCACCTTGACCCGATCGGCCGAATAGATCTGCGGCTTCAACTGAGCGTTGCATGGCTCCAGCGCGACCGAGTTGCCGCGGCGGCGCAGCCGCTTCAACGTGACTTCGTTGTCATCGACCAGTGCCACGACGATCTGCCCGGTTTCGGCGATTTCGCCTTTGCGGATCAACACCGTGTCGCCGTCGAAAATCCCGGCCTCGATCATCGAATCGCCGGCGACCTCCAGCGCATAGTGCTCCCCCCCACCCAACAGGGCCATGGGAACGTCGACCATGGTGCCGGCGTCGCGCAGGGCCTCGATCGGCAGACCGGCGGCGATGCGGCCATACATGGGCAATTGCACTGCCGCCGAGTCAGACGCCGTCTGAACACCCGAACGACGAGGCGAGAAATCGCCCTGAATGACATTCGGCGCGAATGTCGCCGGGCTGGCGGCTTCGGCATCCGGCGCGCGCTGCTCCATATTATCGGGCAGCCGCAACACTTCCAGCGCTCGGGCACGGTGATGGCGGCGCCCCAGGTAACCCCGCTCCTCCAGTGCCGAAATCAGCCGGTGAATCCCGGACTTCGATTTCAGCGACAGGGCATCCTTCATTTCCTCGAAACTCGGGGAAAACCCAGTGAGCTTCAGGTGCTTATCGATATAAACGAGCAGCTCGTACTGCTTGCGAGTGAGCATGGGACATTTTTCCCCAAAGGCGGTTCGGAACAAACCGGCAACCGGAGTGTTCTATGTTGGTTCCCAACGCGCAGTCAAGCACAAGCTGTGGAAAACTCCCACAACCGCATCAAATGCCGAGCGAATCGAGGCGAATGATGGGCACCTCGGCACCGGCCGGGAGTGCGGGCGCATGCGGCGCGCGCAAAACAAGCGCATCGGCATGGGCCAGACGGCGCAACATCGCCGAGTCCTGAACATCGAACGGCGTGACCACCAGACGACCATCCGCACCGCTGACGACAGTGGACCGGAGGTGATCGGCCCGCCGGTCGTTTTCCCGCACGGGCACACCGAGGATGCCGGTCGTCGTCGGCGGCGGTGCGGCCGGCAGACCGGACAGTTTTGCCAGTGCCGGCACCAGGAACAGGATCGAACAAACGATCGCCGAAACCGGGTTGCCCGGCAGGCCAAGCACCGGAACAGAACCCATCCGCCCAAACAGCAGCGGTTTGCCGGGCCGCATCGCGATCTGCCAGAAATCCAGCTCAAGGCCCCGGGTCCGCAAGCCGGAAATGACCAGATCGTGGTCGCCCACCGATGCCCCGCCCGTCGTGACCAGCAAATCCAGCCCCACGATCGAATCGGCGACGGCGGCGACGGCTTCCTCCGTATCCGCCGCGATGGGCAGCACGATCGGTTCCCCCCCGCCCGCCCGGATAAGGGCGGCCAAAGCATGCGCGTTCGAACTGGCGATCCCGCCGGGCGGGATTGGCTCGCCCGGCAGAGCGATCTCGTCCCCGGTCGCGAGTATCCCAACGCGCGGCCGGCGGTGGACGGTCACCCAGGGGTGGTTGGCGGCGGCAGCCAAGCCCACGTCGCGGGCGGTCAACTTCCGGCCAGCAGGCAGAACGATGTCGCCGCGCGAGAAATCCTGACCGGCACGGCGGATATGACGGCCGGCGACAACCGCTTCGTTGACGGTGACGGTCTCACCGTCGCGGGTCGCATCCTCTTGCAGCAGGATCGCGTCGGCACCGGCCGGCACAACGCTGCCGGTGAACAACCGCACGATCTCCCCAAGCTCAACCGTCCCGGCAAACGGATGGCCGGCAGGCGCGGCTCCAATGACCTTCAACGTCGCGCTCAGCGTGCCGTCCGCCGCGCGCAGCGCATAACCATCCATCGCGGACACATCCGACGGTGGCTGGGTCAGGCGTGCGGCCAACGGCGCGGCGGAGACCCGGTTCCACGCCTCGGCCAGCGCGACAACTTCAGCCGGTGTGGGATGCAGCCCGGCCAGAATCCGGTTGCGGGCTTCCTCGACGCTGAGCAACGGCGAAAGGGTCATGGCGCGGAGAACTCCCCGGACTTGCCGCCAGCCTTGTGGACGACGCGCAAAGCCTCGACCCGCATGCCGCGATCGACCGCCTTGCACATGTCGTAAACCGTCAAAGCGGCGATGGAGGCAGCGGTCAGCGCCTCCATTTCCACACCCGTCTGCCCCGTGGTGCGCACTGTAGCCTCGATCTCGACAGCGTTGGCGGCGACATCGGGTGTCAGATCGATGGTGACGGCGGCGATCGGCAGCGGGTGGCAGAGCGGTATCAGATCCGCCGTCCGCTTGGCCCCCATGATGCCGGCAAGGCGGGCAACCCCAAGCACGTCGCCCTTCTTGGCGGTGCCCTCGACGATCATCGCCAGGGTTTCCGGCAGCATCACGACACGCGCCTTGGCCGTGGCGGTGCGCGCGGTCGCCGGCTTGGCGGACACATCGACCATCGCCGCGTTGCCCGCCGCGTCGAAATGGGTGAACCCGGTCATCCCAGAAGTGCTTTCGTCGCCGCGGCCACGTTGTCCTGACGCATCAGGCTCTCGCCCACCAGGAACGCACTGGCCCCCACGTCAGCGAGCCGCTTGAGGTCGGCGGTGTCGCGGATACCGCTCTCGGCAACCAGGAAACGATCCGGCGGCACCAGCGCCGCGAGCGTCTCCGTCGTCGCAAGATCGGTCTTCAACGTCTTGAGATTGCGGTTATTGATGCCAATCAATGAGGTCTCCAGACCCAGCGCGCGTTCGAGTTCGCGTTCGTCGTGAACCTCGACCAGGACATCCATGTCCAACCCACGGGCAAGCGCTTCGAGATCCCGCGCCTCGCTGTCGGTCAGGGCCGCCATGATCAGCAGGATGCAGTCGGCCCCCATCGCCCGGCTCTCGTAGATCTGCCAGGGATCGAGCATGAAATCCTTCCGTAACACCGGCATATCGACCGCGCCTCGTGCGTCGATCAGGTGGCCGGCGGTGCCTTGGAACCAGGCGCTGTCGGTCAGCACCGACAGACAGGTGGCCCCGCCTTCCTTGTAGGACCGTGCCAGCGATGGAGGATCGAAGTCGGGACGGATCAGCCCGCCCGACGGCGAAGCCTTCTTGATCTCGGCGATCAGCGCATAGCGCCCGACGACCGCCGCTTCCTTCAACGCCCGCCCGAACCCGCGCGGCGGCGGGTTCCCGGCGATTTCGCTCTTGAAATCGTCGATTCCGCGCGTCGTCTTGCGGCGGGCGACTTCCTCCCGCGTGTCGGCGCAGATGCGGGCCAGCACGTCCGGCGTGGCGTTCGCGTCATGAGGCATGGTCTATCCCCTGGAGGTTAGGGTGCGCTGGCTCGGCGCAGTGTTTCCAGCGCGTTCAGGGCGGCGCCGGAAGCGATCGCGCCGGCGGCCTGAGCCACGCCGTCCCTGAGGTTGATGGCCTTGCCGGCGACGATCAAAGCGGCGGCGGCGTTCAGTAACACGGTGTCGCGGTAGGCGGACGGCGTGCCTTCCAGCATCGCGATCAGGGCCGCGGCGTTGTGCGCGGCATCGCCCCCCTTGATCGCGGCAATCGGCGCGCGCGGCAGGCCGGCATCCTCGGGCGTAATCGTGAAATCGTGCACGACGCCATTGGCCAAAGCGCTGACATGGTTCTCCCCGGCAACCGTCAGTTCGTCGAGGCCCATGCCATGCACAACCCAGGCGGCTTCATGCCCCAGGGCCTGCAAAGTCTCCGCCATCGGGCGGGTCCATTCCGGTGCGAACACACCGGTCAACTGACGGCGCACCCGGGCGGGGTTGGCCAGCGGACCCAGCAGATTGAAGATCGTGCGGGTCGCGAGTTCGACGCGCGGTCCGGCGGCATGGCGCATCGACGGATGATGCCGCGGCGCGAACAGGAACACGCAGCCGGCCGATCCCAGGATAGACGCCAGCCGGTCCATCGGCGCATCGACGTTGACCCCCAGTGCGGTCAAGACATCGGCGCCGCCGGTGCGCGAGGACAACGCCCGATTCCCATGCTTGGCCACCGGCACGCCGCAGGCCGCCACCACGAATGTCGCGGCCGAGGACACGTTCAGCGTTCCTGCCCCGTCGCCGCCGGTGCCGCAGACATCGATCGCGCCATCCGGTGCCTCGATCGCCGTCATACGGGCGCGCATCGCTTTGACCGCGCCGGTGATCTCCGGGACGGTTTCGCCCCGCACCCGCATCGCCATCAATAGCGCGCCGATCTGCGCAGGGGTGGCCTCCCCAGACATGATCACGTCGAAAGCCGCCTGAGCATCGGCCTCGGTCAGCTTGTCCCCCGTGGCAAGACGAGCCAGGAAGGGTTTGAGGTCATTAGACATTCAGGCCGCCTTGGCCGGAGTGTTGGTGCCACGGGCGATGGATAGAAAATTCGCCAGTATCTCGTGACCATGCTCGCTGGCGATGCTCTCGGGATGAAACTGCACGCCGTAGATCGGCAGGGTGCGGTGATGCATGGCCATCACAATGCCATCTGCCGTCCAGGCGGTGGGCACCAACGCGTCGGGCATCGTATCGCGGTCAACGATCAGGCTGTGATACCGGGTGGCCGTGAACGGCGACGGCAGGCCGGCGAGGATATCGGTGCCGGTATGGGTGATGGCGCTCGTCTTGCCGTGCATCGGTTCCGGCGCGCGCACCACCTGCCCGCCGAAAGCTTGCCCGATGGACTGATGCCCCAGACAGACGCCGAGGATGGGGATCCGCCCCGCCGCCGCGGCGATCAGATCGAGGCAGATTCCTGCCTCGTTCGGTGTGCACGGGCCGGGCGACAGCACGATCGCTTCGGGCTGAAGCGCGAGCGCCTGTTCCACCGTCAGCTTGTCGTTCCGCCACACCTCGCACTGGGCGCCGACGTCGCCCAGGAAGTGATAGAGGTTGAAGGTGAAGCTGTCGTAGTTGTCGATGAGCAGGATCATGGCGGCGCATCCTTGCGCCGGCCGCGCGACGGGGTCAACGGTCCTGGACAGCGAAATGCGCCCGATCAGTGCGCCTCGCCCCAGCTGTGACCCATACCGGTTTCCACCACCAACGGCACGGACAGGGGCGCCGCGTTCTCCATCACATCGCGCAGCAGGACGGCGAGGCGCGCCGCCTCGGCCTCCGGTGCCTCGAGCAGCAGTTCGTCATGCACCTGCAGCAGCATCCGCGCCTTCAACCCCGCCTCCGCCAACGCCGCCGGCAACCGCACCATCGCCCGCTTGATGATATCCGCCGCACCGCCTTGCAACGGCGCGTTGATCGCCTGCCGTTCAGCGTACCCTCTCCGAGCGGGATTCTTGTCCTGGATTCCCGCGATCCAGCAACGCCGGCCGAAGGGCGTCACCACATACCCGTTCGCCTGCGCTTCCTTCCGCACGCGATCCATGTAGCCGCGGATTTCGGGATAGCGGAGGAAATACCGGTCGATATAACCCCGAGCCTCGCCAGGTCCGATGCCAAGCTGGCGGCCGAGGCCGAAGGCGCTGATGCCGTAGATGATGCCGAAGTTGATCGCCTTGGCACGACGGCGGGTCATCCCATCCATCCCCGCCATCGGGACCCCGAACACTTCGGACGCGGTGCGCGCGTGAATATCCTCGCCCCGCGCGAAACTTTCCTTCAGCGCCGGGATATCGGCCACATGGGCGAGCAGCCGCAGCTCGATCTGCGAATAGTCCGCGCTGACCAGCACATTGCCAGGCTCGGCTACGAACGCGCGGCGGATGCGCGCACCTTCCTCGGTGCGGATGGGGATGTTCTGCAGATTCGGGTCGGTGGACGACAGCCGTCCGGTCGCGGCGATCGCCATCGCGAAGCTGGTATGCACCCGCCCCGTATCCGGATTGATCTGCTCAGCCAGCGCATCGGTGTAGGTGGATTTCAGCTTCTGCAGCTGCCGCCATTCCAGAATGCGCTCAGGCAACACGTGCCCCTGATCGGCCAGCCCCTGCAAAACCGACGAATCCGTCCCCCAGGCGCCGGTTTTCATGCGCTTGCCGCCGGACAGGCCCATCTCGTCGAACAGCACCTCCCCGAGTTGCTTGGGGCTGCCGATGTTGAACGTACGTCCGGCAAGACGGTGGCAGTCCTCCTCCATCACCGCCATGCGGGCCTCGAAATCCGCCGACATCGCTTTCAGGTCGTCCTTGTCGACCTTCACACCCGCGCGTTCCATCTCCAGCAGGATCGGGATCAAACGGCGTTCCACATTTTCGTACAGCGCCAGCGCATGGTTCGGACGCATACGCGGGCGGAGGACGTCCCACAGTCGCAACGTGACGTCGGCGTCCTCGGCCGCGTAGGCGGTGGCCTGTTCGAACGGCACCTGGGAGAATGGGATGCGATTGCGGCCGGTGCCCGTGACGGAATCGTAGCTGATCGGGCTATGGCCCAGATGCAAACCGGACAGTTCGTCCATCCCGTGCCCGTGTAACCCGGCCTCCTGGATGAACGAAATGACCATCGTGTCGTCGATCGGCGCGATCGGCGGGAACCCGGCCTGACCCAGCACCATCATGTCGAACTTGGCGTTCTGCAGAATTTTCAGAACCGATCGGTCGGTCAGCAGCGGGCCAAGCACGTCGATCGCGACAGCGGGTTTGAGCTGATCGCCCAGGATCTCATGCCCGAGCGGCACGTAGCACGCGCGACCCGGCGCGGTGGCGATGGACAGACCGATCAGCCGGGCCCGCATCGCGTCGAGACCGTCGGTCTCGGTATCCAGCGCGAAGCGGCCCGCGGCGGCGGCTTCGGCCGCCCAGGCACGCAACGCTTCCTCGGTCACCACGGTCTCGTAGGGACCGAAGGGCGGGGCGTCCTTGGGTTCGGGCTGTGCTTGCTGTTCGGCCGGCGCGGATACCGGTGCAATCGGAGTCGCGGGCATTTCCAGGCCAAGACGGCTGATCGTGCTGCGGAACCCCTGCGCGGCGAGCCAAGCGACCAGCTTGCCGCGGTCGGCGTCCTTGACGACCAGCGCCTCGATCGGCAGCGGCAGCGGCGCGTCGTCGCGCAGGCGCACAAGCTGGTATGAAATGCGGGCCTTGTCCGCATGCTCGATCAGCGAGTCCCGCCGTTTCGACGGCTTCATCGATGGCGCCGCTTCAAGCACGGCCTCCAGCGAGCCGAATTCGTTGACCAGCGCCGCCGCACCCTTCGGACCGATGCCGGGCACGCCCGGGACATTGTCGGTGGAATCGCCGATAAGCGCCTGAACCTCGATCATTTTCTCCGGCGCGACGCCGAACTTTTCCATCACCTCCGGCAGACCGATCGGCTTCTTCTTCAGCGGATCCATCATCTGCACGTCGGGCCGGATCAGTTGCATCAGATCCTTGTCCGAGGACACGATCGTCGCCCGTCCGCCAATATCGGTCATCGCCTTGGCATAGGCGGCGATGAGGTCGTCGGCCTCCCAATCCGGCAGTTCGATCGCGGGGACGCCGAATGCCTCGGTCGCCTCGCGCACCAGGGCAAACTGGGGAATCAGGTCTTCCGGCGCGGGCGGACGATGCGCCTTGTAGGCCTCATAAAGCCGGTTACGGAACGTATACCGCCCGGCGTCGAAGATCACCGCGATGTGGCTGCCGGTATGATCCTTGAGGAACTGGGCAAGCATATTGGTGAAGCCGAAAACAGCATTCACCGGCGTCCCATCCGGCCGCGTCATCGGCGGCAGCGCGTGATAGGCTCGGAAGATGAAGCCCGAACCGTCGATCAGGACGAGGTTTGGCGTCTCCACCGGGGGGCTAATGTCCGCCGTGGCCGGCTCCTTCGTTCAGCACGTATTTGCGCGAGCAGTAGGGGCAGACGATTTCCTGCCCCTCGATATGCAGGAACACGCGGGGATGGCCGAGCGCGGTGTTGCCGCCGTCGCAGGCGACGGTGCGATCGTCGACATGGATGGTCTCGAAAGTGGCGGTGTCTGCCATAAGGGTCCTCTGGCGGTGCGGGAGTCGGGGGATGATAGCGCGCACGGGGCGGCTTTCAAACTGGGGGGTGCTGGCGTTGGTGCTGCTGCTGAGCGGTTGCACGACGGCGTTGGCGCCACCGGGACCGGCGATCGTGCAACCCGCCGTGCTGGAGGGGAACTTTATCATGCCGGACGGAATCCGGCTGCCCTATCGGGCGTGGCTGCCCGATGGGAAACCGGCCGCGGTGATCCTGGCGCTGCACGGCATGAACGACAGCCGCGATGCCTGGGAATACCCGGCACCGGATTTCGCGGCGGCGGGGATGGCGGTGTTCGCACCGGATCAGCGGGGCTTCGGGGCGACCGCGACCCGCGGGCATTGGGCCGGCACCGAGGGGCTGGTATCCGATGCCGTCACGATGGCCCGGCTGCTGCGGGCGCGGTATCCGGGCGCGAAACTGGTCCTGATGGGCGAAAGCATGGGTGGAGCGGTGCTGATGGTCGCAGCCACCTCCGCCGATCCGCCGCCGGCCGATGGCTACGTGCTGATCGCCCCGGCGGTTTGGAGCCGAACGGAGATGGGCATTGGCCCAAGGCTGTTGTTGTGGGCGGCGCACGGCACGGTGCCCGGCTGGGTGGTGACCGGCCGCGGGTTCGTGCATGTCACCGCGAGCAACAATCGCGCCGCGCTCGTCCGCCTGTCGACCGATCCGTTGACGCTGATCGGCACCCGCGTGGATGCGATCCATGGGCTGGTCGATCTGATGGACGCCGCCTTTGCCGCCGCGCCCCGGTTTCACGCACCCGCGCTGGTTATGTATGGTGGCCACGATCAGCTCGTCCCGCCGGAGGCGACCGTTGCCACATGGAAGGCGCTGCCACCCGGTGCGATCCGCGCCTTCTATCCGTCAAACTACCACCTGATGCTGCGCGACAAGGAACGGGCCGCGCCGATCGGCGACATCGTCGATTGGATCGCGCATCCGGACTGGGGCGGGCTGATATCCGGCGCGGATCAGAACGCCGCCCTGTGTCCGTCCGCGGTCGTCCCGCCCCCCTGCCCCGCCCGCACACCGTAAAGCCGAACAATATAACGGATTGGTAAGGAGAAAGCGATGGCAGGCGAAGGTCTGGAACCGCAGGCCACAAGCGTGGCGGGCATCGTCGTCAGCGCGATGTGCCTGCTGATGTGGCTATGGATCGTACCGACCCTGAGCAGCCTCAACAGCAGCGACGCCGCCGGCAATGCGATGTCGCAGGCCTTCACAGCATTGGCCTTGCTCGTGCTTTGGGTGCTGCTCGCGGTGCTGGCAATCATCGCCTGGTTCAAGGGCGGGGTGCCCGGGCCGGCGGCGGTCGCCGCGCTCATCCTCATTCCCGGGTCCGGTTTCGCGGTGGTCAGAGCGCTGGAGCTTCTTTCCCGGCCTGGCCTTCCGCCATACCACTGGCCGATCGTCATTCCGGCCCTGGTGCCGCCGCTGATCGTCCTGTTTTGCCTATGGGCGGTGGTTCGACCGCTGCGCGCCATCGTTCCCGCCGCCATCGCGGGGGGATTCAGCTGGGGTGCCATCGTTATCGTGTGCCTCAGCCTCGTGCCGATGGACGGCATGCGCACGCGGGCCACGGATGAACTGGACGCCGCGTCGCGGCAACACGAAGCGGCATACGCCGCGATCCCGCCCGACGCCCCGTTGTGGGCATGGCTGCCGTTCCTCGATACGAACTACGGCAACAGGACGACCGAAGCCCTCGCCAATATCCGGCGTAACGATCGGCGTCAGACCGATGCCGAAATCATGCTCGATCGGGGCGATTTCCCCTTGGGGTTCATGGGCGCGATGGACCTCACGCCCACCCAAACGATTTGCGACACGGCACGGGCGCTGTTGCGCCAGCGGGCGGCGAAGCTGGTGCCGCCCACCCCCAATGCCAGGCCTTACAGCGACGTCAGGATTCAGGTGTCCGAAGCGGTGTCCGCGATGCAGTGGCTGGTTGGATACGACTGTCCCTGCGACGCGGAGTCCCAGGCATGGCAGGCGGTCGCCGAGTCCTACCGCAACCCAGGTTTCGAAACGGTCGAGCTGAGCCGGCTGCGCGACCCCCAGGCACTGGGCCGAAGGCTGCGCGAAACGCCCGACCGCTTCTCCATGCTTTCGCCGAAATCCCATCTCAAGGCCTGGCTCAAATATGCTGACGATCCGATCTATCGCGAACAGGCACTGGCCGGTGCCCGGGCACTCGATCACCGCACGGCGGACGCGCTGTCGATGCTGACCGAACAATACGACCCGTGGGCCCCGCTGCTGTTGCTCAAATACCTGCCCGTCCTCGATCTCGAGACCGCGGAGCCGTTGTGCAACGCCGCCTTGTCGCGGCTTCGCGACGATTTCGCGAAAACCTTCCGACCCAGGCCTGACGATCCCCGATCCTACGACGAACTCCTCTCGCGGCTCGGGGTCTACCAGCCATTGGCTGCGCTGGAATGGCTGGCCGGGCATGGTTGCAACGCCGATGCCGTCCTGGCCGAGGCCATCGACTTGGTGCGGGCCTATGGCGATTCGCCGGAACGGAGGACAATGCTCGCCAAGCTGGAACAGCTGCGTCGTAACCTCAACTAGACCGGCACGTAGATCCGCCCGTCGAACAGCCGCCGCGCGGTCCGGTAAAAAGCACCGCTGTGCGCCACCCAAGCGCCCGCCGCGTCGCGCCCGACATCGGCATCCACCGTCAGAATGCCCGAGGGCATGCCGATCCGGATCGCACCCGGCGTCGTGCCGCCGACCGCCTGATGCGCGACAGTGCCCTCGATCCGCGCGGCAACGGCGGTGCACAGCGACGCCGTGAGCGGCAAAGCCCGGTGCGGCTGGCCGTTCGACAGGAAACGCGCGGTCAGATCGACCTCGGCAGCGGCGATCGGCACACCCGAAAGCGTGGGCGAGTCCATCGCCGGGGCCACAAAGCCGATGATGGGGACACCGTTGATGGTCCGCGCCTCCTCCTCGGTTTTGGCGATGCCCATGGCGACGGAGGCCGCGCGGCGGATATGTTGAAGCGTTGCCAGCAGGTCGGTGTTGGCATCCAGCGCCTCCGGCAGTTCGCGGCCGGTCAGGCCAAGGTCGCGGGCGCGGACGAAGACGCAGGCATTGGCGGCATCGACGCAGGACACCTCGATCCGCCCGATCCCCTGGACATCGAGCCAATCCGTGACATGACCGGTCGGCAGCAGCTTGCCCGTCGTGGCACCGCCAGGGGTCAGGAAATCAAGCTTCACGGGCGCCCCGAAGCCAGCGACACCCGGGATGGCCATCGTTCCATCGGTCGCCGCGCGGCCATCCACCAGCGGGAACGTCGAGCGGATGATTTTCCGCGTATTGGTGTTGAAGATGCGAACGACAGCGGTCTCGCCATTGGGCCGGACAATCCCCTCATCCACCGCGAAAGGCCCCACCGCGGAGGACATGTTCCCGCAATTGCCGCGATAATCCACCGCCGCCTCTTTGATCTGCACCTGAGCAAAAGTGTAGTCGATATCGGCATCCTCCCGGGCGGAGGGGGCGAGGACGCAGACTTTCGACAGCGACGAAATCCCGCCGCCCATGCCGTTGAGCTGGCGTCCGTTCGGATCGGGGGTGCCCATCGCGGCCATGAAGATCGGATCCCACGCACCCCGCTCCGGCAAATCCTTCGCATGGAACATCACGGCTCGGCTTGTGCCGCCACGCATGAACACGGCGGGAAGGGCGAGAAGCGGCATGGCGGATCCCCTTTTGGCTAGGCAGACAGGGTGAGGCGGCGGGGGGCGAAGGTCAACCGGGGCTTTGAGCCAACCATCGGTTCCGATATCATACGTCCCTGCCACCTACCAAAGGGCCGGCCGATGTCGAACACGCTCTACGAGCAGGATTTTTACGCCTGGACGAACCGGCAAGCCGAACTGCTGCGGACCGGACAGTTCGAGCAGGCCGATATCGACAACATCGCCGAAGAAATCGAGGCCATGGGACGCAGCGAGAAGCGCGAATTGGTCAGCAGGCTGTCTCAACTCCTGCTTCACCTCCTGAAATGGCGCTACCAGCCCGATTTTCGGGGATCGAGCTGGCGTCTGACGATCGAGGAACAACGCGACAGCATCGCCGGCCATTTGCGCGACAATCCCAGTTTGCGGTCGTACCTCGATCCGGCGATGGAAGATGCCTACCGCTGGGCACGCCGGCGCGCGGGGCATGAGACCAATCTGCCGAACGGAACTTTTCCCGAAGCCAGTCCGTTCTCGTTCGTGGAAGCCATCGACGACGGATTTTGGCCGGACTGAGCGGCGAGAACACCCGTCAGCGGAAATCCCGTGTCGGCACGGCGATCCCGCGACCGTTTCGCACATGGATATCGCGCACCGCCTGTCCGTCGATATCCCGCCCCCCCACGCTCTTCAGCATATCCGAAAAATCGATGAACTCATCCGCGATGATATGGATCACCCCGCTCTCGCGCTGCATCTTGCCGCGACAGCCGAGCATGGTCGCGGACAGGATCAGCCGCCGCTGACGTTCGAACAAAGGCGGCCAGACGATCAGATTGGCGTGACCGGTTTCATCCTCCAGCGTCACAAACAGCACCCCGCGCGCGCTGCCGGGCCGCTGGCGCACCAACACGATCCCCGCGACAGTCAGCCGCTTGCCGTCCTTGGACGTCTCAAGATCGGCACAGCGCACGATCCCGCGCTGCCCGAGGTCCCGGCGCAAAAACGACACGGGATGGGAACGCAGGCTCAGGCCGGTGGTGCGGTAATCCTCCACCACCTGTCGCCCGGCGGTCATCGGCGCCAGAACCACCGGTGGATCGGCCGGCGCGGCGTCCAGACGATCGAAGAGCGGCAGGGCGGAATCCGACAGCCCGCGAATGGTCCACAGCGCTTGGCGACGGCTACCCGTCATGGTCGGGCCCGACCATGACGCAAGGGAGGAAAACCCATCCGCCTCCGCCACCCGCTCCAACGCCGCGATCGGCACCCCCGCCCGCCGGTGTACACCCTCGATCGAGCGATAAGGACGGTGAGCGATCAGCGCATCGGCATGCGCCGCGTGCAGCCCTTTCACCATCCGCAACCCCAACCGCACCGCGAGGAACCGCCCCTCCCCCGGCTCCAGCGTGCAATCCCAATCCGAACCGTTGACGCACACCGCCCGCACTTCCACCCCATGCAGCCGAGCATCGCGCACGATCTGCGCCGGCGCGTAGAACCCCATCGGCTGCGCGTTCAGCAGCGCGCAGCAGAACACATCGGGGTGGTGGCATTTCAGCCAGGCCGAGGCATAAGCGATCAGCGCGAAACTCGCCGCATGGCTCTCGGGAAAACCGTAGCTGCCGAATCCCTCGATCTGGGAGAACGTGCGTTCGGCGAAATCCCGCGAGTAGCCGCGCGCCAACATCCCATCGATCATCTTGTCGTGGAAATGATGCACGCCCCCGGTGAATTTGAACGTCGCCATCGACCGCCGCAGCGCATCCGCCTCGGCCGGGGTGAAGCCGGCACAGACGATGGCAATTTGCATCGCCTGCTCCTGAAACAGCGGCACGCCCAGCGTCTTCTCCAGCACCCGCCGCAGCGCCTCGGTCGGGTATTCCGGCCGCTCCAGACCCTCCCGCCGGCGCAGATAGGGATGCACCATATCGCCCTGGATCGGCCCGGGGCGGACGATCGCGACCTGGATGACGATGTCGTAGAATGTCCGCGGTTTCAGCCGTGGCAGCATCGACATCTGTGCCCGCGATTCGATCTGAAACGTCCCGATCGTGTCGGCCTTGCGGATCATCGCATACGTCGCCGGATCCTCGGCCGGAATGCCCGCGAGGTCGATGCGCACCCCCCGGTGCCGCGCCAGCAGATCGAACCCTCGCCGCATGCAGCCCAGCATTCCCAGCCCCAGCACATCCACCTTCATGAACCGCAGCGCGTCGATATCGTCCTTGTCCCATTCGATCGTCTGCCGCTCGGCCATGCTCGCCGGCACGATCGGCACCAAATCGTCCAGCCGGTCCTGAGTCAGCACGAACCCGCCGGGATGCTGCGACAGATGGCGCGGAAACCCGATCAGCGTGCGCGCCAGTTCCATCGTCAGCCGCAGCCGCCGGTCGTCCTTGTTGAACGCAAGCCCCTCCAGATCGTCCCGATCCCCCCAATGCGACATCTGCCCGGCGAGCATCGCCGTCACATCCTCGGGCAACCCCAGCGCCTTGCCGACATCGCGCACCGCTCCCCGCCCCCGATAGCGGATGAACGTGGCGCACAGCGCCGAGCGGTCACGGCCGTAGGTGTCGTAGATCCATTGGATCACCTCCTCCCGTCGCTCATGCTCGAAATCGACGTCGATATCCGGCGGCTCCTTCCGCGCGGTGCTGACGAACCGCTCGAACAGCAACCCCGAGCGGACCGGATCGATCGAGGTGATGCCCAGCACGTAACAAACCGCAGAATTGGCCGCCGAGCCCCGGCCCTGGCACAGAATCCCCCGCGACCGGGCAAAGCCCACGATACTGTCCACCGTCAGAAAATACGGCGCGTATTCCAGTTCGGCGATCAGCCTCAGCTCATGCACGAGTTGCCGGACCACCGCCTCGGGCGCCTCCCCGGGATAGCGTTTCGCCACCCCCTCCCACGTCAGCCGCTCCAGCGTCTGTTGCGCGGTCAGCCCGGGAAACCGGATTTCATGCGGATACTGATAACGCAACTCATCCAGCGAAAACCGGCAGAGATCGGCGAGTTCCCCGGTCCGTGCCAAGGCGTCCGGATAGGCCGCGAACAGCCGAGCCATCTCGGTCGGGGATTTCAAAGCGCGATCGACCGAGCGTTCCCGCTTGAATCCGATCCGGTCGATCGGGGTGTTTTCCCGAATACAGGTCAACACGTCCTGTAGGATGCGGCGTCCCGGGACATGATAAAGCACGTCCCCGGTCACGATCGTCGGGATGCCCGCCTGCCGCGCGGCCTCAGCGGTCCGCCGCAGCCGCAGCGCGTCGTTCGGCCGCCGCCGCAGCGTCAGCGCGACATAGGCCCGACTGGCAAACACCGTTCGGAAACGCGCCAGACTGAACCGCGTATCGGGGGTAGCGAGCGGCACAACCTGCCCATTCGGTTCCGCCGGCAATTCGCACAGCACCGCCGCCAACCCCGCAGCCCGATCCGCCAGATCGGCCCAGTCCAACGCGCAACCGCCCTTCCCCGCTCGGCTTTTCCCCAGCGTCAGCAGCCGGCACAGCCCGGCCCAGCCGGTGCGATCGACGGGATAGACCAGCACCGGCGGCGCGTCCCGCAGATCCAACCGGCAGCCGGGAATAAGCCTGATTCCCACCTCCTTCGCCCGCAGATGCGCGCGCACCATGCCGGCGACGCTGCCGCGATCCGTCACCGCCAAGGCTTTGAAGCCCAGCATGGCAGCCTGGGCAAAAAGCTCCTCAACCTCCGACGCACCGCGAAGGAAGGAGAAGTTCGTGGTGACCTGGAGTTCGGTGTACATGGGTTCGGGAAGTATTTCGACGGCGGGATCGTACACTTCGACGCCCCGGATAACAAGAACATAGAGGGTATAAAACCAGAAATTAACGGAAACTCACCTCGTGCCTTCCGCTCATTCCCCGGCCCGCGCCCGCATGAAGCTCTGCACGAACTGCCGCTGGAACAGGAGAAACGCAACGATCAGCGGCGCGGAGGACATCAGCGTCGCAGCCGTGATAATCGACCAGTCTGTTCCCTGATCGGTCGTTGAGAACATCGCCAGTCCCACCGTAATTGGCCGCGTCCCGACCGAATTGGTGATCACCAAAGGCCAGAGAAAATTGTTCCAGTGAAAACTGACCAGCACCAGCCCATAGGCAATATAAACCGGCCGAGCCAAAGGCATGTACACCCGCCATATTCGGCCAAAAAGCGACAGACCTTCAAGCCGCGCGGCATCGTCCAGGTCTCGCGGAACGCTTCGAAACGCTTGCCGCAACAAAAATATCCCGAAAGCAGAGCCAAGATACGGCAACGCGATCCCCAACAGGCTATCGACCAGATGCACATAACCAATGGTTACATAATTCTCCACCATCAGAACGTCCGGCGCGATCATCAGTTGCAGCAGGACCAACGCGAACAGCACGTCCCGCCCGGGAAAACGCAGCCGGGCAAAGGCGAAAGCGGCGGGCGTGCACAACAGCAGTTGCGCTGCAAGCACCATCGACACAAGCACGACCGTATTGGCCATATAGGCCCCGAAGGGTGCCATCCTCCAGGCAGCAGCGAAATTGCGCAGCGTTAAAGGTGCGAACGGCTCGAACGTCTGCGAAACAGATGCGGGATGGATCGCGCTCCACACCGCCCAGGCCAGCGGGAGTATCCACAAAACACCCAGCATCCAGGCGCCGGCGATTTCCAGCCGCCTCAACGGTAATGCACCCGCCGCGCGAGCACCCCGAACTGCACCGCCGTCACCGCACCCAGGGTCCCCAGCAGCACCATGGTGAGTGCCGCGGCATAGTTGCTGTCGAAATACTGAAATCCAACCTGATAGATATAATACAGCAGTAATAAAGTCGCATTGTCCGGCCCGCCATGCGTCAGCACGACGATCTGATCGATCAGCCGGAACGCATCGATCGAGGCATTGACGAAGATGAAAAGCGTTGTCGGCATCAGCAACGGCCAAACCACACGACGGAAGTAATACCACCGGCCGGCGCCCTCCAGCGCCGCGGCCTCCGCGAGGTCGGCAGGCATCGATTGCAGCGCTGCAAGGTAGAAAATCATGTAAAACCCGGCCTGTTTCCAGACAGCGATGACCGTGACCGCCGGCAGCGCCGTCGAGGCACTCCCCAGCCAGTTCCACGAACCCAGCCCGAACGGCGCCAGCGCTCGCCCGATCGGCCCATAGCCGGGTGTGTAGAAATACAGCCAGATATTGGCAACCGCGATCATCGGCAACACCGTCGGGGTGAAATAAGCCAACCGCAGAAACCCACGCCCCGGCAGCCGTCGGTTCACAGCCAGCGCCATCAGCAAAGCCAGCGTCATCGTGGAGGGGATCAGCACCGCCGCATAAACCAGATTGTTCCAGAGTGCCTGCCGAAACACCGGATCGTCGACCATATCCTGGAAATTCGACAGCGGATCGAATTCCGAGGGATGGCCGGGCACGGGGTGGGTATGCAGGCCCGCGACGATCGTCTGAACCGTCGGCCAGTGCGTGAACGCCGCCAGAAGCAGGCAGGCGGGCAGGACCATAAGCCAGCCCTGCACAGCCTCCCGCGTGGTCTCCGCCAGCCTCACCCGCGCTTGTACGGCTTGAGGATGCGTTGCGCATTGGCCTGCGCCTCGGTCAGCGCCGCCGCGGCGGTCTTGGTACCGGTCAGGGCAGCCTGGAGCGCGGTGTTCAGCGGCAATGTAACCTGCTGATTCTCATGCGTGGACAGTTCCGGCACTGCGTACTGCAACTGATCGCGCGCAACCCCGGCTGGTGGAAAGTCAGTCGCGTATTTTTTCATCGTCTCGGTCGCCCAGGCATCCGGACGGGTCGCGACATAGCCGGTCGCGATGCTCCAGGCCGCGGCCCGTTCAGGCTGGGAGACCCATTTCACGAACATCAGGGATGCATCCCGTTCAGCCTGAGTAGCGGTCTTGAAAATGTGGAAATTTCCGCCGCCGGTCGGCGAACCGCGCTTTTTACCGGCCGGCAGCATCGCCACGCCGAACGGGAAAGGCGCTTTGCTCTTCACAAAACTCAGGTTTCCGGTTGTCGTCCACATCATCGCAGTACGTCCCGCGACAAAATCGTTCGGTGTGACCCCCCAATCAACCACGCCCGGCGCATGCACACCCAGCTTGCCCAATTCGGCCCAGTATTCCAGAGCCTCGATCGCCCCGGCGGAGGCGAAATAGGTCTCATTGCCCGCATTGTTCATCAATTGCTGTCCGGCTTCTGCCGCCAGCGCCTGATAAAGCCAGTATGTGCCGGCCGTCGACGGTATCTGAGTTCCCCAGCGCGACACCGTATCGCCCGATTTCCGGGTCAGCTTTCTGGCAAATGCCATGTGCTCGGTCCAGGTAGCCGGCGGAACCTCGGGGTTCAGACCGGCCTCCTTGAAAGCATCCTTGTTCCAGTAAAGCACCGCCGTCGACCGCTGGAACGGAATGCTCCAGGTATGACCTTGCACGTTGCCGTTGGCAAGGAACGCGGGGAAGAAGCTTCCCAACCATGCCTTGTCCTCGGCCGAGGAGGCAATGTCGTCGAACGGCACGATGGCATCGAGATCGATCAGCGTAAAAACCTGAATGGCCCCCAGCATGGCCAACGGCGGGGCTTTGCCGCCCTTGAACGCGGTCACGGCCTTGGCGATGGTGTCGTCGTAATTGCCGGCATAAACCGGCTTAATCTGTATATCCGTGTGCTCGGCCGCGAAATCCGCGGCATAGCCGTCGATGATCGCGGTGATCGGGCCAGACACGGCGATCGGAAAGAAAAACGGAATTTCCAGCGGCGCGTTCGCTGCCCGAACGATCGAGGGCATCGCCAGAGGAAGGAGGCCGGTGATCGCCGCGCGTCGGGTCAGACTGAACATCGTATTTTCTCCGATAGAGGCATGGGTTGTTCGGCACGACGCCCCGTGGCTGCATCGAACCAATGGATGGCGCCAGGTGGCGCGGACAGCGGCAGGATGTCCCCAGCCGCCGCGCCGATCGTACCGGCAATTCGGGCCTGTAGCGGGGCGCCATGGACCGACCCGGTCAGCACTGTGTCGCCGCCAAGGTATTCGCGATATGAAACGACCATCGGCAATCGCGGGCCCGAAGCCGTAAGCGAAAGAACCTCGGCGCGCACGCCGGCGACAAGCCCGGCGGTGCCGCCGAACACGGACGCCGGCAGCAGATTCATCGGCGGTGCGCCAATGAAGCCGGCAACGAAAGTCGTCGCGGGGCGGTCGTAGATTTCGGCCGGCGGGCCTTCCTGCTCGACACGGCCGGCGCGCATCACCACGACGCGGTCGGCCATGCTCATTGCCTCGGCCTGATCGTGGGTGACACAGACCATGGTCAAATCCAGGCGACGCTGCAACAAAACCAGTTCCCGCCGCATTTCCGCGCGCAACTGGGCATCGAGGTTCGACAGCGGCTCGTCCATCAGGCAGACCGGCGCTTCGTTGACGATCGTGCGCCCCAGCGCAACGCGCTGCTGCTGCCCGCCCGACAGTTGGGACGGTTTGCGGTCCAACATCCCCGTAAGGCCCAGCATATCGGCCGCGCGGCTGAGCCGGCGGTCCCGTTCAGCACGCGGAACACCGCGGGCGCGCAAGCCGAATACGATATTCTCGCCCGCCGAGAGATGCGGAAAAAGCGCGTAGGACTGGAACACCATCGCGACCCCGCGCGCCGCGGGAGGCAAAGCGGTGACGTCGCGAGTGCCAATCGAGACGCTACCCGAGGTCGGCGTTTCCAGCCCGGCGATCAGTCGCAGGCAGGTGGTCTTGCCGCAACCTGAACCGCCCAGCAACACGGTCAACCCGCCCGCCGGGATATCGAGATTCAACGCATCCAGAACCGGCGCGGCTCCGAACGATTTCGACAGATCGCGCAGACGCACGACCGGGCCGCGCATTCGGAGGGCGAGAGGTTCCATCGCACCGTTTTTAGCGGCCGCCGCGAGGCAGGGTGTGAAGCTTCGGTGACAGGTCAGAGCGATCGAGCGGCAATCTGAATTTCAAACCCGTCATGTGCGAACCGCCAGACCAAAAGCCAGACAGTCGTGGACCGGTCCGTCGCCCCATCGCACCCAAGCACAACCGCTATCGTCAGGTCGGGGTCGTGCGATTGTTCCGGCGCAGCACGCCCTTGCAGCGTTCGGAACAGGTTTTGACGGCCTCCCAGTCCCGCGCCCATTTCTTGCGCCATGCAAAAGGCCGCCCACAGGCAGCGCATATCTTTTCCGGCAGGTTGGACTTGATGCGGCGCTTGTCCGTCATGGTCCGGCCAGAAGACGCGCCGCGCTTTCGCCGATGCGCCGTTGCTCGTCAGGTGCGAACTTGTCGTACGTGCGCACCATCTGCGCCATCCTGGCATGACCGCGAAACGCATCGCGGTGCCGCGCGATAAAATCCCAATACAACGCATTGAACGGACAGGCCCGTGGCCCGGTCCGCTGCTTCACGTCGAAGCGGCATGACGAACAATAGTTGGACATCCGATTGATATAAGCCCCGCTCGCGGCATAAGGCTTGGAGGCCAATAAGCCGCCATCGGCAAACTGGCTCATCCCAACCGTATTCGGCAACTCCACCCATTAGAAGGCATCGGCGTAGACGCTCAGATACCATTCATGCAGCGCGAAGGGATCGATACCGGCCAGCATGGCGAAGTTGCCGGTGACCATAAGCCGCTGAATGTGATGCGCGTAAGCCTCCTCCCTGGTCTGGCGCACCACCGCCTTGACGCAGGCCATGTCGGTCTCGCCTGTCCAGTAGAAATCCGGCAGCGGCCGCGTATGGCCGAAGAAATTGCTCCGCTCGTAACCTGGCATCTTCAGCCAGTAGATGCCGCGCACATATTCTCGCCACCCGATGATCTGGCGGATGAAACCCTCAACAGCGTTGAGCGGCGCTTTGCCGGCACGATACGCCGCTTCGGCCCCCCGGCAGACCGACATGGCATCGAGCAGCCCGCAGTTGAGGTACTGCGAAATGACAGCGTGGTAGAGGAACGGCTCGCCCACCAACATGGCGTCCTGGTAGTCGCCGAACCGCGGCAGCGCCCGGTCGATGAAGGCCGTGAAAGCCGCCTGCGCGTCGACGCGCGTGACCGCGAACCGGAACGGGGCCGGATCGCCAAAGTGATTGCCAAAGCGCGCTTTGACCAGGTCGATGACCTCGCGGGTGATGGCGTCGGGCGCGAACGCCTCCGGCCTGGGCATGAAAAGATCGGTGCCAGCGGCCTTGCGGTTCTCACTGTCGAAATTCCACTTGCCACCAACCGGTTGATCGCCGTCCATCAAAAGCCCCGTCCGGCGACGCATCTCGCGATAGAAATATTCCATCCGAAGTTGCTTCCGTCCCCCCGCCCATGCCCGGAACGTATCGATTGAGCATAAAAATCGGCAATCCGGTAGGACATCGACAGGAATGGAAAACCGCGCCCCCCAGCGCGCGATCTCCTGCGACACACGCCATTCGGACGCCTCGGTCACCACAACCCGCGCAGGCCGGTATTCGCTGATGGCCTGGGCAAGCCGATCGGTGAAACCCGCCCGCCCGTCCGCCGATCCAAGCGGCGCATAATCGACCGTCCAACCGCCAGCGCGAAGCTCCCCGGCAAAGTGACGCATCGCCGAAAAAATGAAGACAAGCTTTTTCTTGTGATGGCGCACCGAAGTCGCCTCGTTATGCAACTCTGCCATCAGCACGACGTCGCGCGTCGGGTCGCCCGCCGCGAGACTGGAAAGCCCCGGCGTCAGTTGATCGCCAAGAACAAAGATCAGATTGCGAACACCGGCCATCAGATATCCAATGAGAATTGCGTATCGACATCCGGCTTGCTCGCCGAGGCCCGCTTGCGGCCGGTCATGGGAATGCCGGCCTTGCGGCTCCCGTGCTTGGCGGCGATTGCCGCTGCGGCCTGTTGGTGATCCGCGCCCTTGCGTGCCGCATGAAGCGCCTCCCGCGCGGCCCGCCCCGCCTGAGCATGGTCTACGATCGGCGACGGATAGGCCAGATCAGAAGCGCCAGGATAAAGCCAGGGTTCGTGAATAAAGGCAGCCGGCAGACCATCCAGCTCCGGCACGAATGCGCGCACGAAACAGCCCGTTGGATCCTGGTCCAAACCCTGTTTGACCGGGTTGTAGACCCGCATGGTGTTGATGCCGGTCGTCCCCGACTGCATCTGCACCTGCGACCAGTGGATGCCCGGTTCATAATCGACAAACTTGCGCGCCAGATGCAGCCCGGTTTCACGCCAGGGCAGCCATAGATGATAACTGGCGAACGACATCAGCATTGCCCGCATGCGGAAATTGATCCAACCATGCCGATTGAGCGCCCGCATACACGCGTCGACGAACGGAAACCCCGTGACCCCCTCGCTCCAAGCCGCCAGATGTTCTGAATCGGCAACATAGGGCCGCAGCCCGTCGTAAACGCGATGGAGATTCTCGAACTCGATCCGCGGCTCATCCTCCAGCTTTTGCATGAAGTGACAATGCCAATGCTGACGACCGGCGAATGAGATCAGCGAGGCCCGCCAGGACCCTGCATCGGGATCGTCCGACAGTTTCAACGCACGCATCCGTGCCCAGCTCGCCTGGGCCACTTCGAGCATGGATATGGTGCCCCAGGTCAAATGCGGCGACAGGCGGGAACTCGCCTCGAAAGCCGTGACCGGACTGGACATCCGGTAGCGATAATCGCGACCACGTTCGGCGAGAAAGCTTCTGAGTGTCGCGAGGCCCTGCGCACGCCCGCCCGGCTGACGAAAAGGGCAAGGGTCGGGCGCGAGTCCAAGCGCGGCCGCCGTGGGGATCGTGGTCGGCCAGTCGCCATCGATGGGGGCAAGCGCCTCCGGTGCCGGCGTCAACGCCTCGGCCATGTCGCGGTCCCATGCCTTCGCCCAACCGTTGCGGGATTTCAGGCGGCGGATCACGCCGAACTGCCGCGACTCATGCCATGGCACCTCGGCGCCCCTCGCCCAGGCCGCCACCGAGAGGTCTCGGGCGTAGGTCCAACCATTGCCGGTCTCCTCGTGGCTCCACAATGCCGCTATGCCGTGGCTTCGATGCAGCCGCTGAAATATCGGCACGGCATCGCCGACCATCACGCAAAGGGGCTGTCCCAGGGCGGCCAGCGCCACCTGCAATTCAGCAAGACTCTCGGCTGCAAAGTCCCATTGCCGCGCCGAAGCGTCAGGTTGCGCCCAAAGATCGGGCTCGGCGATGTAAAGCGGCAAGACCGGGCCCGCCTCGATCGCCATGGTCAGAGGCCGATGATCCATGACCCGCAGGTCCCGCTTGAACCAGACAATGTTCAGGGAACGCGCCATGTCAGCCAGCCCTTCCGGTAGGTGCGCCAAAGCACCTCCCGCACGAACATTTCCGCCTCGGACAACGCGTGGCGGGCGAGGGAGAAAAAACGGCTTTTACCAATTGCCCACGACCGCCGCACGAAGATGTCAGAAGCCCTTACTTGGTGATGCGCGTGCCACATTCCATCGGCGTTAAAAACAATGACGGCAGACCGCGACATGCCGCGTAGGCGAGCGACCCAGCGCCTTCCTCGCCGCATTTTCGCCCTACCCGAGCGAGCGGGCGATATGCTCCTTCAAGCGCCGGGCAGGCAGACTGAGCGCGCCGTGGTCCAGCAGGGCGATTTCGGTGTCTTGCAGCGCGGGCAGCTCGGCCGCGCCGCGGACATGCAGCCCGTCCGGCACCATGTCGCGCGGCAGCACCGCCACGCCGAGCCCAGCCTTCACAGCGGCAATTGCGCCTGACAGGGCGCCGCAGGTATAGGCGATGCGCCATGGCATCCCGGCCCGGTCCAACGCCTGGGTGGCGCGCTTGCGATATACGCAGGGCTCGGGCGAGACGACCAACCGCACCGGGCCGTCTCCCAGGCCGGCCTCGGCGGCGCCGGACACCCAAACCAGCGCCTCTTGCCAGACCTTCAGTCCCTCGCGCGTTGCCCGTGCCGCCGGCTCACGCTTGGCCAACACCAGGTCGAACTGGCCCTCGCGGAAGCCTTCCAGCAGGTTCAACGTCAGGTCGCACGTCACCTCCAGAGCCACCGCCGGGTAGGCCTGCACGAAGCGGGCGAGCACCTGAGGCAAATGCGTGGTGGCGAAATCCTCGGGCGTGCCAAGACGCACACTGCCCACCATGGCCGGTTCGGAAAGCTCCGCCACGGCCGCATCGTTCAACGCCAGCAGGCGCTGCGCATGGGGCAGAAACCGCGCCCCCTCCAGCGTGAGCCGCACGGCGCGCGGGGAGCGTTCAAGCAACCGTGTGTCCAGCGCCGTCTCCAGCCGGGCGAGCTGGAGGGAAATGGTTGATTGCTGCCGCCCGAGCCGCAGCGCCGCCTGGGTAAACTGCCCAAGGGTGGCGATGGTGACAAAGGCGCGGACGAGATCGAGATCGAGTGTGACCAATGGGCGGGGCATGTGGAGTATCACCAAACACAATGATGAGTGTTTGATTTATCAATTTTTCATAATTTTGAAAGCCGCTTATCTCCACCGAGGCGACCCGGTGCGGCGCTATAAATTGGAGACTTTCGGATGATTCTCGATCTCGCGATGCAAAACTTACTGTCCCCGGCGGTGCTGTTCTTCGTTATTGGGGTGGGTGCGGCGCTGGCCCGGTCCGATCTGGCGGTACCGGAGCCGGTGGCGCTGCTGTTGTCACTCTATCTGATGATGTCCATCGGCTTTCGCGGCGGGCTGGAAATTGCCCATCACGGCATTACCTGGCAGTTGGCGGCGGTGCTGGCGGCGGGGGGCGCGTTGTCCTTCCTGATGCCGCTGCTGGCCTTTCCCGCCCTCGCGGCGCTGACGCGGCTGCCGCGCACCGACCGGGCGGCGATCGCGGGACATTATGGCTCGATTTCAGCCGTGACATTCGCTGCTGCCACCGGGGCGCTCGCGCAGGTTGGCATGAGCGTTGAGGGGTTCATGGTCGCGGTTGCCGCCGCGATGGAAACCCCGGCCATTCTTGCGGCGCTGCTGCTTGCCGGCACCGTCTCTGGCGACCGGCGCGGCACGCTGCGGGAGGTACTGCTGAACGGGTCCGTGCTGACGCTGCTGGGCGCGCTGGTGATTGGCGCGGTGGTGAGTGCAAAAGGGGCCGCCCCGGTTAAGCCTTTCCTGGTCGATCTGTTCCCCGGCTTCCTCTGCCTCTTCCTGCTGGAAATGGGGCTTGTCGCCGGGCGGGGGTTGCGGGATGGGCGAGCGTATCTGAGAGGTGGGCTGCTGGTGTTCGCGCTGGGCTCCCCCGTGGTGGGCGCGAGCCTGGCGCTTGGGCTGGCCTGGCTGATTGGGCTTTCGGCTGGAGGCGCGGCAATTCTGATGACGCTCGCAGCCTCGGCCTCCTACATCGCGGTTCCCGCGGCATTGCGGATGGCGCTGCCGGAGGCGCGGCTTGCCATACCGCTCACGATGTCGCTGGGAATTACATTTCCATTCAACCTTTTGCTCGGGATCCCAGTTTATATTGGGGTGGCGCGGACGGTGTTGGGGTGACGCTCGTCGAGGCAAACCGGCTATCGCGAGCTTGCGTTGCCTTGCCGATATCTTGATGCGCTTGCTCTCACGAGCCGCGGCGTTGAAAGCGTTGGTCAGCCGGACCGGTCGCGACGCTGGCCGCAATTGTGCCAGCGCGTGACCAGCTTATCGTGACACACGCCCCTGCCACCTCGGGCCATTTGGTGCCGCGGGCGGTCTCGTTGAACGATGGGACCGGCGATCAGGGTGTCTCCCCCTGGGCGTCGAGGAATACCGCGATTTCTTCGATGTCGGCGCAATAAGGGTAGTCTTTGTTGCCGAAGATGATGCGCATTGTCGCTGCCTCGCGCAGCATGTAGCCGCCATGGGCGCGGACATGTTTGTCCGGCTTATCGACGATCATCAGGTGCAGGCCAAGCCGGGTCGCTACCCGCCGGACGCGGCGCTCGATCGAACGTTGGTTGCCGGGGCGGCTCATTGGTTGGGGTTATTCCCACTCAATTGTTCAACAGACCCGTAAGGGTCTGTTTTTATTTGAAAAATCTGTCCAGCCGCCTCGCTTTTCCCGTCAGCGATACCGTCAAAAATTCGGGCTGTTGATTTCATTGGAAAATTTCGAGCGTTGGAAAATTTCTCCTATCGCCGTCTATCGAAATTGATCGTCAAATGCCGGCTTCTATCCATCTGCCGCATTATCGATCGACGCAAAAACGTTGGGAGGAAAATACCGTCAAATGTCCAATTAAGTCAATTCTATCATAATATTACCTACACCCCTTCCGCT
>CAIRCM010000020.1 GCA_903877125.1 uncultured Acetobacteraceae bacterium | reverse complement strand
CCGATCTACCGCGCGCCCCGAACCATGCTTCTGCGTGATTTCGGCGACAACGCGCTGCGCCGGGCCGGCATCGCGGCCTTCGCCGGTCACCGTGCCGCCGATGTCGTTGACCACGACCATCGCCCCGTTGGCAGCGAGTTCCAGCGCGGTCGCCCGCCCGATACCACCGCCGGCGCCGGTGACGACGGCGACCTTTCCATCCATCATGCCCATGGCATTCTCTCCCTATGACTACGAACGGGGAAGACAATGGGGGAAGTCGGTTGCCATGTCATCCCCATCGGTAGGAAATCCGTACAGCTGGTTTTGTCCCCCTGACCAAGGCGCCCGGATTCCTTTACATACGCGGCGCCGCTATCCAGGATCCGCTGCGTTATGCCCTTCGCCGACACCGGACACATTGGTCTGCACTACGAAGACGCGGGGTCGGGCGACACGCCCATCCTGCTGCTGCACGAGCTCGGCGGCAGCAGCGAGAGCTGGGCCAAGGTCATTCCGCTTTTGACACCGCACCGGCGGGTGATCGCCCCTGATTTTCGCTGTGCCGGTCGATCGGAAAAGCCGCCGAGCCGTTTCGAGATGACCGATCTCGCCGACGACATCGCGCAGGCTTTCGATCTGCCACGGTTCGATGTGATTGGCGCGGCACTGGGATCGTTGGCCGGGGCGCTGCTGGCGATCCGGCACCCGCATCGCGTGCGACGTCTGATGATGTGCGCGGTCGCACCCGACATGGCCGGACCGACCCGCGATTACCTGACCGAACGATCCGGCCGTGTCCGGACTGTCGGGATGCGTGGCGTGGCGGAGGCCAGCCTGGCCAACGCCTTCCCCGAATCGCATGCAGCGGCTCGGGCTGCCTATCGCGGCATCTATCTCGCCAACGACCCAAACGCCTATGCCGAACTGTCTTTGGCTTTGGCGCGACTTGAGATGACGCCCGCGGATTGGGGGCGAGTCGCGGTGCCGACATTGGTCGCGCCAGGGGCGCACGATTTCATCTGGCCACCGCCACTTGGGCGTGCGGTCGCCGCACTGATCCCTGGTGCGCACTGCGACGTGCTGCCCGAGGCCGGGCATTTTCCGCATTTGCAGTCGCCCGACGACCTGGCACGGATGGCCATCGCGTTCTTCAACGGCTAAACCACCGCCGCCGCGCGGCCGATCCGCGCTTAACGGAGATCGCTCACGATGCGTCCTATTTCTCGGCTCGCCGTTCTGTTGACCGCCGGCGTGTTTATCGCTGCCGCCGACGCCCCCCCTGCCCCGCCACCAGCGGCGCCAACCGCACCGGACATCGTGGCGCAGCGCGGCGATGTGAAGCTCACGACGGCCGATATCCATGGTGAGTTGGCTCGCCTCGACCCGTCGATCCGTGCGCAGATTCTGGCGAACCCGCAGGCTTTGCAGGAGTTCATCAAGGACCGGATCATCCGGCGCATCCTGTTGACCGAGGCGCACACCGCCCAGTACGACGTGACCCCGGACGCCGTCGCTCGGGCCAACGACGCACGGGACACGGCGATGGCGCAACTGTGGCTGACGTCCCATGCGCAGGTCGATGCCGCGTATCCGACCGAGGCTGAACTTCAGGCAGCGTACGAGGCCAACAAGGCACGGTTCGTTATCCCGCAGCAGTTCCATGTGCAGCAGATCGCGATCCTGGCACCCGCCAACGCGAGCAAGGAAGCCGAGGCTGAAGCTCTGAAAAAAGCCAAGGACGCACGCGCCCAGCTCGCCAAGCCGAAGGCTGACTTCACCGAAATCGCCAAGAAGGTTTCCCAGGACCCGAATTCGGCGAGCAAAGGAGGCGATCTCGGCTGGCTTCGTGCCGACCAGATCCTGCAGCCGGTGCGCGATGTTCTGGTGACGATGCAGGAGAACGGGATCAGCGATCCGATTCGCAGCCCGGATGCGTTCCACATCGTGAAGCTCTTGGGGGTCAAGCCGCCTTCGACCGCGCCGCTCGACCAGGTTCGCGCCAGCCTCACGGCGGCGCTGCGGCAGGCTCGGGCACAGCAGATGACCGGTGCCTATCTGGAGACACTGTTCAAGGCGCAGGCGGTACAGATCAACGACATCGGGCTGGCCGACCGGCTGAAGGCGATGCACTAGGGCGCCTGGCTGGCGCCCTGGGATGGGCGCCAGCCGGCATATGCGGGGACGCCGCGCTGGCGGGAAGCTGGCGCGGCGTTTTTTTATTGGCAGCACGTCTCCAAATTTGAATGGATTTCTCTCATTTTTATTTTATACTTTCGGTTGAATAGACGCCTGGAAAGTAGGCACCCATTAACAAACAGTAAAATATGCAATAATGAGCTTTATCGCGTCGTCCAATATG
>CAIRCM010000019.1 GCA_903877125.1 uncultured Acetobacteraceae bacterium | reverse complement strand
GTTGTGGCAGTGTGCCGCTATAGGTGGCCCGGACGAGCCGGGCCATGACGATGTAACGAGACCGCCGCGACTTGGAGCGGTCATTTTTGCGCGTTGCCTTAGTGCACGATCGCCAAAGGCGGAACCACACGGCGGCGTGAATCACGCGATCGAACAAAGATATATAGAACAGGGTTCGGCGTTATCTGTGCCGGCACCGCCGGAATGGTGTAGGACGCGGCGATGCAACCGTCTGTCGCACTGCACCATCGGACGATCCGCCTGGGGAGCCGGGTGGTTTTGGACGATGTGACGTTCGCCGTCGCACCGGGCGCGCTGGTGGCGCTGTGCGGGCCGAACGGGGCGGGCAAGACCACGCTGCTGCGGGCGTTGGCGGGTCTGCTGCCGGGCTGCGCGCGGCCGGACCCGCGGCATGTCGCCTATGTGCCGCAGGGTGCGCATGCCGCGTGGGGGCTGACCGTCGCGCAGGTGGTCGCGCTCGGGCGTATTCCGCACGCGGATGCGGCCGCGGCACCGGTGGAGCGGGCGATGGAAACATGCGGTATCGCGGCCTTGCGCGACGCGCGCATCGACCGCATCTCCGGCGGGCAGGCGCGGCGGGCCATGTTGGCGCGCGCCTTCGCGACGGAGGCGGATGTGCTGCTGCTGGACGAACCGACGGCCGACCTCGACCCCGCCGCCGCGCACGACGTGATGTGTCTGCTGCGGCGGACGGCTGAGGATGGGCGCGCGGTGGTGGCGGTGTCGCACGCGATCGATCTGGCGATCGGGTATGCGCATCGTGTGGTGGTGCTGGCGGGCGGGCGGATTTTGGCGGATGTGGCACCCGACCAGGCGTTGGATGCGGCGGCGGCGGCGTTTGGGATGCGCGTTGGGATCGATCCGGCGCCGAGGTTGCTGCCGTATTGATGGCTCGCTGGATGCACGTTGCCGGGTCGGCGCGACAACAGCCCGTTCGGACCCGTTCCGGGTCTTACCGCCCCAGTTCGCGCGTTCGCGGCTATGTTCTGCCGATCCTGGGGCTGGTTTCGCTGCTGCTGCATGGCCTGATCGTCGGGGCATTTCTTTGGACGCACCGGCATGACGCGGTTCCCGTCGGGATCGCGCCGGACAAGCCGGTAACGGTGCAACTGGTGATGCAGGAGCAGCAGGGTTCGGGACAGAATCAGGCCGCGCCGCCGCCGCAACCGCCGAGTCAGGTGCAGCCTCAGGCCCATCCGCAAACGCCGGCGGCGACGCCACCTCCGCCACCCGACCCTCAACCGACGACCGAGGGATTGCCGCCGGTTGCCCCGCCGGCACCGCCGAGCCCTCCGGACCCGTCGGAGGCGACCGCGACGGCGCCGCCCCAGCCGCCGTTGCAGATCAACATCGGCGGGACGGACAGTCCGTCCAACGCGATCGTGCAAGGCCATGACGTGATTCCGGCGACACCCGACAACCCCGCGCGCAACCGCCCCCCGGCCTATCCCGAGCCGGCGGCGCGGCTGGGTCAGCAAGGTTCGGTGCTGGTGGTGGTGCATGTCGGTACGGCGGGCGTGGCGGATGGCGTCGACATCGAGCGCAGTTCCGGCTACCCGCTGCTGGATCAGGCGGCGCAGCAGGCTGTGCGCAAATGGACGTTCGCGCCGGCGACGAAGGACGGGGTGCCGGTTCCGTTCGACTTTCGGATGAATTTCAGTTTCGCGTTTCAATAGCGGGTGTTGGCATGGTGCGGATCGATCGGGTCGTGACACGGGGCGGCGACGGGGGCGAGACCTCGTTGGGCGATGGCACGCGGGTGCGCAAGGACAGCCGACGGGTCGAAGCGATCGGGGCGGTGGATGAGGCGAACGCGGCGATCGGGGTGCTGCGGCTGCATACACAGGCGCTGGCGGACAGCGACGCGATGCTGGCGCGGATTCAGAACGACCTGTTCGACGTGGGGGCGGATCTGTGCGTGCCGGGCGAAGGCGGGGAGCGCCTGCGCGTGACGGACGCGCCGGTGCTGCGGCTGCAAGCAGAGGTGGCGGCGATGAACGAGGCGCTGCCGCCGCTGACGAGCTTCATTCTGCCGGGGGGCAGCGCGGGGGCTGCGTATGCCCATGTGGCGCGGACTGTCGTGCGCCGGGCGGAGCGGGCGGCGATTGGGGTTGAGGGGATCAACCCGACGGTCGTTCGGTATTTGAACCGGTTGTCGGACCATCTGTTCGTGCTGGCTCGGGTGCTGAACGACGGGGGCGCGGGGGATGTCCTGTGGGTTCCGGGTGGGGGCTGACCGGGATTCCTCGATCGCGGGAGGTGATAAATCCAATCGATCAGGTTGTTATACCAACAGCCCGTATAAACTTCGACGTACCGGCCGACCCAATCACGTCATGCCGGGTGGGCAGCCGCCACGAGTCAATCATTGCGCGGGCTGGTATTATACCGACGGCCGCAATCATTGACGCATCGGCCTGCCACCCGCGTCCTGCCGGCGAATGCCGGTATCCACGATTTTCGTCGAACGGAGCTTGAAAAGTCGTGGATACCGGCATTCG
>CAIRCM010000018.1 GCA_903877125.1 uncultured Acetobacteraceae bacterium | reverse complement strand
GAGGTGGAATCACACGGCGGCGTGAATCACGCGATCAAACAAAGGCTTATAGAGCACGAGCGGGTCAATTTGACCCGATCGTGCTCTAGCCGTGCTTTCCCGCTTTGGCCACCGCCCATCTGTTGACGCGACCGCTGTCCGGCGCTCTATGCCTCCATCGACACGTACCTCAAGGACATGCCCGATGGACACCAACGTCCAGATTCTCCCCAGCGCCCCCGCCCGAGCCCGCGCCCTCCAGCCGCTCCTCGACGCCAACGGCCCGGAAATCGATCGCCGCGGCGAAGTCACGCCCGAGGTCGTCGACGCCCTGGTCGAAAACGACATGCTCCGTCTGTTGATGCCGCGTTCCATGGGCGGGCAGGAAATCCATCTGTTGGACTTCTGCAAAACCACCGAAGCCATCGCCTGGGGCGACGCCAGCACCGGCTGGTTCGTCAACCAGTCCAACGTCTCCGTCGCCTCCTCCGTCGCCGCCATGTCGCATGACGCCGCCATCGCGCTGTTCCCCAGCGCCCGCACCGGCCTGGCCTGGGGCGCCAAACACAATCAAAGCAGAGCCATCCGGGTCGAGGGCGGCTACCGCCTCACCGGCACCTGGGGTTTCGCCAGCGGCGGCCGTCATACCAAGCTGCTCGGCGCCCACAGCGCGGTGCAGAACCCCGACGGCACCCCGCACATCCGCCACGGCCGCCCCGACGACCGCAGCTTCCTGTTCGAACGCGCCCAAGCGAAAATCATCGACGATTGGAACGTCCTCGGCCTGCGCGGCACCGGCAGCGATACCTACGTGGTGGAAGACCTGTTCGTCCCCGAAGCCCACGCCCCCGCTCGGGACGCCGTCGAGGAACGCATCCTCACCGGCCCGCTCTACCAGATCACCTCCCACCTCCTGTACGCCACCGGCTTCTCCGGCGTCGCGCTGGGCCTCGGCCGCCGCATGCTGGAAACCTACACCCAACTCGCCCGCGGCAAGCAGGGCAGGGCGTCGGTCAACCCGATGGCCCTGAACAATGCCGTGCAAAAGGAAATCGCCCTGATGGAGGCCAAACTGTCCTCCGCCCGCGCCTTCCTCCACGAAGCGATAACCGAGGCCTACGACGCCGCCGCCGCCGGCACCCTAACCCTCGACCACCGCATGCGCCTGCGCCTCGCGACGACCTATGCGATGAATGAGGCGACGGACGTCTCCGTCGCCTGCTACCGCGGCGCCGGCACGACAGCGATCCTCGCTTCCGCCCCCTTCGAGCGCCGCCTGCGCGATGCCCTCAGCGTCAGCCAGCACTTGCAGGCGATGCCGGCGCACCTGGAGATGGTGGGACGGCATATTATCGGGACGGAACAGAAGGCGCAGTTTTTGTAAGGTCCGCTCAGGACGCACTCGCGGGCCGACCCCAACGGACGGTCGCGGGAGGGATCGTCCTCGGAGCCTTGTCAGCGGTCGTGCCTCGACCGTCCTCGCCGCTTTTGCTTTCAACCTTTTCGGAGGGTGCCGGGTTGATGGCTCTTCAACAATTCCCGCATGGGCGGGGCAGGACGCTGAGCAGGCGTTGCGCTTGGGGAAGGTGAAGGATTGGAGGCAGAGGGTGCGGCGGGCACATCGCTCCCGGAGCTGGGGAGTGATCGCCAGAGGTGGAATCACACGGTGGCGTGAATCACGCGATCAAACAAAGGCTTATAGAGCACGATTGGGTCAATTTGACCCGATCGTGCTCCAGCAGGCTGCTGAAAAACTGGTCGTTGAGGACTGCTGAGCGAATTTTCGTGCAGGAAAGGACGAAGCATACAGGGTCTCGCACCAGTCGTATCGTGGGACCAGCGTCGGGACCTCAGGGCCGGAGCCCCGCATGACCTGCTGCAGGCCGGCGGCGCCCCGTCGCGAACTGATCCTGAAAATCGCCGATACCGCCGATCGCCCCGATATCCGAAACGCGGCCTGAGATTGCGCGATCTCGCCGGGTTTGTTCTATGAACCGGTCATGGCCCTGTTCAATCTTCTCCCGCCGCTCGACATCGCCAGCCTCATCCTGTTCTGCGCTCTCTGGTTCGGCTACGGCCCGGCGGCACGCTGGATCGGCAGGGGCATGGCGATCAACAACGGCCTGCATTCGGTGCGGGTGCTCTGGATGCGGTCGATGCTGCAACGCGACAACCGCATCGTCGACGCCGGCCTCATCGGCCATGTCGTCCACAGCGCCAGTTTCTTCGCATCCACCAGCCTCATCGCGATCGGTGCGCTGCTCGGCGTTCTGACCGGGCTCGACCGGCTGCAGCCCGCCATCGACGGCCTGTCGATGGTCGCGCCGGTCTCGCGGGCGTTTCTCGAGATCAAGTTTCTGCTGCCGATGGCCGTGCTGGTGCACGGGTTGTTCAAACTCACCTGGTCCCTGCGACAGCTCAACTACACCGTCGCACTGATCGGCGCCGCGCCGCCCGCGACGGACGCGCCGCGTGATGCCATGGCGGAGGCCATCGGCGGAGTCTTGTCGAGCGCCATCATCACGTTCAACGACGGCATCCGATCCTATTATTTCGCGATTGTTGGCCTGACCTGGCTCGCCGGTCCCGGGTGGCTGGCCGGCGCGTCGATCTGGCTGGTGGCATTGTTGCTCCACCGCCAGCTCGGGTCGGAGGTGTCGCGGCGTTTCCGCCGCGCCCGCGCCTTGGTCGAGGCCGCACATGGGGCGGACAACCGCCCGCCCCAGGCGTAGCTTTCAGCGCGGCTTGCTGGCCACGTCGATCTCCTGAATGGCCGCGGCATCCAGCTTGATCTCTGCCGCTTTCAGCAATTCGCCCAATTGGTCCAGGTTCGTCGCGCTGGCGATCGGCGCGGTCACGCTGGGCCGAGCGATCAACCAAGCCAGCGCGATCTGCACCGGCTTGGCATTGTAGCGCTTCGCCACATCGTCCAGCGCCGCGATCACGCCGAATCCGTAGTCGTTCAAATATTTCTCCACCCGCGACCCGCGCGCCCGCCCCTGCGTATCCGCGGCCGAACGATATTTCCCGGTCAGGAAGCCGCTGGCCAGGGAGTAATAGCCGATCGTCCCGACCTTCTCCTTCAAGCAGAGATCCTCCAGCGCACCTTCGAATTCCTGCCGTTCCACCAAGCTGTAATGCGGTTGCAGGCTCTGGTAGCGCGGCAGCCCCTTCTCGGCGCTGATCTTCAAAGACTCCGCCAGCCGCTCGGCCGAGAAGTTCGACGCTCCGATTTCCCGAACCTTGCCGGCTTTGATCAGGTCCTGATAGGCGGACAGGGTCTCTTCGATCGGGGTTTCCGGATCGTCGCGGTGCGACTGATACAGATCGATGTAATCGGTCTGTAGCCGGCGCAACGAATCGTCGACCGCCTGCATCATGTATTTGCGCGACAGGCCCTTCTTCCCCGGCGCCATCTCGATACCCAGCTTGGTGGCGAGAACGAACTTGTCGCGGTTCCCCCGTGCCTTGATCCAGTTGCCGATGATGGTTTCGGACTCGCCGCCCGCATTGCCCGGCGCCCAGCGGGAGTAGACGTCGGCCGTGTCGATGAAGTTGAAGCCTGCATCCAGAAACGCGTCCAGCAGCGCGAAGGAGGTTTTCTCATCGGCCGTCCAGCCGAACACGTTGCCACCAAACGTGATGGGGGTGACGTACAGGGACGACTGCCCCAGTTGGCGCTTTTCCATAATGGTCTCTTTCCGATACGTCATGGCCGAGCCGGTCCCGGCCATCTGCCTCGGCAATACATCGTTTGCCCTAAGCCGTCATGGCCCGGGGGCGCCGGGCCATGGCGAAAGCCTCTCCGAAACCGATATTAACCCCTGGCGGCGCGGACCAGCTTGCCCGGGGTGGCGCCGTTATAGACGCCGTTCTCGAACGTGCCGACACCGGAAACGAACGTGTGGCGGTACCCGTCCACGCGCTGCACCAATCGCCGCCCGTTCTTCGGCAGGTCGTAGACCACCTCGGGGACGTGCAGTTGCAGGTTCTCGTAGTCGATGACGTTCACGTCGGCCTTCTTGCCCACCGCCAGCCGGCCGCGATCGTGGAAGCCGAAGAAGTCCGCCGTCTCGCTGGTCTGACGCCGCACGATCATTTCCAACGGCAACCGGGCGCCACGCGACCGGTCGCGCGCCCAATGCATCAGCATCCAGCTTGGCACCGAAGCATCCACGATCGACGAGCAGTGCGCGCCGCCGTCCGACAGGCCCAGCAGCGTGGCATCGTCGGTCAGCATGGTGTGGATGATGTCGTGGTTGTCCTCGTTGTAGCCGACGATCGGGAAGAACAGGAATTTCTCGGCACCGGCGGCGAGGTAGTCGTACGCCACTTCGTCCGGCGAATGGTTCGACCGGGCGGCCATCGCGGCGATGCTCTCGTCGGCCCGCGGCTCGTAGTTCGGCGGGTTGCTCATCGGGAAGATGCGATCCCACCGCTTGGTGATGTGCTGGCGGAACTGCGAAAGGCGGTTGAGCAACTCGGCCGACGGTTCCTCGGACAGGATTTGCGCGCGCATCGCCGGATCCTGCATCCGCTTGATCCGTTCCGCCACAGGCAGGCTCAACAGTGCCTGATAGCTCGGACGGATCGAGAACGGGTTCAGCGCCGTGTCGATGCCCAGCATGACGCCGATCGGGCGGCCGGCGATCTGAGCCGTCACATGGGCGCCGGCGGCGCGGGCCTTGTGCACCCCGTCCATCAGGCGGCGCCAACGGACCTTATCGGTCGGGCGGTCGGTCAGCAGGAACCACACCGGGCGGCCGGTGTCCTGACCCAACTTGGTCATCCACGCGAGTTCGCCGGCCTCATCGTCGAAATCGCTGTTCACGCCGTAGGCGCCGTGGTTCAGCCCCTTGAAGGCGGAACCGATGCCCAGCAGTTCCTCGACTTCCGAGTAACGGCCGGGAACCATGTCACCAGTCGGGGTCTTGTGCGAGTTGGTCCGCGACGTCGTGAAGCCGAACGCGCCGACCTCGAGCCCCTGCCGCACCGCGTCGCGCATCGCCGCGATATCGTCCGCGGTGGCGCGTTCCCGCCGCACCGCGCGATCGCCCATCACATAAACCCGCAACGGGTGGTGCGGAATCTGCGCCGCGACGTCGATCGCCCGCGGCATCCCGTCCAGTGCATCGAGGAACTGCGGGAACGTCTCCCAATTCCATTTCAGCCCTTCGGACAGCGCGGAGCCCGGAATTTCCTCGATCGATTCCATCATGCCGATCAGCGAGGCATGATCGGAACGACGGACCGGCGCGAAACCGACACCGCAGTTGCCGAACAGCACCGTCGTCACACCGTGCCAGGACGACGGTGCGAGTTCGCTGTCCCACGTGGCCTGACCGTCATAGTGCGTATGCACGTCGACCCAGCCGGGCGTGACGAGCAGGCCGTTTGCGTCGATTTCCCGCTTGCCGGGACCGGCCTTGCCGCCGACCTGGGAAATGACGCCGTCGGTCATGGCGACGTCGCCGGTGAACGATGCTTTTCCGGTACCGTCGACGATGGTGCCGCCGCGAATGACTGTATCGTGCATGGTATCCTCCAGTTTCAGATTGGGGCCGTGCCCCGAAGGCAGGTACGGTGCAGCACCCTCGGGAACCGCGCCGCGTCGAAATTCGGGTCCGCCCGGTGCAGCAGGCAGCGGTTGTCCCACATCAGCATGTCGCCGGCGCGCCATTTGTGCCGGTAGGTGAAGCGTTCCTGGGTGGCGAATTCTTCCAGTTTTTCCAGCCGAGCACGCCCTTCCTCGATGGGTAGTCCGTCGATGTGGGAGCAGTGCTCGCCCATGAACAATGACTTGCGG
>CAIRCM010000017.1 GCA_903877125.1 uncultured Acetobacteraceae bacterium | reverse complement strand
GTCGGCCGGTACGTCAAAGTTTATACGGGCTGGTATAATCAGGTCTTTTGCGCGCCGATCAGGAATTCCTTGTTGCCCTCGGGGCCGGTGATCGGGCTCTCGGCGATTCCCAAAACCCGCCAGCCCGGCAGTCCCGACCACCATCGCTTGACTCGCTCGCATACCTCGGCATGGACGAACGGATCTCGGACGACCCCTTTGGCGCCGACCTGCCCCGGCCCTGCTTCGAATTGGGGTTTGATCAGGGCGATCGCCCAGGCCCCAGCCGAACAGAGCGCCAAGGGCGCGGGCAGCACCGTGGAGAGCCCGATGAAACTCGCATCGCAGACCAGGGCCGCGATGGGATCGGAGACAATCTCGGCGGTGAGATGGCGGGCGTTGGTCTTTTCATAGACGACGACGCGCGGATCGGACCGGAGCTTCCAGGCCAACTGGCCGTGCCCGACATCGACCGCATGCACCTTCGCCGCGCCGGCTTGCAGCAGCACATCGGTGAAGCCGCCTGTAGACGCGCCGACATCGAGGCAGATTCGCCCCTCCGCCGAGAACCCGAAATGGCGCAGTCCGTGATCCAGTTTCAGCCCACCGCGGGACACCCAGGGATGATCCTGGCCTTTGACGGACAAAGGGGCGTCCTCCGCCATCGCCGTGCCGGGTTTCTCAACCCGCCGGTCGCCGCTGTACACCTTGCCCGCCAGAACCAGCGCCTGCGCTCGGGAGCGGGATTCAACGAGGCCGCGGTCCACCAGCAGCTGATCGACGCGGTGTTTCATAGCCGGGGCGCCTGCCGAGCGCTCGAACGACGCGCGGGATATAACGGATCGTGCACCGAACTTTTCCCTTCGTCGTCTGCGAACGGTATCCGAGCCTGACGCAATCGTACCATTCGGCCAAGCCCAGCCGTCAAATCCGGGTGCAGATGAAGGCCCAGACCGCGAACGCCACCACCACCCCGGCATAGACAAGGGTCAAGGTGTAGGTCATCGCGTCGACGACCCGAAACGCGAGGTAGGACACCAGCACCAGCATGCCGGCGATCGCCGAGATGAAATTGTGGCTACGGATCGAATATGCCCGCTCCCGCCCGTAGAAGGTAATCAGGAACGTCAGAATCGCGCCGACCAGCGGCAGAACGATGATGGTCGAGGATTGGGGCATGCGGGCGGTATCCGTCACATTCGGCTCATCCCGCCTGTAGCACGACGCCCCGATCGAGGAACCCCGCGATGTCTTCCGCCCCGTAGCCATGCTCGCGCAAGATGGCCACGCTGTGCTCGCCCTTGGACGGCGCGACGGCGCGCGTTTGCCCCTCGGCGAAGGGTGGCAGCCCGATCAGGTTCGGCAGCGGGATGGGCTGACCGACATGTGGGTGGCTGGTCCAGGCGATGGCGCCGCTGGCGGTCACATGCGGCTGGCGGAGGAATTCGGTGTAGCTGTTCAATGCCTCATGCATCACGCGGTGTTCTGTCAGCGCCGCCGACCACGCCGCCGTTGGGCGGGTGCGCAACAGCGGCCGCAGGATATCGTTCAACGCCGGTGTGTGCGGTTCCCGATCGGCGTTGGTCTTGTAGTCCGGGTGCTCGCCAAGGTCGGGGCGGCCGATGGCCTTGCAGTAGGCGTCCCACTCGAACGGGCGCACCACGGTGATGGACAGCCAGCCATCCGCCGTTTCGTAGATCCCGCTGGGCGCGATCACGGCGCGCGGGGCACCGCCATCGAGGTAGGAGCCCATCATCCGCACCACCTGCAACGAGGCGCCGCCCTGCATCAGGCTGGCCTCGATATGGCGGCCCTTCGCTTCGTCGCGGCGGGCATAAAGCGCGGTGGACACCGCACCGAACGTGTATATCGCCGTGGACATGTCGATCGAGATGATCGGAATCCGGTGCGGGATGCCGTCTTCGCCCCGGTTCTCCGCCATCAGGCCGGTATAGGCCTGCAGCACCGGGTCCATCGCCGGCCGTTCCGACAACGGCCCTGTCAGACCGAAGCCGGAAATCGAGACATAAAGAATGCGCGGCTCCCGGCCCGACACCGCATCGTAGCCAAAACCCAGACGATCGATCACGCCCGGCCGAAAACCCTGGATGAACACGTCGGCGCCGTCGATCATCCGCCACAGTAACGCCTTGCCGTCATCGGATTTCAGATCGAGTGCGATCGAGCGTTTTCCGACGTTGGCGGGAATCGAATAGGCGGTGTGATCGCCGTAGATCGTCCCCAGCGCCCGAGACCAATCGCCGGTGTCGGTGGGTTCGACTTTGAGGACATCGGCACCGTACTGCGCCAGCAGCATCGCGCAGTAGGGTCCGGCCACTCCCTGGCTGATGTCGACGACTTTCAGGCCCTTGAACGGCGCGGCGTAGCTCATGGTCGATTTTCCCCTGGGTTTCGCTTCCCGGACCGGTTGGGCCATTATCGGCTTGGATCGTCCGTCAGGGACGATACCCAACCCTACCAGGAGCAGACAAATCATGATCCACGTCCTCGCCGTTATCACGACGAAGCCCGGCCTGCGCGCGCAGGTGCTGGAACTCTTCCGCGCCAATATGCCGGCGGTCCATGCCGAGGCCGGTTGCATCGAATACGGCCCGGTGGTCGATGCGCCGAACAGCCCGGCGAAATACGGCGAAGACACCTTCGTCGTGGTCGAAAAATGGGAAAGTGCCGATCACCTCAAGGCGCACGCCGCCTCTCCGCACATGGCCGCCTACGGTGCGAAGACCAAGGAGATGCTGGCGTCCCGTGAGATTCACATCATGACCGGCGCCTGATTGGGCAGATATGTCAGGGTTCCGGAACATGGGACCCTGACCATTCCCCCTTCTCGCCTGAGATGAAGCGGTGTTAGGTCTCGCGACAAGACCTTGAGGGGGGCAAGCAGACAATGTCGAAAGCGGCCAAACTGGCACTCCTGTCGGGTTTCCTCGGCTGGATGTTCGATTCGATGGACCTGAACCTTTTTACCCTGGTCCTGGTTCCCACCATCAAGGAACTCACCGGTGCCGCGACCCCGTCCGCGATCGCCTCCGCCGGTGGGATCGTCGTCGGGTTAAAGATATTCGGCTGGGGGTTGGGCGGCGTCATATTCGGCGTGGTGGCCGATCGGATCGGCCGTTCCCGCACGCTGGTCCTGACCATCCTGATTTATTCCGTGTTCACCGCTCTGTGCGGGTTCGTGCAGAATTTCTGGCAACTCGCGGTTCTCCAGACCCTCGCGGGCATCGGCATCGGCGGGGAGTGGGCCGCCGGCGCGGCATTGATCGCCGAGACCTGGCCCGAACGGACCCGGGTTAAAGCGATGCAGATCATGCAGATGGCCTATGCGATCGGCTTCTTCCTGGCCGCCGGCGTCAATATTTTTCTTGGGCCGTTCGGCTGGCGTGTCGTGCTGATGGCAGGTATCGTTCCGGCTGTCGCAACCTTGTTCATCCGCGCGTTCGTCCCCGAACCCGAACGGTGGATCGCGGCGAGGGTGACAACCAAAGGCGAATCCGCGGTGGCGACCTTCACTGCGATTTTCACCCGCGATCACATCCGCAACACGATCGTCGGCGTGACGATCGCATTCGCGATGACGGTGGGGAGCTGGGCGGCGCTGACATTGTTGCCGGCTTGGATCAGCCAACTGCTGGGACCGTCGACGCCCGCGATCGCGACCTGGACCATCAGTTGGTCCTTCATTCTGATGAATTTCGGTGCGGTCGCCGGCTACGGCGTGTTGATACTTTTTGCCGACCGCATTGGTCGCCGGCTGTCATATTTTATCTTTTGCACCGGCTCGCTGATATCGATCGTATACACCTTTCGCGACGGCACGACGCTGCCCCAACTGCAGATCATGTTGCCCGTGCTTGGTTTTTTCATCCTCGGCGGGTTCGGCAATTTCGCCGCCTACCTGCCGGAGCTGTTTCCGACCCGGATCAGGGCCACTGGCCAGGGTTTTTGTTACAATATGTCCCGTCTGCTGACCTCCCCAGGCCCGCTGATCGTGGGCTCGCTCGTGGGCACCTTCGGCGGCTCGATCCCTCGGGCATCGTCGATGGTGGGGCTGACGCTGCTGCTTGGCATGGTGGCAATCTGGTTCGGGCCGGAAACAGCGGGCAAACCGTTGCGAGATTGATTTTCGAGGAGGGGCGACTCAAATGAAGGAACAGATCGTTCAGGTCTCCACCGCCGATGGGCAGATGGAGACGTTCATCGTGCATCCGGAAACCGGGGGGCCATTTCCGGCGGTGACGATCTACATGGATGTCTGGGGCATCCGAGAGGAGCTTTACGACATCGCCCGCCGTGTCGCGACCGTCGGCTACTGCGCCGTGGTGCCCGACCTTTACTATCGCCTCGGCCGCGTCCGGCATGCGTTTTACGACGCCAACGGGCGGATGATCTCGTTGCATTCGCTGCCCGAGGCGGATCGCGCCAAGGTGGTCGCCCCGCTGGGCACGCTCACCGATACCATGGTGATCGCCGACACCGGATCCTTGATCGCATACCTCGACGCCAATGCCCCGGTCCGCCCAGGCCCGATGGGGTCGATCGGCTACTGCATGGGCGGGCGCCACGTGGTCAGCGTCGGGGAGGCGTTTGCGGAACGCTTCAGAGCATCCGCGGGGTTGCATCCGACGAGCCTGATTTCGGAACGCCCGGATTCGCCGCACCTGCATTTGGATCGGTTGCGGGGCGAACTTTACTGCGGCTTCGCCGAGGTCGACCCCTACGCACCGCTTTCAATGATCGAGGAACTCGGCACCATGCTCGGCAAATGCCCGGTGACCTACCACCATGAAATCCACCAGGGTTCGGTGCATGGCTACGCGCTGCCTGATCGCGACATCTACCACAAGGCCGGTGCCAATCGCGATTGGGAGATCATTTTCGCGATGTTCCGGCGGCAGCTCGGCCCGATGTGACAAGGCGGTTGCGTCGTCCTGCGGTCGCCGCTATAGACCCGCCCCTCAGTCTGCGAGCCCGGGCCTGGATGGGCATGCCCGGCCGCGACTGCGTGCCCGCGGGGATGATCCCCGTTGCTGGCGCGTCCCTTTGAAGGAGACCGAAATGCCCAAAATGAAGACCAAGTCGTCGGTCAAAAAGCGGTTCAAGATCACCGCGACCGGCAAAGTGATGGCTGGCCCTGGCAAGAAGCGCCACTGCCTGTCCGCCCGTTCCCAGAAGGCCAAGCGGTCCAACCGCGGTAGCCAGGTATTGACCCACGCCGACGGCCTGACCGTGAAGCAGTGGGCCCCCTACGGTCTGGGTTAAGGGAGAAGCAGTATGGCACGTGTCAAACGGGGTACTACCACCCACGCCCGCCACAAAAAAGTCCTTGAACAGTCCAAGGGCTTCGTCGGCCGGTCTTCCACCAATTACCGCATTGCGCGGGAACGGCTGGAAAAGTCGCTTCAGTATGCTTACCGCGATCGGCGCAACAAGAAGCGCGATTTCCGTGGCCTGTGGATCCAGCGCATCAACGCCGCGGTGCGCGAACACGGGCTGATCTACAGCCGGTTCATCGACGGTCTGAAAAAGGCCGGGATCGAGATGGATCGCAAGGTACTGGCAGCGATCGCTTATGACGACCCCGAGTCGTTCAAGGCGATCTGCGAAAAGGTCTCCGCCGCACTCGGCTGATACCGCTGTCGACGGCGGATCGGGCACCTTGGCTGTGCTTCGGTCCGCCGCGGACTCATGATCCAACGGTCACCACTTCGCTTCGGTCCCGCCGCGGCAACCGCGAAACCAAAAAGCCGACGATCGCGAGGTTCAAAATATTGAGCCCCACCCCGCTGCCAAAGGCCGGCGCGTAATTGCCGAAATGGTCATACAGCAGCCCCGCGAACCAGCTCCCCACCGCCATTCCCGACATACCGGTAAACAACACCGCGGGAATCCGCCAGGATGCTTCGCTCGACGGAAACATATCCCGGATCGCGACTGAATACGAGGGAATGATCCCGCTGAACCCCAGTCCGAACGCGGCGGCGATAACGAATAGCCCCCGCTCATCCTGAGTCAGCAGAAACGCCCCGATCGCGACCGCCTGGAACATCGACCCAACCAGAACGGTGCGCAGCCCCCCGATGCGGTCGGCCATCGCGCCCCAGAACTGGCGCGACACAAAAGCACATCCCAGCAGCACCGACAGCATCGCCGCGCCATGCGTCGGCGAAACCCCAATGTCGCTGCAGAACGCCACCAGATGCGAGCTTGGGATCGACATCGGAATGCAGCAACAGAACGCCGCCGCGCAGATCAGTGCCTGCGCCGTGTTCGGCCGAAGGCCCAGCACGGAACGACCCCCGGCCCGAACCCCAGCCCCGCCGGAAGAAAGCGGCGCTGGCGGCTGTTTCAGCAGCAGCATGAACGGCGGGATCGCCACCGCCACCACCACCGCGTACGCGATCATTGTGCCCTGCCAGCCAAACCGGGCAATGCCATGCTCGAATACCGAGGGCCAGACAACGCCGGCGATGTACTGTCCCGAGGAGATCAACGCGATCGCTGCCCCCCGCCGCCGATCGAACCAACGGCTGACATAGATCAACAGCGGTGCGTAGATCGCCCCATTGCCGATCATCCCGATCAATAACCCATGCCCGAGATAAAGTGCCCACAGACTGCCGGTCGTCGAAAGTGCCAGCCCACAGGCCATCGACACCGTACCCAGCACGACGATTGCCCTGATCCCGATGCGATCAGCCAACCAGCCCATCGGTATCCCGCCGAATCCGGTCCCGACCCACACCAGCGACCCCGCCAACGCCAGCACCGACCGCTCCGTCGCCATCGCCGCCGTCATCGGTTTGAGCCCCACCACGATTAGCAGCGGCGACCCATACGAAATCGACAGGATCGCCAGCGTCAAACCCGCCGCGACCCAGGACGATCGTGATTCGATGCTCTCTTGCATGCTCGGATGCGTCCTTCCCCGCGCGGCCTGTTTGCTCGACGGCTGCGCTGCCCGGCGACCGGACCACCGATTGCATTGAGTGGTCAAGCTGGAGAGGCGTCTCGGCGAACCCGCTGTTCCCCTAAAAAGAGGCTGCGCGCATTCGATTCGGCGCGTGTTCTGGCGGGGTCCGCCTGCGCGCAGCTGCTGGGCGGTCTCGTCGAGATCGATTGCGCCATCGTCGGCCGCGGATTATCGCTTCGTTATGCCACGGCCTGCCCGGCACCATCGTCGATGTATTTGGCGGTGCTGGCCACCGTCAGTACGACCTCTACCGGTCCGGCAACACCCGCGAACAAACCCGTCGGTACGATGGCGTCGCCATCGGTCCAACGGAAACCGTTATCCGCTTCATAGTCATGGAAGCCGTACTCGAACATCGCATCCTCCGCACCGATGGCGCGGCAGCAGGATCCATGTCTTATGAGAAGATTGCGGAGCGCCACGCCCAGACAGCGCGGGTCGCGCGCCAATCCCAATTCCTGCGGGGACGCCGCCCGCGACACAATGCGGATGTCGATGGGCGATCGCGTCAGGACGAAGGCGAACGCCTCGCCCACGGACCAGGACCTGTCGACGCGCCGACCATCCACCAGGAGATGCAGATCGGGATCGGCGGTCAACGGCAGGGCCGGCCGCGGGCCCGACCGGCGCAGCAATTTGGTCCAGGCCGCATCCACGATCGGACCGCCGGTAAGAACCTCCGCGTATGGTTCTAACGGTGGCAGGTGCCAGCCACTGTTGGCGTTCTGGAACATCCAACGGTTGCCGTCATCGCGGTAGCTTTCGGCGGGTGCGCCATTGGCCACCAGCACGTCGTGGGTTTCCAGTTCGATATGGAACACCCGCACTTCCTGCGCCCGGTCGTCCCATAGGATCGATCGGTGATTGACCAGATACTCCACCGGGATCAATACGCCGTCGATAAGCAGTCCGTGCGCCTTGGTGATGCGCAGGTCCCGGTTCGGCACGTTATCGGCCAGCGCGCCCTTGCGCACGATGACCGGGGTCGCATCAGAGCGCCGTCCCCTTGTCGCCAGAACGCGCCCTTCGCCGACCCAGACGATTTTCCGGGCCAGGCCGCCGAGCGTTGTTACCTCATCGCCGGCGACGAGCTGTTCGATCGGCGCCTCGCCGGCTGGTGTGGCGATCTTCGTGCCGGCGACGAAGCACAGCGGCGACACGACCACGTCCTGTAGATAAAGCGTGTTACTCAGCATGATCGAGGCCGAGCCCGCGGAGACGAAAGCCAGCGTGCCCAGATTGGTGTTGCTGGCTGTCGCCCATAGAGTTACGAATGCATTATGATTCGGATCGACGAATGTCGCGGCCTCGGTCGTATAGACAAAGATTTTGTCGCCCCCGGTCGCGATGGGTTTGATCGTCCCGGCGAAATTGGGATCGCCGGCACATACAGGTTCGGGTTCGCCACCAGCGTGGCGGCGGCGCTATCAGTCGCTCGGATATCGATCGTGCCCAGCGTATCGGTGCCGATGATCAAGGTTCCGGTGTTATTCTTGAAGCTGATCTGGGTGTTGGCGGCGACGGTTCCCGCGTTCAGCACCAGCGTGGAGGACGGGTTGCCGTTACCCGCGGCGCTGCCGATCTGAAACGTGACCGCACCGCCGGTGATCTTCGGCGTGCCGAGGGTGTAGCTGATGCCATTGTTGATGACGAAAGACGCGGCGCCGGTGACGTAGGCGTTGTAGTCCTGCTCGATGGAGGTGCTGATGGTGTTTGCGCCGCCATTGAGAAAAGCTGGATCGAGTTGGGCATATTGGATGAGGTCCGCGCCCGGCCCGAGAATAAGGCCGTTTTCGAAGCAAACCTGCGCGCCTGTGCCGACGATCAAGGTGCCCTTGCCGCCGTCCCCCATCCTTAAGGAGCCAGCGACCAGGAGGGTCGCATTCTCGACATCGACGATGCCCACCCCACCGACGACGTTGCCAATGTTTAGGTCGCCACCGATCGTGACGATCGCACCGTCCTGGATCAGGAGCGAACTGGCGTCAGTACCGCCATCGCCGATATTAAACGTGTCGATCAGATTGACCGACGTATCGGGACCATCCAAGACGATCTCGTCGCCCGCCGGGAGCTGTCCGTCATCGTAGGTCGTGGCCGCGACCAACGTCCCGAAGTCCATAAAGAGCGTGCCATCGGTCGTCACGCGGCTGGCATTCTGCGGAAGGGCAATCGGCGCGGCGAAACCTCGTCAATCGAACACAACCTTCGACAGTGCCCGATCACTGGTACCGGCCGCACCGCTCGTTGGATCGAGTCGAGCGGAGGTTCCGTACATTCTTACCGTTGCGCCATGCAGAGGCGCCCCTTGTCGTGCCCTTTACACTTCGGGTGCGACTGGGCGGAGCGATGAACCATGGATGTCGCCGGCTGGCATTAGTCTTCGACATGATTCTACGAACCGAGGTGCGGCGCAATAGAATTTTTTGGAATTGCGATCAAAAATCGGATCGATTGCCGGTGTTTGGTCTGTTCGGTGTCCCAACACCCAATTTCGGGCGCGCGCGGCCTATGGTCAGCGCCGCACAGCATCGGGCGGTATCGTAGCCGCCGCATCGTAAGCTTCGCCCATGAGTGCCAGCCGCGACGGGTGAACCGGGTCGCCCTCATTCAATTTATAAAACACCGACGCACGACCGGTTCCCCGTACCTTATGTCGCTGACGCAGGTAATCGAATACACGCCGGTCCGCGGACATGGGATCCTTGGAGAACGGAAAATTCCAAAAATGCGGTGCGAACGCGCAGGCCACCTTATCGATCATCAGACAGCTTGGATCGACAAATCCTCCGAATGTTTCGTTGAACACGCCCTGTCCAGGTCCCACCGATTCCCAAATATCGATGCACACCGGGCGGCGGCTGACGGGATGCACGAACCAGCGCAGTGCGAACACCCATTCCACACCCGCGATGGCGCGCCGCATTTGGCTCAGATGGTTCGGATCCCACCAATTGTCGTCGTCGAGATAGGCGACGTAAGGGGCATTTGCCAGATAGGTCAGGATCGCCCGCAAGGCCCCGCCATCGCCGGCGAGCGTCAGACCGCCATGCCGGACGGACGTGGAAAAGCCCGGCCAGAACACCTGCACCGCACAGTTCGGCGGCCGTCGCGCACAGACGGCCTCGATCAGCCCCGGATCGCCGCCGATGTTATCGATGCCGATGAGAATATGGATGCGCCCGCTGAATTTTTGCTCGAAAACACTGTGCAGAGCCTGCACCAGTTCGGGCCGTAGCACGGTCGGGATCACGACCGCCGCATCCATCGGTGTCTGCAGACCGAAATCGGCATAAGTACTCAGGAAGCCCTGCATGGGGCAGTCTCCGGTTAGGCGGTGGTGCGTACTATAGTTGCAGATCGCCCCGCTCGGCCTGTTTGCTCGACGGCTGCGCGGTCCTATAACCGGATCACCGATTGCATTGAGCGGTCAAGCTGGAGAGACGCATGAGCGAACCTGTAGGCCTAGTTCCCACTGGCCCCCTGAAAGGGCTGCGCGTATTCGATTTGACCCGTGTTTTGGCGGGGCCCACCTGCGCGCAGATGCTGGGGGATCTGGGTGCCGACGTCGTCAAGATCGAGCGCCCCGGCGCCGGCGACGATACCCGCGCCTTTGCGCCCCCCTTCATGCCCGGCACCAAGGAAAGCGCCTACTTCACCGGCGTGAACCGCAACAAGCAGTCGGTGACGCTGGATATTTCGCAAAAGGAGGGGCAGGAGATCGCCCTGAAACTGATCGCCGGCTGCGACATCTTCGTCGAGAACTTCAAGGTCGGCGCGCTCGCGAAATACGGCCTCGGCTACGAGCAGCTGCACGCGAAATTCCCACGCCTGATCTACTGCTCGATCACCGGCTTCGGCCAGACCGGCCCCTATGCGCCCCGCCCCGGCTACGACAGTCTGATCCAGGGCATGGGTGGCGTGATGTCCCTGACCGGCGAACCTGACGGCCTGCCGCAAAAGGTCGGCGTGCCCGTCGCCGACCTGTTTGCCGGCCTCTACGGATGTATCGGCATCCTGGCCGCGCTGCGGCATCGCGACCTGACCGGGCAGGGACAGCAGATCGATATCGGCATGCTGGACACGCATGTGGCTTGGCTCGCCAACCAGGGCATGAACTACCTGGCCACCGGCGAAAACCCGCCCCGCCTGGGCAATCAGCATCCGAATATCGTGCCCTATCAGGTCTTCCCGACCGGCGATGGCTACATGGTGCTGTCGATCGGCAACGATCCGACCTTCAAACGCTTCTGCGAGTCTTTCTCGCTGACCCATCTGCTGGAGGACCCCCGCTTCGCCACCAACGCCGCCCGCGTCGAGAACCGGCAGTTGGTGACCGACACCCTTACCCCGGTGATGAAGCAACACCCAACGGGCTGGTGGATCGAAAAGCTGGAGGCGCTGAAAATCGGTTGCGGCCCGATCAACACGCTGGAGCAGGTGTTCGCCGATCCGCACGTGGTCGCTCGCGGCATGGTGCTGGAAATGCCGACGCCGTCCGGCACGCCGGTCAAGGTGATCGCCAACCCGGTGAAACTGTCTGAAACCCCCGCCGACTACCGAATCGCCCCCCCGCTGCTGGGCGCGCACACCGATACGGTGCTTGGCGAGCGCTTGGGGCTGGATGCCGCGGCCTTGGCGGCGCTTCGGGAGAAGGGCGTCATCTGAAACGGGGACCAACCGTGGGACTGCCATCACCCCGTCCCTCGGGATCGACGAAACAGGTCAGGCTTCGGGTTACGGAATCTTAATCCGGTTCCGACCCGAATGCCACGATCCCGACGCAACCCGCGCAAGGCGGGGCCACAATTGGATAGCATATTTCCTTTCAGCCGGGAGCAACCAACTCTCCCCCCGGCGGAAAGGAAATCCCGATGAAACGCCTTCTGATGCTCGCTTCTTCCGGTCTGTTCGCTGCTGCCGTGGCGATCCTGCCCGTGAGCGTCAATGCCGCGACGACGCCCGATGGCAAGGCACCCGTGACCACATCGACCACCGCGCCGGCGACCACCCCGGACGGCAAAGCCGCGGCGGCAACCGCGAAGGACGCGCCGAAACCCGGCACCACCACCTCGACCCCCACCGGTGCGGGCGCCCCAGCCAAAGTGGGCGGATAAGGCAGGCAACGTCCGACCGGTCTGGCGCGCTACCCGTCCCCTGGCGGAGCCCGGCCGGTATGGCGGATAGGCCCCACGCGTGTGGCGCGCGCGGGGCCTATCGATTTTCGGACAGAAATTTTGTCACATCCGGCCCGATAATCGGCCACCAGCAAACTTTTCACGCTTCGGTTCAGCAACGCGCACCGATGGGTTTCAACGCGCAGGATATGTCTCCCTGCCTCACCCAATCGCCAAATCCGCAAGCTCCGGCCTCCGCAGAAACCCCGACATCTCCCCGGTATAAAACGGGTTCATCACGGCCGAGCGCCCAAACTCGGTCCAGTAATAATTATGTGCACGCGGATCGCTCCAAACCTTCCGCTGATTCCGTTCGTCCACCAGCCGGTTGTAACGCCAGAACGCATCCGCCCTGACTTCCATGGCGTCGCCTTTGCCCAGGACCAGCGCTTCCATGCACTGCAAGGCGTAGTGCGCGACCTTCTCATGGAACGTTGCCACCGTCAGACCGCCATTGGTATTCGGGCCATACACCGACCAGAGGTTCGGAAATCCCGGCATCATGCAGCCGAGGTATGCCCGCGCCCCGTCTTTCTTCCACAGGTCTTCCAGCCGCACCCCTTCGCGACCGGTAATGGTCATCGGATAAAGATACTCCGTCGCATGGAACCCGGTTGCGTAAACGATCACATCGGCCTCATGCATCGTTCCATCCATGGCCACCACGCCGCTCGGCGCGATCCGCTCGATACCCGCGGTGACCAGCGTAACGTTGTCGCGCTTCAGGGCGTCGACGATGGAGTACTCGGGATCGACGACCACCGCGCGCGCCGACCAGATCGGGTGCGGCGGGGTCATCGCCGCCACCATCGCGGGATCGCCGAGCTTGCGTTCCAGGAAAGCGATGCACCCCTCACGGGCGCGCTTGCTGAGCGGATTGCAGGAATATGGATCCTTAAAGTCCGGATCGATCTCCGCCACATTCGCGATCCGGTCCAGCGAGCATGTCCGCGCCCGCATGAAATTGGTATGGAACGGTAGATTGCGATCCAGCCAGTTCACCTGAGGGGGGAACGGCGAGCGGTAGCCTGGTACGGGAAACAGCCACTGCGGTGTCCGCTGGAACACGGTCACATGGGCGGCCTCCAGCGCGATCTCCGGCACCATCTGATACCCGGTGCAGCCAGTGCCGATCACGGCCACTCGCTTGTCCTTGAGGTCGACATTCTCCGGCCACCGTGCCGTATGCCACGATCCCCCGGCGAAGGTATCCGCGCCGGCGATGTTCGGGATGTTCGGCCGGTTGAGAAAGCCCACGGCCGTGATCACCGCGCGGGAACGGACCGTGCGCGCGCCGTCCGGCCCGACCATATCGATGACCCACTCGCAGGTCGCCTCGTCCCAGGTCAGCGACTTGACCTCGGTTTCGAACTGGATGTGCTTGCGCAGATCGAAATGGTCCGCGACCCAGTCGAAATACTTCACATTCTCCCGCCATTCGCAGAACGGGTTGGGATAGGGGAAGTCGACCCCGAACAAATGGGTATAGGACCGGCTGGGTGTGTCGACCCTGGCACCGGGGTAGCGGTTCTCCCACCATGTCCCGCCGACGCCTTTGTTTTTCTCGATGACGGTGAACGGGAACCCGGCCTTGCGCAGTTGCAGCGCGGCGTTCAGCCCGCCCATACCCGCGCCGATGACCGTCACGGTAAAATCCTTCAACCGCGCCGGATCGGGCTGCTCCCGCCAATGCAATGACCGCACCGACGGATCGAGCGCCAGTTCCTCCACATGATGGCTGAGATCGTCGCCTTCCATGGTCCGGCCCAGCATCAGGCCCAGGCTGACGGCCAGCCTTTCCCGCGGGCCGATATCGATGTCGCCCGCGCCATTGTCGCGGTAATTCTTCAGGAATTCCGCGCCCTTGCGTCGGAGCAGCGCCAAGTCCGCGTCGGTCGCGGGCACGGCGACGTCGAAGTAGCCGGCCAGCATCGTCTTCGTGCCCGTCGCCGCTACCTCCGGATCGCCGGTGAGTTGGTAGAGCAGGCCGCGCAGGACCATCGGGTCGGCATGCGCGATCGCGTCCTCGATCGTCGCATCGTCCGCTGCAAGCAGCTCCGCCCGGGAAGACACGTCTTGCTTGGTCATGCTCTTGGAACTCCTCAGCCGGTTTGGTTAACCGGGCGAAAGGCTAACCGCCGTCCGATGGAATTTGCAAATGCGGCCGTGCCGGGACAATCCAGCCCAAACCCGTCGTCGCTCTTGACCCAAACCGCATCCAAGCGGAAGACAGGGCAACCCAACCAATCGCCCAGGAAACACCCGCCATGAAAGTCTACGAAGCCATCGCACAGTCGCTGATCGCCGAAGGCGTGACCGATTTCTTCGGCCTGATGGGCGATGGCAACATGTGGCTATGGGGCGCGATGTGCCGCGACAAATCCGTCCGCGCGTACTCCACACGCCATGAATCCATGGCCGTTTCCGCGGCCGACGGCTACGCCCGCACCACCGGCAAGGTTGGCGTCTGCATGGTCACTTGCGGCCCCGGCATCACCCAGTGCGGCACCTCCATGATCGCCGCCTTCCGCGGCAAGACCCCGGTTGTGATCATCGCCGGCGAGATCCAGCCGGGATCGAAAAACAAGACCCAATCGATGGACCAGAAGCGCTTCGTTGAATCCGTCAACACCCGCTTCTTCACCGTCACCTCCGCCGACAACATGGCCGAGGAAATCGCCGAGGCCTTCTACGCCGCCCGCATCAACCGCTGCCCGGTCCTCCTGAACCTGCCGATGGGCTTGCAGGAATCCAGCATCGACTGGGACTACGACTACCGCCCGTCCTGGCAGTTCCTGCCCAAGCGCATGGAAACCCCGGCCCCGGATATCCTCGAAGAAGTGATCGAGAAGCTGGTGGCTGCCGAACGTCCCGTCATCGTCGCTGGCCGAGGCGCCATGATCTCCGGCGCCAAGGACGAACTGATCAAACTCGGCGAACGCACCGGTGCGCTCCTGGCCACGTCGCTACAGGGCAAGGGCCTGTTCGCGGGTAACGAATGGAACGTCGGCATTTCCGGCGCCTTCGCCGCTGAACCCGCCGAACGTCTGCTGGCCGAAGCCGATTTCGTCCTCGGCGTTGGCGCGGAACTTGGCTACTACACGACGGAGGGCGGACTGATGTTCCCCTCGGCCGAGGTCGCGCGCATCGATATCCGCCCGATGCCTGAGGAAATCGGCGTCATCCCAGGTCTCTATGTCCAGGCCGACGCCAAGAAGGCAGTCGCCGCGATCAACGAGGCCCTCGAATCCCGCCAGGTTCGCAAAACCGGCCTGCGCAACGCCGAAACCCGGGCCATCCTGGATGCGCCGGATCACGTGTTCCCTTCGCCAACGGATGGACTGGACCCCCGCAAGCTCGCCCGCCAACTCGGTGCCGCCCTGCCGAAGGATGTGCTGGTGACCTGCGGCGCCGGGCATTTCTTCTCCTGGATCGGCATGTACATGCCGCTGCCGGCGGGTGCCGAAATTCAATACTCCTACAATTTCGGTGCCGTCGGTCAGGGCTTGGGCGTGATGATCGGCACCGCCGCGGGCAATCCTGGCCGCAAGCACGTCGCGATCGAGGGCGATGGCTCGATGATGTTCAACATCCAGGAGCTTGAAACGATCGTCCGCGAGAAGCTCCAGATCACCCTGGTAATCTGGAACGACGAAGGCTACGGGGCCGAGGTCCACAAGCTCACCGCCAAAGGGTTCGATGAGAAACTGGCGCAATGGGTGTCCCCCGATTTCACCGCGTTGGCGAAAGCCTTCGGCGGCGACGGCGTGAAACTCGACACCGTCGATCAGATCGGCGGCGCCATCCAGACCGGCCTTGCCAAAGGCGGCCTATACGTGATCGACGCGCGCGTGTCTGCCTCCACGCCCTCCGACCCCTACGCCAAGGTGCATCACGGCATTCCCAGCAAGGCGCCGCTGCTGCGCCAGCCGGCCTGATCTCCGATGCATTTCGAAGGCGAGTTCAGCGTTCCAGGTAAGCCGGCGGATGTTATCCGCCGGTTTGCCGACGTACCGCGCATGGCGACCTGCATGCCGGGCGCGGTGTTGGAGCCTCAGAACGAGGATGGCTCCTGGCCCGGCGGCATGGTCGTGTCGTTCGGTCCGAAGAAAATCAAGTTCAAGGGCCGCGCGACGGTCGATTTCGACTTCGACGCGCTATCCGGTTCCGTGCACGGCCGCGGCACCGCGGACATGCGTGCTGCGCGCATCGGCGTGAAAGTGTCATTCGCACTGCGCGACGACCCCGCATCGGAAAAGCCGGCCACCCTGGTCAAAATCGTATCCGACGCGGAACTTGGTGGCGTTCTGGCCGATTTCGCGCGGACTGGCGGTATCGCGGTGGCCAACGTTATCATGGCCGATTTCGCCAACCGCGCCGCCGCGGAATTCGCCAAAGATGAGGTCGTTGCCGAACCGGTCGTGGAAGCGACGACCGAACCGGCTCCGACCGAGCCAGCGCGTCCCGCTCCAGCCCCGGCGTTGTCGGCAGGAGCCCTGTTTTGGGTCGTGATCAAGGCATATTTCGCCCGCATCGGGCAGGCGATCGGCCTCGGTCGCTCCTGATCGCTCATATCGGCCTGACTGGGGGCAGTCAGGCCGATATCGCGGCGTCACTCCGCCGCTTGTGCCAGCACCTGAGCCTGGGCGGCCTTGCGCTCCAGGTGCGCCTTGTGCGCGGCTTCGCGGCGTGCATCGAATTTCGCCAGACGGCGATGCGGATTGGGGTGAATCTGGTTGTCGGCCTCCCCCGGGTTCTTCTGCGCGCCAGCCCAGCCGTGCTCGGCCACATCGAAGACGATGCCGCTGAGGTCCCAGTGCTTCACTTCGTAGCCATGGGGGTTGTTGACGTCGCCCATCATCCACTTCGCACCGGCCTCGACCGCCTGCTTGGAGGACTGGATCACGTCGTCGACCCAGAAGCCGATGTGATGCAGCCCCACATATTCGGTGCCGAAACCCTGCGACGCCTCTTCGTCCTTGAAATGCAACAGTGCGAGGTTGACCACACCGTCGGTCAGGAAGATGCCCTCGGCGAGCGGACCGTCGAGTTCGGATACTTCTTCCAAACCCATGACATCCTTATAGAACTCCGCGGTCTCCCACGGGTCCTTCACGCTGAACGCGAAATGGCGGATCTTGCCTTTGCTTCTTTCGGTCATCTTGGGTGCTCCTGATATTCTGGACGATAGGAGCGATACTGCGTCCGGTTGCCGGTCCCCGGCAAGGGGCGGATGCCCGGCGGACAGGGCACTCGCATATGACTGCGCGCCCGTCCCTATCGGCATCGCTGAACTTGCTCGGGCGGTCCCCAGCGGCAAGGTCGTCACGTTTTCGGCTGACGACGGGATATGCGATTGGCCAGGGCTGGCCGAAATCCCATGTGCGGGCGCCGGCGCGTGGGCGAGGTGCCCGCGGCCGGTGAGGTGGTGCCGATGGGGGTGACGCCAAGCGGCGTCAACTGGGGACGATGGGGGGCGGCGGTTCGCCGAACCGGCAGCCGAGCGCGATGCGCACGGTGGATGGG
>CAIRCM010000016.1 GCA_903877125.1 uncultured Acetobacteraceae bacterium | reverse complement strand
CCCGGCTCGTCCGGGCCATGACGATGTAACGAGACCGCCGCGACTTGGAGCGGTAATTTTTGCGCGTTGCCTTAGGGCCTGTTTTGAGCGGCAGCTTGGTCGGCATGCTGGCGCACTTATTTGCCGACGCTGCCTTACGCAGCCATCGCTCCTGACGCTAACCTCCCCCCATGGAATGGGAAGCCCCCGCGATCGTCCTCGACGCCCGCCCTTATGGGGAGGCCGACACGATCGCGACCGTCATGACCCAGGACCACGGTCTGCACCGGGGGCTCGTAAAAGGCGGTGCAGCCCGCGCGAACGCCGCACTCTGGCAGGCGGGGAATTTCGCCCAGATGCGGTGGACTGCCCGTCTACAGGACCAACTTGGCGCCTTCCGCGGCGAGATGATCCACCCGAACGCCGCACACGTCATGGACGATCCGTTGGCACTCGCCATGCTCTCCGCGGTCTGCGCAACAGCCGAGGGCGCGTTGCCCGAACGCGAACCTCACCCGTTGGTGTTCTCCGGCATGCTGCGCCTGATCGCGCATCTGCCGCGCGGCGCGGACATGCTGCCCGATCTCGTGCGATGGGAGCTCACGCTGCTGACGGAGCTCGGCTACGGTCTCGACCTGACGACCTGCGCGGTGACGGGCGCGACCACCGGCCTTACCCATGTCTCCCCGCGGACAGGGCGAGCGGTGAGCAGCGAGGCGGCGGAACCTTATAAGGATCGGCTGTTGCGGTTGCCGGGTTTCCTCGCGGGGGGGAACAGCGCGACGATGGACGACAACGAGCAGGCGCTGCGGCTGACCGGGCATTTCCTCGCCCGCGACGCGTTCGGCCACCGCCATCGCCCCCTGCCCCAAGCACGCCTCATGCTATACGACCGCGTCGCCGCACTGGTGGCCGAATCGACGACTGGAGCAGACGATGCCGGATGATTTCGCCGGGCATATCGAGGACACGAAACTCACCGACGCGCTGAGCGAGCGTTACCTCGCCTACGCCCTGTCCACGATCATGTCCCGGTCGCTGCCGGATGTGCGGGACGGGCTGAAGCCGGTGCACAGGCGGTTGATCTACGCGATGCATCAGTTGCGCTTGGATCCGACGGCTGGGTTCAAGAAATGCGCCCGCGTGGTCGGCGACGTCATGGGCAAGTACCATCCACATGGCGACCAGTCGATCTACGACGCGATGGTGCGCATGGCGCAGGACTTCGCCGCGCGTTTCCCGCTGGTGGAGGGCCAAGGCAATTTCGGCAACGTCGACGGCGATAACCCGGCGGCGATGCGTTACACCGAAGCGCGGCTGACCGCCGTCGCCCAGGCAATGCTGCAGGGCATCGACGAGAACGCGGTGGATTTCCGCCCGACCTACGACGGCGAGGAGTCCGAACCGATCGTGCTGCCGGGCGCGTTCCCGAACCTGTTGGCCAACGGCGCGGCCGGCATCGCGGTGGGCATGGCGACCTCGATACCGCCGCACAACGCCGGCGAACTCTGCGCCGCCGCACTGCATCTCATCGAACACCCCGAGGCGACCGCCGCCGACCTGCTGCGCCACATGCCCGGCCCGGATTTCCCGACCGGCGGCGTGCTCGTCGAAGATCCGTCCGCGATCAGAGCCGCCTATGAAACAGGGCGCGGCGGGTTCCGGCTGCGGGCAAAATGGGCGGTCGAAAGGGGTCAGTACGGCACCTGGAGCATCGTCGTCACCGAAATCCCCTACCAGGTGCAGAAGAACAAGCTGATCGAGCAGATCGCCGCGCTGATGGAGGAGAAGAAGCTACCGCTCCTGGGTGACGTCCGCGACGAAAGCAGCGATGTCATCCGGCTGGTGCTGGAGCCCAAGACCCGCGGCGTGGAACCGGAAGTGCTGATGGAAACGGTGTTCCGCGTCACCCAGTTGGAAACGCGGTTCCCGCTGAACATGAACGTGCTTGACGCCACCCGAACCCCCCGGGTGATGGCGCTGCCCGAGGTTCTGCGCGCCTGGCTCGACCATCGGCATGAAGTGCTGATCCGCCGTTCCAACCATCGCGTGGCCGCGATCGAACGTCGGTTGGAAGTGCTGAACGGCTACCTGATCGTCTACCTCAACATCGACGAGGTCATCCGCATCATCCGCGAGGAGGATGAGCCGAAGAATCGGCTGATGGCACATTTCTCGCTCAGCGACGCGCAGGCCGAGGCGATCCTGAATATGCGCCTGCGTAGCTTGCGCCGTCTGGAGGAGATGGAAATCCGCAAGGAACATGCGTCGCTGACCAAGGAACTCAAAGGTCTGCAGGCGCTATTGGGCAGCGACAAGCTGCGCTGGAAGAAAATCGGCGACGAGATCGAGGCGACCCGGAAGAAATTTGGCACTGGACCGCTAGGCGATCGGCGTACCGAAATCGGCACCCCGCCAATTGCCGTGGACGTTGCGCCCGACGCGTTTATCGAGCGGGAGGCGATCACCGTCATTCTGTCCGAGAAAGGCTGGATCAGGGCGGTGAAGGGTGGCGTGGCCGATCCGGCGGAGCTGAAATTCAAGGAGGGCGACAAGCTCAAGCTGATCCTGCCGTGCTTCACGACAGACCGTCTGACGCTTTTCAGCACCAATGGGCGGGCCTACACACTCAAGGCTGGCGATCTGCCGCGCGGCCGCGGGGATGGGCAAGCGTTACGGGTGCTGGTCGACCTGACCAACGAGGATGACGTCGTGCTGCTGTTCGTTGCAATGGAGGGCAAGAAATACCTGCTGGCCTCCAACGCCGGGCGTGGCTTTGTCGTCGCGGGTGAGGAACTGAGTGCGGAGAAGCGGACCGGCAAACAGGTCCTGAACCTGAAGCCGGGGGAGGAGGCCGCGTTCTGCGTGCTTGCCGATGGCGATCATGTCGCGGTGGTCGGGCAGAACCGGCGCCTTCTGGTGTTCAAGCTGGAGGAAGTCCCGGAGATGGCGCGCGGTGCCGGCGTGATGCTGCAACGATACAAGGACGGCGGCCTTGCCGACATCAAGGTATTCCCCATCGCCGAGGGTCTGACCTGGAAGCTGGGAGACCGTATTCGGACCGAAACCAACCTGCGCGAATGGCTTGGCAGCCGGGGGCAGGCGGGTCACATGCCGCCCTCGGGGTTCCCCCGCACGCCGGGGTTTGGCGCATGACCGCCTTCTTCTCCCGCCTGTTCGGAACGAAGCCCGCCGACCAGACGGACTGGATCGAACCTGCCGACCTCGCACAGCATGTGTCGGACACTCTGATCGTCGATGTCCGCGGACCCGGTGAGTTCACCGGCCCGCTCGGGCATATCGACGGCGCGCGCAATATTCCGCTCGACACACTGGCGGGCGAGACCGACGCGCTCGTGCAACACCAAGGCCCAATCGTTGTGGTCTGTCACACCGACCGCCGATCCGCGCCGGCGGCGGCACACCTGCGCCAAGCCGGCGCGACCGAGGTCGCTGTCCTGCGGGGCGGCATGGTGGCGTGGCGGGCGGAGGGACGCTAAGCTCAGCACCACCCACAAGCGGAGAGGAACCCCAAAAATGCCAGTCCTACGTTCATCGGACCGCAAAACCAGCGTCCAGCCGCCGACGAATTTCGTCGGCACCGTTTTTTCTGACGAGATCGTCGCGGGCAAGGCGCCGTCGCGCATGCGTGCCTCGGTCGTGTCCTTCACCCCGGGCGGACGCACCAACTGGCACACGCATCCGGTTGGACAGACCTTGTATTGCCTGTCCGGCGCTGGCCGCATTCAGTTCGAAGGCGAGCAGGTGCAGGAAATCCGTGCCGGCGATACCGTGATCATTCCGCCAAATACACGGCATTGGCATGGCGCCGCGCCGGACAAGCTGTTCTCCCACCTCGCGATGTCGGAACAGACCGACAAGGGCGAGGGCACGTCGTGGTTCGAACCCGTGTCCGACACCGACTACAAGGCCGAGACCGCGCCGATCACCTGACATCGTGGCGTTCGCCCCATCCAATCAGGACGGGGCGAACGGCCAATCAGACCACACCAAGCGCGACGCCCAACGCGAATATTCCGGCGAGCAGTCCGACGACGCCCGCACCGATCGTCAGAATCCGCATCTTGGTCACCACCGACACCGATGCCAGGACGATCGCGATTTCCAGCGCACCGGCGGCGTATTCATAGTTGTGATAGCGGTGAAACGCGTGATCGCGCTCCTCCGTTCTGGCCTTCGCCTGTTCGGCCAGTTGCTTCATCCCATCTTTGCCCGGCTGATCGCGCAGCCGCGCCTGTTCGTCCCTGGCATCCTTGATCTTGGCCTGGATGGCGGGATCCGCGGCATTTGGCAGGCTTTCAAGGATCGCGATCTGGCTCCCCAGCACGCCCACGCGCAGGTTCTTGGCCTGGTAGAAGGCCCAATCGTCTGAAACCGCGATGTGATCCGTCAGATAGGCATTCTGCGAGGATTTCCCGCCGATCTCGGTCAGCGCCAGCGAAGCCGCCAGTATGGAAACCAGCACCGCTACACCGATCGCCCAGGGGTCGCCGTGCGCATGATGCGCTTCATGAATGGCTTCGTGCGCGCGTTCCATAGAGTCCGACATGCGTACCTTTTCCCCAGACGGTGATCGGGGCAACCTACCCGACGAAACCAAGGGAACCAATCCATGAAAGTCCTGAACGGCATCCGCGTGATCGACCTCAGCCGCGTGCTCGCCGGCCCCTACTGCGCCCAGATGCTGGCCGATTTCGGCGCCACCGTGATTAAAATCGAAAGCCCGGAGGGTGACGAAAACCGCCGCTGGCCGCCGATGAGCCGCGAAGGAAACAGCGCAAATTTCACGAGTGTAAATCGTGGCAAGCGCTCCATGGCGTTGAATCTGAAACACCCCGGCGCGCGCGATATCCTGCACCAGCTTGCCGTCGGTGCCGATGTGCTGATCCACAGTTTCCTGCCCGACACCGCCGCCCGCCTCGGCATCAGTTTGGACGCTCTGCGCGAGTCGAATCCGCGGCTGGTTGTGTGCACGATCTCCGGCTACGGCGCGTTCGGCCCGCTGGCGGAAAAGCGCGGTTACGACCTGATGGTGCAGGCCTTCGCCGGCCCGATGTCGACCACCGGCTACCCCGGCGGCACACCGATCCGCAGCGGCGTGAGCTTCATCGACATGTCCACCGGCCTGTCCTGCTACGCCGGCGTGGTCACCGCGCTGCTGAACCGGGAAAAAACCGGTAAGGGAACGTGGGTCCGCGGCTCGCTGCTCGAAACCGCCGTCGCGCTGATGGGCTACCATGCGGTCGGCTGGATGCAGGGGGGCCACATGCCGGTGCCCCAGGGTTCCGGGAGTGGCCATCTCGTGCCCTATCAGGCGTTCAAATGCGCCGATGGCTACATGCTCGCAGGCGCACCGAACGATGCCGCGTGGGTCCGGTTCTGCAACGCGCTGGAATGGCCCGAACTCGCCCAGGATCCCCGTTTCATCGGTGCCGTGAAGCGTGCCGAGCAGCGTGATGTCCTGGTTCCGATGGTTGAGGAACGGTTCGGCCATAAATCCGTGGCCTATTGGGTCGAGCGGTTCGAGGCGCATACTGTCGCGTGCTCGCCGCTCCACACCGTCGATCAGGTGATGACCCACCCACAGGTCCTCGCCAACGGCATGCATGTCCAGGCGCGTAACGCGGACGGCACGATGCAGGACCTGCTCGGCACGCCTTTCAAACTCGCCGAGGGTGGCGGCACAGCCGAGACCGCGGCGCCGGCGCTGGGGGCGGAGACCGAGGCGATCCTCGCGGACACGCTGGGATACTCACCGGAACAGGTTGCCGCCTTGCGAACCGCCGGCGCGTTTGCGATGGGGTGACCGCGGCGCCACGGCCGCGGAGTCAACGTATGAAAATCCTCTACAGCCACCGCATCCAGTCGCATGACGGGCAAAGCGTCCATGTCGAGGAACTCATTCGTGCCTTCCGCGCCAACGGGCACGAGGTCATGGTCGTCGGCCCCAGCTTCTACGACCAGTCCTCCTTCGGCGGTGAAAGCAAGGCGGTGGCCATTCTGCGCCGCCTGCTTCCTGGTGTTCTCGGAGAATTGGCGGAACTCGCCTACAACATCCCTGCCTGGTGGCGCCTTCGCCGCGCCTGGCGCACTTTCCAGCCGGATTTCATTTACGAGCGCTGCAATCTTTATTTTCTGGCGGGCTCCCTGCTGGCACGGTTCAGCGGCGCGATCCTGTTCCTGGAGGTCAATTCCCCCTTGGCGCGGGAGCGGGCGAAGTTCGGCAACCTCCGCCTCACCCGCCTCGCCGCGGCACTCGAACGTTACACATGGCGCTCGGCGAGCCGTATCCTGCCGGTCACCCACGTCTTGGGCAATATACTGATCGAAGGCGGCGTAGCGGCAGACCGGATCGCAGTCGTCCCCAACGGGATCGTCCTGGATCGCTTCCCTCCCAAGGCCCACCACACCAAAGATGAGCCGGTCACGCTGGGTTTCGTCGGCTTCATCCGCACCTGGCACGGTCTGAACACGGTGGTTGCAGAGATGCCCGACCAACCCCTGCGTCTGATCGTCGTCGGCGATGGCCCGGCCCGCCCGGAATTGGAGCAACAGGCCACCGACCTGGGCATCGCGGACAAGGTGACGTTCACCGGCATCGTTCCGCATGAAGACGTACCGGCACATGTCGGCACGTTCGACATCGCGCTCCAGCCGCAAGTCACCGCTTATGCCTCACCGCTGAAAATCTTCGATTACATGGCCGCGTCCTGCGCCATCGTCGCGCCCGATCAGCCCAACATCCGGGAGATCCTGCGGCACGAGCAAAACGCCCTCCTGTTCGACCCCGCCGCCCCCGCCGCAATGTGGGCCGCGATCCGCCGCCTGATGCTCGACACCGGGTTACGCGAACGGCTCGGGCAATCTGCCCGAGCCGATCTGGAACAACATCAATACACTTGGCTGGGCAATGCCGAACGCATCGCCGGCTGGGCTGCAGACCTTATTGCGGCGCGGCGGTCGGCGTCGCCTTCGCGATAGCCCCGGTCATCGGGATGAAGAAGACGCCCATATCGCGCTTGGAGTGCACCTTCCCGTCCGCATCTTTCGTATAGATGTAGAGCACCTGCCCGCGCTTGAACGGCTGACCGATGGGAATCACCATCCGGCCGCCGGGCTTCAACTGCTTGAGCAGATCCTGCGGCACGAAGGTCGCCGCGCACGTCACGATGATGATGTCGAACCCGCCCTGCACTTCGGGCCAGCCGAAATAGCCGTCACCGACCTTGCCATGGACGTTGGTGTAGCCCAGCGGCTCGAAGATCTTGTCGACAGCTTTGCCCAACGGCTCGATGATTTCGATCGTGTAGGCATCCTTCACGATGCGCGACAGCAGCGAGCTTTGGAATCCGCTGCCGGTGCCGATTTCCAGCGTCACATCGCCCGGCTTCGGCTGGCAGACCTGGGTCATGTAGGCTTGGCCCAGATAGTCGGACAGCGCTGACCCATATCCCAACGCCCACGGCTTGGGCGTATCTTCATACGCCATGCTCGGCTGCGCGGTGTGTTCCGAGTAGACGTAGTGGAAATATTCGCGCGGCACCTCGGCGAACGCCGCCATGACGGCGGGGTCGGCGGAGCCGAGACGCTCCTTCAAGTAAGCCTCGATCCGCTTCAGTGCGAGCGGCCGGCGCTTTTGGATCGCATCGAACGCCGCGTCGGTGATCGTCACGGGCCGGCCGGACGCTGCCATGGCCTTTTCGAAATCGGCTTTGGTCCACTGCGCGGCATTCGCCGCCGCGAACGCCGGGCGGGCGAGCGTCACGGCAGCAGCACCGGCGATCAGTCCCCGGCGGGTGAGTGTTGGGTCGAATCTTGCCACGCGTGGCGACTCCTGACGATGGGAAAGGTAAGCAGCGCAACGCCATACAATATCGCGGCGCACAAAAGAACCCTATCGAACCCGGCTTCGCGGGCAATAAGATTGGCCAGAGGCGTGGCGACCACGGAAAATGCCCCGTTTAACCCCCAGGCCCAAGGCAACAGCCCGCCCGATCCCGCGCGGCTGAGGCCCAGTGGGAACGGCAATCCCAGCAGGACCGATACCGGCGCTACCACCGCCATCAGGGCAGCGGCCCGCGCCGCCCAGGACCAGCTGAGCGTTTCCAGGATCAGAGGTTGGAGGAACAGGAGGTTCGCCACCATCCAGACCAGCACGGCACCGCAGATAAACACCATGCTGATACCCGGCGCACGCGAGAGCCGTCCGGCGGCCAAACTGCCGAGGCCCGAGAACACCAACATCCCGGTCAGCACCAACGCGAACCCACTTGTGCGATCATTCAGCCACAAGCTCGCTTTTTCGATCAAGAATATCTCGACGAACAGGAAACCCAGGCCCAGCACCGGAAAATACACCACCGCCCGCAGCACCGGAGCCTCACCGCCCAGGCGGCGTCGCGCGGCCAGGGGCACCAGCAGGACGATCGCTGCAATGATCAGCGCCTGGGCCAGCACTGCCAAGTTAACCAGCACCCCAACCTCCTGCTGCGGCAGAATTTCAAGCCGTTTGAGCATCGTGCCGATTCGGTCGAGTCGGGGGGCGGCATAGAAGAACGGGCGATCCAGCGTGATCGGCGACAGGTTGAAGAACTGCGCGGACGGGGTTGGTTGGCCGTTCAGCACCGCTTGGGCCTCATCGGCGATCGCGTCGTCGGAGCCGTTCGCTTCCACCTCCCCTTCCGCGAAGGACACCCGGGGCAGGTCATTGTAGAGATTGGCACGCGCCGCCGCGACATCCATGCCAGGATACCACGACACGTCGAACGAGCGCTCATCGCAGAATTTTTTTATCGCGGCGATTTGCTCGGTGCTCCAGGCGGAACGCGACAGCAGAATGCGTACCGACCATGCGGACCGGTAGACCACGACATGCGCCGCTGGATCGGCGATCCCCGCTTGCAGCAGGCCTAACCGAGCCGTGGCCAGCATACGCAGGGCGTAGATCGGGAAGTCACGAATCGAAGCTGGCATGGACACGATGCCCGCGTCCGGCAGGCGGCGCAGATATCCCGCGATGGCCTCGGCGGTGAAAGCGGTGCCGTTGGCTTCCGCGGCGTCGAGAAAATCCGCCGAGATATCGACGATGTCGTGGACCCCCGCCGTGACGGCCAGGGGGCTTTCATCGGCGATCCGAATCAGCGGATCAACTGGCAGCCGTGGCGACGGTCCCATCCCGAAACGCAACGCGTCCGCGAGAATCGGCTCCGGTTCGAGCACACGGACCATGCTGGCGCCGAGGGCGAGTACCTCCCGTACCCTGAAACCGCCGGACGCGCCGGCCAGCAGCACACGCGCGCCGCGAATAAGCTTGTAAGGCAGAGAGTCCAAGGCTCCATCGGCGTATGCGACATCCCAATTGCCGTCCATCGGCAGCGCGGCAATGCGGTTACCGTCGCGGTAAAGGCCGAATGTACGCGGCGGGCCGCCGATGTTCATCAGGCCCGCGTTGTTGGAAATATCGGTGTCCACACGCTCTTGAAAATCGTTCAGCAGCAGATAATCGCCGCGCGGCGACAGCACCTGTGCGACGACCTTGGCATCGGGCGTGTGCAGCGGTGCATAGATCGATTTGAAATCGTTGAAGGCCGCTTGAGGATCGGTGAGCAGGCCCGCCTCGGCGCCGAGCAGAATCAGTGCGGTGGCGACGACCGACTTCAACCGCCAGCGCCGGTCGACGAACAACGCGCTGGCAGCCAGCGGTACCAGCAGCAACGGTACCAGATTGAAAGCGTGCACCGCGAACATCGCCGCCAGCACCACCGCCGAGCCCGCCCCGGCGCCGGTCAAATCAAAGCCGTAGACGATCCCGATGCGTCGGGCATGCAGGACGAAATTCAGGCTGATGAAGGTGCCCGCCAAAAAAAAGAACGGCAGCAGCGTCAGATAATAGAGCCCCATGTTCCATAGCTGCGGCTCATACGTGGCGGGGTTTTGCAGTTGCAGCGGATTGAACGGATTGACCGTCACCAGATAGTAGCCGGCGGCGGCGGTGGCGACGAGGACAGGCGGAAGCGTCGCCAGCAGGCGTTCCCCGTTGCGGGCGAAGGCATCGCGCCACAGCGCGATCACCACCCCGCTCAGCGCGAAGCCCACCATCACGATCGAAATCACCCAATATCCGTATTCGGACCATTTCGCGACCGCGAAATAGCGCGTCAGCGCGGTTTCGTACCCGACCGCGGCGAGCGAAACGAGAAAGAGGGGCAGCAGCTTCACGGCCAGATCCGCCGATGGATGAAGCGATCGACGATCGTGTTGAAGCGCGCCGCTTCATCGACGAACAGGGCATGGCCGGCGTCAGTAAAAATCTCGCTCTCCGTTCCCGGCCGGTTCCGGACGAGTGTTTCCGCCTGCGGTACCCATCGCGGTCGCACGATATAAAGCAATGGCCGGTCCGTCGCATAGACTGCTTCCCGCCAATAGGTTCGCGGGTACGGGTAAGCGAGTAGCGCCTTCGCCGCATATTCCGGGGTGCGCAGCGTCGCGCGGGTCAAGCGGTCGAGGTATGCCTGCCCGCGTTGAGTGCGAAACATGCCCGCCACGAAGCGCCGCATCCGCTCGTCATGTGGCGGCGGCGGGCGTGCGGGCCCAGGCGGATGGGGGACAACCGGCGGCGGCGGGTCCTCACCCACCGAATTGTCGACCAGCACGAGTCCCGCAAGGTGGGCGTCGCCCGCGGTGTGGACGTAGGCAAGCGTGTCAAGCACGCCCAGCGACCAAGCGACCAACACCACTCGGTCGCGCCCGAGTTGGGCGATCAATTCGCCGATGTCCTTTCCTCGGCGAATCGGCTCGTATCCGGTGCTCGGCACGTCCGACCCGCCTTGCCCGCGCGGATCGAAGGCCACGACATGATAGGACCGACCGAGCGCCTGGATTTGCGGCTCGAAGATCCAGGCGGGCATGGTCCAACCCGGCACAAATATAATCGTATGCGAGAACGACGTCCCCGCTTCGCTATAATGAAGATGCGTGCCGTCGCTCGCCACGAAATACCGGTCGCGCTCCAAGGCCGCCGCGTTGCACGCCGACGTGCCGAGCAGCAGGGCCAGCAGGACGATAGGGATCGCGCGCATGAGCGTGACAACGCAGGCCGAATCGGCCGCTGTCAACAGAAGTTACCGCGTCGACGTGCCTGCCCCTTGTCCAGGGCATGGCTGATATCCGAATCCGGCTTTAGGCCGTCGCGATCATGGATGACATGCTACCCGCCGGCAACCCGACCTAATCGGTGAGAAATCAATGGCGTCCATGAAGCAATCAATCGCGAAAACGCGCGTATCCGCAAAACAACCCAGCCCCACCCGGCGCTCGCCCGCCCCGAAGGCAGAGGCCCAGGCTTCATCGGCTGTTGTGGCACCGGCGAAGGAGCCAAGTGTCGGCATGCTTGAACGCGGCATCGATCTGCTTGAACTGTTGGCGAAGGAAGGTCCGATCGGAGTCGCCGAACTGGCGAAAAAAACCGATTGCGCGCCGGTCACCGCGACCCGGTTGTTGCGGGTGTTGCAAACCAAAGGTTTCGCGGTCTGCGACGAGACGAACAGCACATGGCGCCTTGGCGCCCGCTGGAACGCTTTCGCGCAAGCCGCCGTCGAGCAGGATGCTCTGGCGACCACCGCACTGCCATTTCTCACCGCGCTTGGTGTCGCCGCCGGGGAAAATGCGTACCTCCGTGTCCGCGATGGCATGGCGAGTGAAACGATCGCGGTTTACCGGACCGATCCGACCCTGCGGGTGTACACGGAAGTTGGCGCCCGCGGCCCGCTCCATGCCGGCACCAGCCGCATGCTGTTGGCCCATGCGCCAGAAGCGGTGCAGACCCAGTTGCTGACCCAACGCCTGCCGCGCTTCACGCCCGCGACCCGGACCGACCCCACCTGGATTGCCGCCGATCTGCAGCGCATTCGCGCCCGCGGTTATCTTATCACGGCCGACGAGGTCGTGCCTGGCGCGGTGAGTGTCGGCGCGCCAGTCCGCGATGCCTCGGGCGAGGTTGTGGCGGTCATGTTCATCAGCGCGCCCACGATGCGGATGCGCCCGCCGCGTCCGCGGGCCTTGGTGTCGGTGGTGCAGGACGCCGCCGCGAAGCTGAGCCATGCTTTGGGCTACACCCGTTCGGAGACGATGATCACCGCTCAGCCCGTGCCCCGGAAGCCCGGCGCGCCGGCATGGTCGATGCCGTCGCCGGCGATGACCATCCGTCCTGGTGCGCAGCCGTCGATGTCGCGCGTCGGATAATAAGCGGCTTGACTCCCGCCGACTGTCCCCCTACCAACCCGCCTCCGTTTGCCTGGAAGAAAAGTGTGTCATGCGAGTTCGTAACAGCCTGAAGTCGGCCAAGGTGCGCGACAAGAACTGCCGCGTCGTGCGCCGTCGTGGGCGGGTCTATGTGATCAACAAGAAGAACCCGCGGATGAAGTGCCGCCAGGGCTAAGCCGGCGCTCGATCATCATTACCTGGATCAGGTACCGAGCCTAGTCGAGCAGGCTCGGGTATCCTGTCCAAGGCTTCGCTTCGGCTGTATTTTCAGCGCGCACATCGGCGTTCTGACAGCCGAAGAGTATCGCATATCTAAGCGGACGGGTCAATCAGCACTTTAGCGTGCGAGCCCGGACGCCTGAGAGCCTCGAACATGGTCGGAAGTGCATCCAGGCCAATGATCCCTGTGATCATTGGCGCAGGGTCGATCTGCCCCGACGCCAACATGTCGAGCACGATCACAAACTCATCCCTGGTGTAACCCAGTACAAACTGTAGCCGCAGTTCCTTGCGGATTGCCACGCGTGGCAGCACGCGATCCTCCACCCGACACACCCCAACCACCACGATCTGCCCGTGCAGCGGCGCGATTCGCATACATTGCGCCAAGACGCCCGGCACGCCCACGCATTCGAAGATGAAATCCGGGCTCTTGGCGGCTTCGGCCGACTCGACAACGGTAGCGCCCAATTGGGCTGCCAGCGCCCGCCGAGCTTCGCCCGGTTCGGCGACCACGATCTCCCGCGCGCCGGCCGCTCGGGCAAACAGCGTCACGGCCAGACCGATCGGGCCTGCTCCGACTACCAGCACCCGCGCACCCAGCAGCGATCCCGCCATCCGAACCGCGTGCAATCCGACCGCGAGCGGTTCGGTCAGCGCCGCCGTGCGCAGATCCAATGAATCGGGCACCTTGATGGCGTGGTGGGCCGGCATCGCCAGATACTCGGCGTAGGCGCCGGGTTCAGACGCCACCAACCCGATAATCCGGTTTCGCGCGCAATGAATCCCGAGGCGATCGCGGCAGCCGGTGCCGGAGGGGCGACAGTCCTCGCATTCCCGCAAAGGCAGGCCGATGACGCGATCCCCGGGTGCGAACAAAGGGGAGGCCGACTGCGTCACGATGCCCGCGTATTCGTGGCCCAACACGGTGCCTGCTTCGAGCGGCGTGGGACTCGGCTCCGTCGCGTGCAGATCGGAACCGCAGATACCGCAGTAAGCGACCTTCAGCACGATATCGCCGGGCTGGGCGACCGGGGTTTGACGGTCCTCAATGGCGAGCGGTTGGCCTTCGGCATGAAAGACGGCGGCGCGCATGGCAATGGTTCCCTCCGTGACGTCCGGTCGATACAACCGCGAGACCCGCCCACGATCAACCGAGGCCGCAAATGCCCGACACCGCCCTTCGCGAAGCGATCGCCGCCGCGCACCCCGAGCTCACCGCGATTCGACGGGATATCCATGCGCATCCCGAGCTTGGGATGGAGGAATTCCGTACCAGCGCGCTCGTCGCGGCGAAGCTGCGGGAATGGGGCGTCGAGGTCACGGAGGGCGTGGGCAAATTGGGCGTCGTCGGCACAATTCGCGGTAAACGCCCCGGTCAGCGTTCCATCGGGCTGCGCGCCGACATGGATGCACTGACGATCGCCGAGCAGACGGGTCTGTCTTATGGGTCCGCCAACGCGGGGCTGATGCATGCCTGCGGCCATGATGGCCATACCGCCATGCTGTTGGGCGCGGCGAAGGTTCTGGCGCAACACCGGGACTTCGCAGGCACCGTGAATTTGATTTTCCAGCCTGCCGAGGAAGGCCGCGGCGGCGCGGCGGCGATGATCGCCGACGGGTTGTTCAAGCGTTTCCCCTGCGACGCGGTTTACGGCATGCACAACATGCCCGGCATTCCCGAGGGCAAGTTCGCCCTTTGCAAAGGCCCGATGATGGCGAGTGCCGGACGCTGGGCGGTCACCTTCCGCGGCACCGGTGGCCATGGCGGGGCGACGCCGCATCTGGCGACCGACGTGACCATCGCCCAGGCACAATTCGTGCTGGGTTTGCAGACGATCGTCAGCCGTTCTGTCCCGCCGGCCGAAACCGCGGTGATCAGCGTCGGCTCCGTACACGGCGGTTCCAGCGAGGCGCCCAACGTCATGCCCGCGGAGATCGAAATCGCCGGCACGATGCGGTGCTTCAGCAAGAAGGTGCAGGATCTTATCGCCACGCGAATCGAAGTTCTGGCGCAATCCGCGGCGGCGGCGGTCGGATGCGCCGCGGAGGTGGCGCTGGACTGGCGCATGACCGTGCTGGTCAATCACGACGCGCAAACCGATGTCGCGATCGCGGCGGCCAGCGATCTGGTTGGCGCCGGAAACGTGAAATCCAATATCCGACCGATCACCGGCGGGGAGGATTTCGCCTTCATGTTGGAACAGTGCCCCGGCGCGTTCATTTTGATCGGCAACGGCGTGAGGCCGGACGGTGGCTCGCACGCGATCCACACCCCGCTTTACGACTTCAACGATGCGATCATACCGTTGGGGGTGGAGTACTGGGTGTCCCTTGTGCGCCAGGAACTCAGCCTTGCGGCTTGAGCGGCGCGATGCCGCAAATCCTCGTTTTTTCATACCATAAGACCGGAACAAGCCTGTTCCTCGGTGTGATGACACGGCTCGCCCAAACCGTGGGGCTGCGGCTTGCCAACCTCTACGGTCCTGTCGCGCGGGTGCCGGCCGATGCGGATATCGTTCTGCTGCCCCATTCGCTGCTGTTCGGCCGGTTGCCGGCGGGTTGCCGTGCGGTCCGGATTGTGCGCGATCCCCGGGATATCTGGGTGTCCGGCTACCTCTACCACCGGCACTGCGACGAACCCTGGTGCACCAACGCGGTCACCGATCCGACGCCACCCATTCTGGTGCCGCGTGTCGATCATGCCATGATGCACTGGCCGGAGGCGGCGAAGGCGGCCTATGTGCATCGGCTCGCTGGTCGGTCGTACCGGCAGAATCTACTGGACCGGAGCCGGGAGCAGGGGCTGGACTTCGAACTGGAAGGCTACACGGCCGCGACGCTGGCGGCGATGGAAGCCTGGCGGTTCGGTCCCGCGGAGGTCATCGATGTCCAACTGGAAACCATCATGGCCGGGTTCGACGGCGCGATGGGCGCGTTGTTCGCGCATTTTGGGTTTTCCGGCGGTGACATTCAGCGCGCGCTGACGGTGGCTCAGGCCGAAGACATCAACCGCATGGACGACGACGCCATTGCCGCCCGGCCGCAGATCCACGCACGCTCGATTTCCAAATGGCGGTCGTTCCTGACCGATGCCCAGATACGACGGTTCGAGGCGCGGTACGGTGCCCTGATCGAACGGGTGGGATACCGCCTCGCGTTCTGATTGTCCGCGATTACACGCCGACCATCTGCCGCCACAGGCTCCAGAATCCGCGAATCGCCGCCTCGGTGGCGCGAGTGTCCGCGCTTCCGGTGCCCGAGCCGCCCATTTCGAGGATGGTCTCCTTCTCGGGGGTCGTGGCGATGCCGCGTTCCACGAAGCCGCCGACGCAGCCGTCCTCCATCGACACGTAGCCGGCGGGGCCGCCAAGGTTCAGGTGCCGGAGGCGGCGGGCGCGCATGTCCGGCGTGTCGTCGGCATAGCCGAAATAGATCCATTCCAGATTGGTGCGATCGACGCCGTCGGGCGTGAAGAACCGGAACGCCATGGCGTTTTGGGTTTTCTGGACCACGAAGTTGGGAAACAGCGTGACGATGTGCTGGCGGATGCGGTCGGGGTGCTCGTCGACGACGTCCAACATGCATTCGTCTTCCAAATGGAATCCATCGTCGACCGAACGCAGACCGGCGTAGGCTTTGTCGGTGGTTTCCGTGGGCGCGATGGTGGAGGACACGCTGTTGCCGCCGTTCTCGCTGACGATCAGCCCGCCGCCCTGACTCAGGCGGTTGATTTTGAACGTGGCGAAGAACAGGTGCAGCAGGCTGGCGTGGTAGGAATCCCGCACATTCTCGGCGTACATCTTCCAATTGTTCGGCAGAACCTGCACGTAGCGGCCGATGATTTCCAATTTCCGGCCGCCGATCACCCGCTCGATCATCGGGAGGACGTCGGGACCGATGGAGGTCTCGATCGGCGGGGTTCCGTCCGACAACGTGCCGAACACGAGGCCCAGCAACGTCGTCGTGCGCAGCTTGCGGGGGCCGTGATCCTTTAGCTGGAAGCTGGCATCCATGCCGCCCTTGCCGTTGACGCCGTGGCGGAAGGCGACGGACGACAGGTTGCCGCGCAGATCGTAGCGCCAAGCGTGGTAGACGCAGTGGAAATCCTTGGCTCCCCGGCCGGCATCGTCGAGGCAGATCAGCGCGCCGCGGTGAGCGCAGCGGTTCTCGAACGCGGCGATCGAGCCATCGGTATCCCGCGCCACCACGACCGGCATGGAGCCGACGACGGTTGCGCGCCAGTCGCCGGGATCGGGGATTTCCGACTCCAGGCACAGGAAATTCCACACCGGCCCTTCGAACACGCGCTGCTGTTCGGTCTGAAACAACGCCTTGTCCTGGTAGACCCAGAACGGCACGCGGGTCAGGCCGTGCGGCCAGGCGGTCTCGACGTCGTTGGGCATGGTGACCTCACATCGTGTTCTGCATATCCCCGTCGACGCACATGGTCTGGCCACTGATGGTGGTGCCGAAGGGGCTCGCCAAATAGAGCGCCATGTTGGCGATGTCCTGCTGCGTCACGAAGCATTTCAGCGACGTTACGGCCACGGTGCGTTCGGTCATCTCGTTTTCGGAAATCCCCGCCGCCTCGGCTTTCGCCTTGATCACCGCTCGGATTCGGGGTCCATCGACCGGGCCGGGCAGGATCGCGTTGACCCGGATCCCGTCGGCACCGAGTTCGATGGACAGCGATTTCGTGAAACCGACCACCCCCCATTTCGCCGCGGCATAGGGCGCGCGCAGGGCGAAGCCGAAGCGGCCGGCGGCGGAACTGAGGTTGACGATCGCCCCGCCGCCATTGGCGCGCAGTGCCGGGATCGCGCGCCGGGCGGTATGGAACATGCTGGCGAGGTCGATGCGCAGTGTGGCGTCGAGTTCTTCCGGCGTGACGTCCTCGACCGTGGCGGTGGGGCCGGCGATTCCGGCGTTGTTGACCAACACATCCAGGCCGCCCAGGTGTTTCACGGCGGCATCGACGAAGGCTTCGCAATCGGCGACCACACCCGCATCGGCCCGCATGTCGGGGTAGCCGCAACGGTCCAGCGCGGCCTGATCGACATCGGAGACGAACACCGACGCGCCGCAGGCGGCGAAACTGTCGGCCATCACCTTGCCGATACCGTTCGCCCCGGCCGTGATCGCCACCCGGTAGCCGCCGAGGTCCACCGTCAGCGGGGTACGCGCACCTGTGATCATATGTTTCGAATCCTAACGCAACGAGTTGACGATCTGCCGGTAGGCCTCCTCGGGGAAGGCCTTCATGGACGTGGTCCGGACATAGCCCATCTGTCCCAGCATCAGGGAAAATCGGGCGGCGACGGCGTCGTCAGGGGCGTCGTAGATACCGATCATGTCGTGCTGGCCCATGGTCATGTAGAGCGAGCGGAAGCTGCCGCCCATTTCCTCCAGCATCTTCTTGGCGGCGTCGACGCGCTTTGGGCCGTCGTTGATGGCTTTGAGGCCCTGGTCGGTCCAGTTGGCCAGCATGACATAGGTCGGCACGGCACCCCTCCCCGGTTCAGATTTGGGGAGTATGGCGCAAAGCGAGATGGGGTTACAGCGGAGACGCGTTGGGGGGGGGGCTATCGCATCTGACCTTGCGCCAGTTGTCCCAATAACCGGGGTGGGACCACATCGCGGAAGTCCGCCCATGCACGGGCGCCGGCGCGTGGGCGAGGTGCCCGCGGCCGGTGAGGTGGTGCCGATGGGGGTGACGCCAAGCGGCGTCAACTGGGGACGATGGGGGGCGGCGGTTCGCCGAACCGGCAGCCGAGCGCGATGCGCACGGTGGATGGG
>CAIRCM010000015.1 GCA_903877125.1 uncultured Acetobacteraceae bacterium | reverse complement strand
GTATCTTCAGCGTCGGCGGGCATGGCAGATTCTGTCCGGGCATCGGGTATGGCGTCGAGAACCAAACCTTATGCGATTCCAGACGGTTGTGCCGTGCCTGCCAGCGAATCCCTGCTATGCGGTGAATAAGAGGGGCTAACGGACGGCTGAAAAACCGCGACGGACGGGAATAAACATCGGCCGGGACCGGTATTGCGGGAGACGGGGGCCGCTGGTGGCGCCCCGCGATCCGGAGCCGGAGCGATGACCGATACACCTGAAAATCCCGACCGCAGAGGTTTCCTGACCTGCATGACCTGGGCCGGGGCGGCCGCTGTCTGGACCATCTCCGGCGGCATCCCCACCTCGCGTCTGATCGGCTCGGCGCAGGCCGCGACGACCGGCTTCACCTTCGCCCAGGTCAGCGACAGCCATCTCGGCTTCGACAAGCCGGTCAATACCAACGTGACCGGCACGTTCCAGGAAGCGCTGGGCAAGGTGACCGCCGGTTCCGACAAACCAGCCTTCATCATACATACCGGCGACATCACGCATCTTTCCAAGCCGGCCGAATTCGATACCGGCGCGCAGTTGCTTAAGGCGACAGGGCTGCAGGTCTACACCGTGCCCGGCGAGCATGACGTGCTGGAGGAAGATCGCAAAAGCTACCTCAACCGCTATGGCAAGGGCACCAAAGGCGACGGCTGGTACAGCTTCAACGCCCATGGCGTGCATTTCATCGGGCTGGTCAACGTGATCAACCTGCAAGGCGCGGGCTTGGGGGAATTGGGCAAGGCGCAGCTCGAATGGCTGGAAAAGGACGTCAAAGGTCTGACCGCCAGCACGCCGATCGTGATTTTCGCGCATGTGCCGCTATGGATCGCCTACGCCGATTGGGGCTGGGGCACGTCGGACGGCGCGCAGGCGCTGACGTATCTGAAACGGTTCGGTTCGGTGACGGTGCTGAACGGGCACATTCACCAGATCATGCAGAAGGTCGAGGGCCATGTGGCGTTCCACACGGCGCGCTCGACGGCCTTTCCGCAAGGCGTGCCGGGCGTGGCCAAGGGGCCCGGTCCGATGATGGTACCGGGTGGAGAGCTGAAGAACTACCTCGGCACCGCTCGGATTTCCGTGGTGAACAACGCCTCTCCGCTGGCCATCGTTAACACGCCGCTCGCCGGTTAGGGCGCGTTTGGGCCGACCGGCAACGGTCGGCCCAGCGTTTTTACTTTCTTCTGCAAAGGAATTCCAAATGTTCGCAAATCGGAAAACGGGCCTGTGGGCCCGCCGGGGATTGCTGTGCCTGGGTCTCGCCCTCGCGGCCATGGGCGTGCGCGCCGAGGAAGGCAGGATTGCCGTCGGCATCGACAATTTCACGTTTTCTCCAGGGGCGTTGACGATCAGGAAGGGAACCGCGGTCACCTGGACAAACCACGACGATATTCCGCACACCGTCTTTGCAGTCGGCACGAATATCCGATCGAAGACTTTGGATACCGACCAGTCGTTTACCTATACTTTCGATAAGGCCGGCACATTCAACTATATCTGCTCCCTGCATCCGCACATGAAAGGCAAAGTGATCGTGACCGAATAAGCATCACCCTTCGCGGTCATGCCGCCACGTGTACAGACCGCTCGCCACCACCACGGCGGCGCCGCCCATCGTCCAGACATCCGGCACGTCGCCGAACACCGCGAAGCCCAGCACCGTAGCCCAAAGCAGCAATGTGTAGGCATAAGGCTGCACGGCCCCGGCCTCGGCATGGTCGAGCGCCTTGATCAGCGCGAAATGGGACAGCGACCCCAAGATGCCGACCCCCGCCAGCAGCAGCCACGCGGTGGGGGAGGGCGGTTTCCACGCCGCCGGCACCAGCAGCGTCGTGACGGCGAGCCCGGATACCGCGGTCCAGAGCAACGTCGTCTCCGACCGATCGACGCGGGAAATCAACCGGGTCAGAACCTGATAAGCGGCCCAAAGGAAGGCGCCGGCGAGCGGAATAGCCAAAGGCCAGGACAGCGTCTGAAACCCCGGCCGGATGATCAGCAGCACCCCGGCGAAACCCGCACCGACCGCGATCCACCGTTGCGCGCCGGCTTTCTCTCCCAACAGCCCGACCGACAGCGCGATGACGAGCAAAGGCGAGGATGCGGCGATCGCGTGGGCGTCCGCCAACGGCAGCCACGCGAAGGCCAGCACGAAGACGCCGTTTTCCACCAGCGCCAGCAGGCCGCGCCCTGCCTGGAGCCAGGGCCGAGCGCTGCGCAGCGAGGCCTGACGGCCCGACACCGCCACGGCGAAGCCGGTGAAGATGACGTAGCGCACCCATAACGTCTGGATAATCGGGTAGTCGCGCACGAGGAATTTGCTCATCGCGTCCATGCTCGCGAAGCCGGCCATCGCCAGACAGGTGAGCACGGCGGCGAGGCCGGGGCGGGAGCGGTGCATGGGCGCGACCCTACGCGGGCGCGGTGGGGGCGCCAATCCTGCTTGCATCCACCCGCCCAAGCATGTGTAGATTGTTGCAGTGCAGCATGTTCGGCCGGAGGGCCCGGGAATCAGCCAAGCCGCCAAGCCGGACGTCATCGCCAGCACCAGGCGTTCGGTTGCCCAGGCATCCGACCGCCTGTTGGGTTCGCCGCTGCGCAATCTCATTCTCGGCGTGCTTTACATGCTGGCGGTGATGGCCGGCGCCATCATCGCCTATTGTCGTCTGGCCGGCTGGTCGTTCGGCGATGCTCTGTACATGGTCATCGTGACCGTCTACACCGTTGGCTACAACGAAGTGCACCCGGTCGAATCCCCGCTGCTGCGGGCGATCACCATGGCAACGATCGTCCTCGGCTGCACCGGGATGATCTACCTGACAGGTGCGCTGGTGCAGTTCATCACCCTCAATCAACTCAACCAGATCTTTGGGATCAAGCGCATGAGCCATCAGATCGAGCGGCTTCGCGGCCATGTCATCGTCTGCGGTTTCGGCCGCATCGGCATGATGCTCGCGCAGGAACTGCACGCGGGCGGCGCGGCGTTCGTGGTCCTGGAACAGGCCGGGGAGGCCGCCGAACTGGCACGCAGCCTGGGCTATCTTTGCCTGCACGCCAATGCGACCGAGGCCGCCGCTTTGCAGTCTGCCGGCATCCACCATGCTCGGGTGCTTTGCACCGTCCTGTCGAATGACGCCGCGAACGTGTTCATCACCCTCACCGCCCGGAAGCTGAACCCGGGGCTGGAGATCATCGCGCGGGGCGAATTGCCGAGCACCGAGGGGCTGCTGTTGCAGGCCGGGGCGAACAACGTGGTGCTGCCAACCCATATCGGCGCCGAACGGATCGCGGAGATGGTGCTGTATCAGGAAACCGCCCGCTTCATCCGCGGGTCCGACCGGATGAAAGACTTCGAGAAGGTTCTGCTGTCGCTGGGACTGGACATCCAGGTCGTGGTGGCCGCCCCGAAAAGCGCCGCGACCGGCCAGACGATCGAAATGATCGAGCAACAGGGCAACGGCGCCTTCTTCGTCGTGCAGATCAACCGGAGAGACGGCGAGGCGATCACCCGGCCGGAGGGGGCGACCGTCATCCGCGACGGCGACGGCCTGGTCCTCGTCGGCCGCGGCGCCCAGGCTCGGGGCGTAGGTGCGCTGTTCGAGGCGGGAAACCGCAGCGGGTTCCGGGTGTCGGCGCGGTAGGCGGGGATGCCTCCCATGCAGGTGCGAGATATGTGCACCGGTACGTGCTCCCGTGGTATGGAGCCTCTACCGTTGAGCGGGGAATATCGCTGTTACATTCGCCGCGAGAGGGGACGATGCCGACGCAGGCCAAAGACGATCCGATATTGCAGCGCTTTCGCGCCGCGCTGACCGAAATTTACGGCGAGCAAATCGGGCGGGTCGTTTTATTCGGTTCGCGCGCCCGAGGCGAGGCGCAGGCGGATTCCGATTATGACGTCGCGGTATTCCTGAGAGAATTGCCCGACGTTTGGAAAGAGCGGAGGCGTCTGGCCGATCTGCGCGTCGATTTTCTCGATGCCGCAGGGGTTTTTCTCGATGCCAAGCCCTATTCGGTCACCGCTTGGTGGGACCGAACACCGCTGATGCACGAAATCAGACGGGACGGGCTGGATATATGAGGCCGGAATCGTCGGCTGTTCTCCGGCAAGCCGACGTTATGCTGGGGCGTGCCGATCTGATGCTCTCCGTTGGGCTGAACGAGGACGCGGCGCGCGAAGCCTATATGGCATGTTTCCATGTTGCTCAGGCCTAAATATTCGAACGGACAGACAAGACCTCGAAATCTCATCACCGCGTGCAGACCGAGTTCTTCCGGCTATCGAAAGACGATGAGCGTTCGGATCCCACGTTAAGGCGGTTCCTGTCGCAATCGTATGAATTCAAATCCGTCGCCGATTACGGCATTGGGCCGGATGCCGTCACATCGGCGGAAGATGCTGCTGAAGCGGTCGCGACGGCTAAGTCGTTTGTTGCCCATTTTCGCGAAACGGCGATTTTGCGCCATCCCGGCAATGGCCCTGGGGCCATTGCCTAGGCAACCCGTCCAACACGCGCGGTCCGGATTACCCCTGGGCGGCGTCGAGGGCCTGCGACAGATCGGCGATGATATCGTCGATATGCTCGATCCCCACGGAAAGGCGGACATAGCCCGGTGTCACGCCGGTCGCGGCCTGTTCTTCCGCGGTCAGCTGGGAATGAGTCGTGCTCGCCGGATGGATCGCGAGGCTGCGGGCATCGCCGATATTCGCCACATGGTAGAACATCTTCAGTGCGTCGATGAACTTCCGCCCGGCATCCGCGCCGCTCGCCAGTTCGAACCCGCACAGACCGCCCATCCCGCGCGGCAGGTATTTCGCCGTCCGCTCGGCTGCCGCGCCGATGTGCTGGGATGGATGGATGACCCGTGACACATCCTTGCGGCCGGCGAGGAATTTCGCGACGGCCAGGGCATTTTCGCTATGCGCGCGCATCCGCAGCGGCAGGGTTTCGATGCCTTGCAGGAACAGGAAGCTGTTGAACGGTGCGATCGCCGCGCCGAGGTCGCGCAGCAACGTGACGCGCATTTTCAGGATATAGGCGATGGGGCCGAGCGGCTTGACGGCTTGGGACCATACGGCGCCGTGGTAGGACGGGTCCGGCTGGTTCAGCAGCGGCTGACGTGCCGGATGGGCTTCCCAATCGAAGTTGCCGCCATCGATGACGACGCCGCCGATCGACGTGCCGTGCCCGCCGATATATTTCGTGGCCGAATACATCACCACGGCCGCGCCGTGATCGAACGGGCGCACCAGCAGCGGGGCCGCGGTGTTGTCCATGATCAGCGGAATGCCGAAGGACCGCCCGATTGCCGCGACTTCCGCGATCGGGAAGGGGATCAGCTTCGGGTTGGGCAGGGTTTCCGCGTAGTAGGCGCGGGTTTTGTCGTCGGTGGCGCGGCGGAACGCCTCGGGGTCGGTTGGGTCGACGAAGCGGACCTCGATTCCCTGGTCTTTCAGGGTGTTCGCGAACAGGTTCCAGGTGCCGCCGTAGAGATCGGTGGAGGAGACGATGTTGTCGCCGGCGCGGGCGAGGTTTTGGACCGAGAAGGCGGACGCAGCCTGCCCCGATGCCAGCGCGAGCGCGGCCACACCGCCTTCAAGCGCGGCGATCCGTTGCTCGAACGCGTCCTGCGTCGGGTTCATGATGCGGGTGTAGATATTGCCCAGTTCCTTCAGGCCGAACAGATTCGATGCGTGCTCGGTGCTGTCGAACTGAAAGGACGTGGTCTGGTAGATCGGCACGGCGACGGCATTGGTCGCGGAATCCCGGCGCCAGCCGGCGTGCAGGGCGAGCGTTTCAGGGTTTTTCGAGGTCATTGGCATTCTCCTCCGGGTTCGTAACGTTACGCGGCTTTCGCCGCCTGTTCGCGCAGGATCTGCTGGCCCCGGCGGAACGCCTGGGCCATCTGGTCCGGCGGCATGGCGCCGGAGAACACGCTGTAGCCATCGAGGAAGAAGGACGGCACGCCGCTGACCCCGGCTTCCCGCGCGGCCTGGTCGGCGGCGCGCATTTCCTGGTCCGCGAGGTCGCTGGCGAGGAAAGCCACGACTTCATCGCGGTTCATGCCGGCTTCGGCGGCGCAATCGGCGAGGATTTCGGGATCGCCGACATCCTTGCCCTCGATGAAATAGGCTTTGAAGACGATCTCCATCGTCGCGTCCTGCACGCCTTTTTGGCCGGCGAACCAGATCAGACGATGGGAATCGATGGTGTTCGGGGTGCGGGTCATCAGGTCCTGACGGAAGTGCAGGCCGGCCGCCGCGGCGGCACCCTGGATACGTTCGTCGATCGCTTTGGCCTTCTCGGCGCTACCGAACTTCCATGCCCGGTAGGCGGCACGGTCGCGGCCTTCTTTCGCCATGTCGGGGTTGAGCTGGAAGGGGTTCCAGTGGACGGTGAAATGGAGGCCTTCGGCCGCCAGGGTCGCCAAAGCGGCTTCGAGGTGGCGTTTGCCGATATAGCACCAGGGGCAGATGGTGTCGGACACGATGTCGATACGCGTGCCCACGCCCAGCCCCTGATGAAGGTTGGTGGGGGTCGCGCTGTCCGTGTCGCATCCCTCGGGCCCGCAAACGGCGCCGTCGATGTCGGTGTGGCGTTGATCGTCCATGATGGGTTCTCCCTGGCGGTGGCGCACCATGACGTTGTCCGGGCGATTTGTCACGGTTCGGGGAAGGAAAGGCACCCGCGGATGATCCGCACACCCCCTATTCGTGCGCCAGCACCCAGTCGTTGATGAAGCTCGCCAATCCGTTGGCATGGAAATCGCGCTTCAACGCCGCCTCATCGTAGTCGTCGCGCAGCCAATCGAGGAAGCTCTTCCCCGTCGCCTCGCCCTGCCGCTGGTAGTGCAGAAAGAACGCGTCGAGGATGCCGGTTTTCGCCTGCCTGATGTGGCCGTACCGCAGCGAGAGCTGGCGCAGCGCCGCCGCGGCCGTGCCCCCTTCGAACAGCACGAACAGCCCGGCGGCGAGGCCAGCGCGGTCCGCCCCCGATTTGCAGTGTATCAGCCCAGGGCCGCGCATACTGGCGTAGATGTCGAACAGGCGGAGGATGCGGTCCTTATGAGGCGCCCCCCGGCTTTCCAGCGACATGTCATGGAAATCGAGGCCCAGCCGCAGGGCAGCCTCTTTGGAAAGGGCATAGGAACCGGATTGGGTTGCGCCACGCAGGTTGATCAAAGTCGTCAGCCCAAAGCGTCGCTGCGCTCGGGCCAGCCGCATCGGGGTCGGATGGTTGCAACGGTAGAGCCGCCCGGGCTTCACCGCGGCCCAGTTGCTCCACACGAGGCGGAACAGCGCGTGGTCGATGAACAGGGAGTCCACCCACGCCACCGCACGCCCCTTGAGGGTGCTGAGATCGCCTCGGAATATGGAGTTCATGCGGGTGGCGCGGCTTACCGGTAAAAGGACGGCCGCTTATGCCTTGTCGGCAATGGCCCGCGCAACCTGGGCCGCGAGATCGGCGCGCCCCTGCGCTTGCAGGCCGGACACGATACCCGCGTGATCCACCTGCGGGCGGTTCTGACTGAGCTTCGCCTTGCCTTCCAACCGGTCGATCGGGATCTCCACACCGACGATCGCGCGCAGCATCCCATCGATGAAGTCGGCCGGCGCATCGCTGACGGCCCAGGGCACGGGCCGAGAGGCCTCATGCTTGTCCGTCAGGCGCGTCACGACATCGAGCAGCCGATCGGCATCGGAAAAGAACGCCGCCGATCCATATGCGTGAATCGCGGTGTAATTCCAGGTCGGCACCGCCTTCCCGGTCTGATGTTTCGTCGCGTACATCGATGGGCTGATGTATCCGTCGAGCCCCTGAAACATTACCAGCGCCGGCACGGATGCATCCGACCGCGTCGCCTGTGGGTTCGCACGAGCAAGATGCCCCACCAGGGTACCGTTCGGTCCGCGCGAACGATCGAGCAGCAACGGCAGATGGCTGGCGATCAACCCGTCCGGGGTCATCGTCACCATGGTCGCCAACCCATGCGCCTCGATCGCTGTATGCAGCGTGTCGAGATCGGATATGGCGAACGCGGGGGGGATATACATCGAGCGTGACTCCTTCCCTGCCATATTGGCACGCGGTGGTCGGGTCAAACCCGACCATCGCGGGGTAGACAGATCAGACCAATCCAATCAGGCGGCGGCGCGCAACGCCACGGCTTTGACGTCGGCGCCGACGCCAGCTTCGAATTTGGAGAAGTTCTTCTCGAATCGGGCGAGCAGATCCTTCGCCGTGTTGTCGTAGGCGATTTTGTCCGCCCAGGACTGGCGAGGGTCCAGCACCTCATCGGGGATCCCGGGCACGTGTTCGGGGATCGACAGCCCGAAGAAGGGTTCGGTGCGGAAGGACACCTTGGCCAGGCTGCCGTCCAGCGCGCCGGTCAGCAGCGCGCGGGTGTGCCGGATGCTCATGCGCTTGCCGACACCGTATTTGCCGCCGCTCCAGCCGGTGTTCACCAGCCAGCAATCGGCGCCGTAACGCTCGATCAGTTCGGCGAACAGCTTGCCGTAGGTTTCCGGGGTGCGCGGGATGAACGGGTGGCCGAAGCAGGTGCTGAAGGTCGCGGTGGGGTCGCCGGTGTGGCCCTTCACGGTGCCGGCGACGATCGCGGTATAGCCGGACATGAAGTGGTACATCGCCTGCGCCGAGGACAGCTTCGAAATCGGCGGCAGCACGCCGAACGCGTCGCAGGTCAGCATGAACACGTTTTTCGGCTGCCCGCCGCGGCCGGACATTTCCACGCGAGGGATGAAGTCCACCGGGTAGCAGGACCGGGTGTTCTCGGTCAGCGAGCCGTCATTCAGGTCGATCTTGCCGTGCGCGTCCGCGACGACGTTTTCCAGCACGGTGCCGAAGCGGTTGGACGCGGCGTAGATGTCCGGTTCGGCTTCGGCGGACAGGTTGATCACCTTGGCATAGCACCCGCCTTCCACATTGAAGACGCCGTTCTCGCCCCAGCCGTGCTCGTCGTCGCCGATCAACTGGCGATTCGGATCGGACGAAAGCGTGGTCTTGCCGGTGCCCGACAGGCCAAAGAACAGCGCGACGTCGCCCTTGTCGCCGATATTGGCGCTGCAATGCATCGGCAGCACGCCCTTGGCCGGCAGCAGCCAGTTCATCACGGTGAAGATGGATTTCTTCATCTCGCCCGCGTACTCGCTGCCGGCGATGACGATGAACTTCTGCTCGAACGACAGTGCGATGGTGGTGGACGAGCGCACGCCGTCCACGGCCGGATCGGTGTGGAACATCGGCGCGTGCAGAATCACGTAGTCCGGCTCGAACCCCGGCAGGTCCTCGGCCGGCGGGCGGATGAACATGTTGCGCGCGAACAGGGCGTTCCAGGCCTGGGTGGTCACGAGGCGCACGCGCACGCGATGGGCGGGGTCGGCGCCGGCATAAAGGTCCTGCGTGAACAGTTCCTGCCCTTGCAGATAGGCCTGCACCCGAGCCTTCAGCCCGGCGAATTTTTCCGGCGACATCCGCTGGTTGATCTCCCCCCACCAGATGTCGGCGGTGACCGAGGGCTCGTCGACAACGAACTTGTCCTTCATCGACCGGCCGGTGTGTTCGCCGGTCTTGACCATCAGCGCACCGTCCTCGGACAGTTGCCCTTCGTGGCGGCGCAGCGATTCGGCCACCAGCGCGGGGGCGAGCAGGTTGGCGTGCACCGCGCGGGAAGCGCGCACGCCGGTGCCGGCCAGGGCCTGGGCTTTCGTCGGTTTGTGGTTGGCGTGGAAGCTGATCGCGGCGGTCACTTGGCGGCTCCTGGCGGAATTATTGCGGACCAGCCGTTAGCGGCTGCTACCGGACAGTAGGAGCCTGATTCCGAGCCAATCCGCAAGGGTGTAGGTGTGCGGTGCAACATGTGCCGGCCCGAGGATTCGGGCCGGCACAGGCCGTTCGCCGGGTGAATCGCGGGGATTCATGGCAGTATCATGGCAGCGCGAACCCTTTGTGCGACCGCATGGCTGGGTTTCGCGATTGGCTGCCCCCCCGTGAAGCACCGATGACGCGGCGATGACGGTTATGGGACGGGCGGCGCTCGACGAGGGTGGGGCGGCGGGTTAGAAGACGCCGCCTTTGCTCCAACCCAAGGACGAGCCGCGTGAACCAAGCCATCCCTCCCGCCGCCATGAACAGCTTGCGCTCGGGGCCAACCGAACGGGGCCGGTTCGGCGATTACGGGGGCCGCTTCGTGGCGGAAACGCTGATGCCGATCGTGCTCGCGGTCGAACAGGCCTACGCCGAAGCGAAGCACGACCCAAAATTCCAGCAGGATCTGGCGTGGCATCTGACCCACTACGTCGGACGCCCGAGCCCGCTGTGGTTCGCGGAACGCCTGACGAAGCGGCTGGGTGGCGCGAAAATCTATTTCAAGCGCGACGAACTGAACCACACCGGCTCCCACAAGGCCAACAACTGCATGGGGCAGATCCTGCTCGCTCGGCGGATGGGCAAGACCCGCATCATCGCCGAGACCGGCGCCGGCCAGCACGGCGTGGCGACCGCGACGATGTGCGCGTTGTTCGGGCTCCCCTGCACGGTGTACATGGGCGCGACCGACGTGGCGCGCCAGGCGCCGAACGTGTTCCGTATGAAGCTCCTCGGGGCCGAAGTCGTGCCCGTGACCTCCGGCGCCGGCACGCTGAAGGACGCAATGAATGAGGCGATGCGCGACTGGGTCGCGAACGTGAACGACACATTTTACATCATCGGCACCGTCGCCGGCCCGCACCCGTACCCGATGATGGTGCGGGACTTCCAGTCCGTCATCGGCGAGGAAGCCAAGGTCCAGATGCGCGAAGCCGAGGGGCGGCTGCCCGACGCCTGCGTGGCCTGCATCGGCGGTGGGTCCAACGCCATGGGCCTGTTCCACCCGTTCCTCGACGACACCGCCGTGCGGCTGATCGGCGTCGAAGCCGGCGGGCACGGGATCGACACCGGGGAACACGCCGCGTCGCTGACCGGCGGACGCCCCGGCGTCCTGCACGGCAACCGAACCTATCTGCTCCAGGACGACGACGGCCAGATCATCGAGGCGCACAGCATCAGCGCCGGTCTGGACTACCCCGGCATCGGGCCGGAACATTCCTGGCTCCACGATATCGGCCGCGTCGAATACGTCTCCGCGACGGATAACGAGGCGCTGGACGCGTTCCAGCTCTGCACCCGAACGGAAGGCATAATTCCCGCGCTCGAACCGGCGCATGCCTTGGCCTACGTGACGAAACTGGCCCCGACGATGGATGCCGACAAAATCATTCTCATGAACCTGTGCGGCCGCGGCGACAAAGACGTCGCCACCGTCGCCGCCCACATGGGGGTGACGCTATGAGCCGCATCGCCGCCCGCTTCGCCGCGCTGAAGAAAGAAGGCCGCGGCGCGCTGATCCCGTTCCTGGAAGCCTGGGACCCGGTTGAGGCGACGTCCAAAGCCCTGCTGCGCGGCATGCCCGGCGCGGGGGCCGATCTGATCGAGATCGGCATGCCCTTCACCGACCCCATGGCCGACGGCCCCATCATCCAGGCTGCCGCCCGCCGGGGCCTGCTGGCCGGCGTGAAGGTGCGGTTCATCCTCGATATGGTCCGCGAATTCCGGACCGGGGATCAGGCAACCCCGATCGTGCTGATGGGCTACCTGAACCCGATCCTGTCCTATGGCCCGCGGAAATTCTGCGAGGACGCGGCCAAAGCCGGGGTAGACGGGCTGATCATCGTCGATCTGCCAACCGAGGAAGCCGATCTGCTGCTGCCTCATACCGCGGCGAACGGCATCGACTTCATCCGGCTGGTGGCCCCGACGACCGACGATGCGCGGATGCCGCATGTCCTGAACGGGTCCTCCGGTTTTGTCTACTACGTCAGCATCACCGGCATCACCGGCACCCGCTCGGCGTCCTCCGCCGATCTGGCGGCGGCCATTCCGCGGATCCGGCGGGTGACGGACCTGCCGATCGCCATCGGGTTCGGGGTGCGGACCCCGGCACAGGCGGCGGAGGCGTCCCGGGTCGCGGACGCGGCGGTGGTCGCCTCGGCGCTGATCGACACCTTGGCGGGGAATCTGGACGCCGACGGGAAAGCGAAGCCGGGGACGGTGGAGAAGGTGCTGGCGCAGGTAAAGGCGTTGGCGGATGGGGTTCGCGGGTAGGAGAGTATCGGCCCCGATTGATCCGGCTGTTCCTTTGGATAGGCCAGACCGGTCGATGGACCGCTATCCCGGTGCTCATGGCGGTGGAAACAGTGTGCTTTCGACCGAAGGAAAATCGCCGCGTTGGCCTGAGTGCGCCGCGCTGAATCAGGCTGTAACGTAAATATCGGGCTTCCCATCTCCCTATTCACACACCAAGAAAACGACTTCTGCCCGTCCTGTCCTGTCCTACCACGTCATGGCCGGGCTAGTCCCGGCCACCTATAGCGGCACCGCAGCCGCGCCCGCTGGCCCGCACAAGCCGAGTCACGAAGGGGCAGGATGCGGAACGGGCAACGGGCCATGGTTACGACAATCCAAATAAGACCTGTGCCGACCACGAAACAAATGATCCTCGGCACGGCGACCGCATATGAACGCCGAGCCCCCGACCTAGGCCTGGCCAGGCCCGACGGTGCCCTCGTCCTGTCGCCTCGGGCGTGGTCTCCATTGAGGCACATAGCCAAAAAGTTCTTGATATGTTCCTTGGACCCTGCTACATTCAGCCCGAATGACACGAACAGCCCCACCCACCCCGCCTACCACCAAACCCCGCCCCATCCCTGGGCGTATCGGGGCTGTTCTTCGCGTCCTCGCCACCCTCATCACCCACGCCCGCCATTTCGCCGCGACCGTCGGCACCCGCGTCCACGCCCCGGAATTCGCAACCGGCGCCGTCCTCTTCGGCACCTACG
>CAIRCM010000014.1 GCA_903877125.1 uncultured Acetobacteraceae bacterium | reverse complement strand
GGGCGGATTTGAACCACCGACCAAGGGATTATGATTCCCCTGCTCTACCGCTGAGCTACGCCGCCATCCTCTCCAGCCATGCCGGCCGGGAGGCGGGGAGATAATCCCCTCGCCACGGCTCGTCAACCGGGACGGCAGATAATTCCGCCGCCCAGCACCATTCCACTGCCATAAAGGTTGTGGGCCGGCGGGGCTCGCGGCCTGTCGTCGGGTGATCAGCCGTCTATTACGCGCTGCATACGGCGGACTGCGCGGCTGAGCAGCATACGATCGTGTGCGAGACCGAGAATCTCGACGATGCCATCGTTTGCAACACGATAGACGATAAGGTGCCTCGGGTTACCGACCCTGGCCCCCGGCGGGAGCAATGTGCGCGCGAGTGCCAATCTGTAGACCCGAACGCCGGGTGCGGCGCGAATTGCGGTGGAAGCCAGTTGCACGGCCGGGTTGTTCAGGTGGACGAATGCCGCGAGCATCAGGCGGTAATAGCGTTCCGATGCCGACAGGCCGAAGCGTCGTGCGCTCTCGGTGACGATGCGCACGATCTGTGCGTTGGCTTGCCCGACGAGGCGGTAGGCCAACTAGGCCGCGTCGGCTGCCAAGTTTGCCCGGACCTGCGCCATGGTTTGCTGAAACAGCGCCTCGGCATCGGCCGGCGTTTCGATCAGAACGACACGCCCTGCCTTTGCGTCGGCGATACCCGCCTGCGCGATCGCAAGAAGTTCGTCCTCGGCGTCCAGGTGTTCGGCATAGCGCAGCGCGGCCTCACGCAGGAAGTCAGCTTCCGACGGGGCGTGGCCTTCGGCGACCTGCCGATCGATGATGGCTTTGAGGCGTTGGGGGAGCTGAAGCTGCAAGACCGCGTCCATGGGTGCCTCCTGTTCAGGCATGATGACCGAAGTCTGACCGGTGCGCACGCCTTGTTTCATGCCCTCGGTCGGGTCAACCGGGACGGCAGATAATTCCGCCGCCCAGCACCCGATCGCCGGCATAAAATACGCAGGCCTGTCCTGGCGCGGGCAAGGTTGCCTCCTCCAGCCGGACGATCGCGCCTTCCGCGGTCGAATCGACCCAGGCCGGACGCAACTGATCCCGAGCGCGCAGCTTCACGGTGCAGCGCAGCGGGGCGGAGGGGGGTGGGATCAGCCAGTTGACCTCCCGCAGGCGCACCGTGTCCGTGCCCGTGGTCCGGGGGCCGATCACGATCCGGCGGGTGGCGGGTTCGGTCGCGACGACCATCTGGCGTTCGCCGGCCAGCATCGCGGCGTTGCCGAGGCGCTTGCCCTGGCCGACGGTGAAGCGGGCGATGCCGTCGTGGTGGCCGACGACGGCGCCGTTCGCGGAGACGATGTCTCCGGGTGCCATGGCATCGGGGCGCAGCTTTGCCACCACGTCGGCGTAGGAGCCGGAGGGGACGAAGCAGATGTCCTGGCTGTCGGGCTTGTCGGCCACCGCCAAGCCGAAGCGGGACGCCAGATCGCGCACCGCGCGCTTGTCGGGCATGCCGCCGAGGGGAAACTCGCAGAAGTCCAGTTGGGCGCGGGTGGTGGCGAAGAGAAACCAGCTCTGGTCCCGGTCGGCATCGGCCGCCCGGTGCAGTTCGGCGCCATCCGGGCCGTCGATACGGCGGACGTAATGGCCGGTCGCCAGCCGTTCCGCGCCCAGTTCGCGGGCCATTTCGGTCAGATCGGCGAACTTCACGGACTGGTTGCAGCGGACGCAGGGGACCGGGGTTTCGCCGGCGGCATAGCTGTCGGCGAAATCGGCCATGACGGCCTTGGCGAAGCGGGCCTCGGCATCGATGGTGTAGTGCGGGATGCCCAGGCGGTCTGCCACGCGCTTGGCGTCGTGGATGTCCTGTCCGGCGCAGCAGGCGCCCTTGCGGCCGACCGCGGCGCCGTGATCGTAGAGCTGCAAGGTGACGCCGATCACATCATGCCCGGCCTCGTGCAGCAGGCCGGCGACCGCCGAACTGTCCACGCCGCCGGACATCGCGACGACGATTCGCATTGCCGCTAGCCCATCATGTTTCTGGTGCCCGCCGGCAGCTTCACGACCAGACCGTCGAGCGCGTCGCTCATGACGATCTGGCAGCCGAGGCGGGAGGTTTCGGTCAGGCCGAAGGCGAGGTCGAGCATGTCTTCCTCATCCTCGGTCGCTTTCGCCAGCTTGGGGTACCAGGCGGCATCGACGATGACGTGGCATGTTGAGCAGGCCAAGGAGCCTTCGCAGGCACCCTCGATATCGATGTCGTGCTTGTGGGCGATTTCCAGCACGGACAGGCCGTTGGGGGCATCGACTTCACGCCGTGTGCCGTCGCGGTCGAGAAAAGTCATTTTGGGCATCGGATCAGGCCTCGGCCGGCGCACCGGCATGGGCGGCCACCAAGGCGGCGGCCGCGTATTCGATATCGGCGGGGCTGGTAAAGCGTCCGATCCCCAGGCGCAAGGTCCGCGATGCCGCTTCGTCGGTCAGGCCGAGGGCGCGCAGGACGTAGGACGGTTCCAACTCGGCCGAGGAACAGGCCGAACCGGTGGACACGCAGAGGTCGGGGGAGCGTTGCATCAGGTCGGCCGCGGTCGTGTCGGGGAAGGTCAAATTGAGGTTCCCGGCGATGCGGGCGTCCATGCTGCCGTTGATGGCGACGGCGGGAATGGCGGCGCGGAGCCTGTTGAGCAGGGTGGCTCGCAGGTCGGCGATCCGGATGGCTTCTTCAGCCATTTCGGCCGCGGCCAGCCGGCAAGCCTCCCCCAGACCGACGATCAGCGGGGTTGCCAGGGTGCCGGAACGCAAGCCCCGCTCCTGCCCGCCGCCGGAAAACAATGGGGTGAGGCGCACGCGGGGGCGGCGGCGGACGAACAGGGCGCCCACGCCCTTCGGTCCATACAGCTTATGGCCGCTGACGGAGGCGAGATCGACTTTCCACGCGGTCAGGTCCAACGGGATTTTGCCCGTGGCCTGGGCGAGGTCGGTGTGAAACAGCGCGCCGGATTCCTTGGCGATGGCGGCAAGGCCGGGAATGTCCTGGATGACCCCGGTTTCGTTGTTTACCGCCATGACGCTGACCAGCAGCGTCGGTTCGGTCAGGGCCTCCCGGAGTGCATCGGAGTCAAGGAGGCCGTCGGTCCGGACGGGCAGGAAGACCGGGTCGAAACCCTCCTGCGCCAGGTCGGCCACGGATTCGAGCACGCATTTGTGTTCGGTGGCGACGGTGACGATGCGGCGGCGGGCCTCGCCCATGGATTTGGCGAAGCGGGCGGCGCCCTTGATGGCGATGTTGTTGCTCTCGGTCGCGCCGGAGGTCAGCACGATCTCCCGCGGATCCGCGCCCAGGAGGGCGGCGATATGGGCACGGGCGGTTTCGACGGCTTTTTCGGCGGTGTGGCCCATCGCGTGTTCGGCGCTGGCGGGGTTGCCGTACTCCTCGGAGAAGTACGGCAGCATGGCCGCGAGGACGCGCGGATCGCAGCGGGTGGTGGCCTGGTTGTCCAGATAGACCGGGCGGTTGGGGCGGTTGCGTGTCATGGCGATCAGTGTGGGATCAGGCGGCATGGGAAACCAGGGGCGGGCGGAGCCGATCGGCCATGCGCGCATAGGCGGTGGCGAAGGCCTCGACGGCGGTTTCGGTGGCGTTCCAGGGCAGCGAGGCCCGGATCGCCTGCCCGGCCAGCGCGCCGAGGCCCATCGCCGCCAGCACATGGCTGGCGGCCACTTTGCCGGAACTGCAGGCGGACCCGGCGCTGACGGCGATGCCGTCGAGGTCGAGGGCGATCACCTGCGTATCCGCCCGCGCGCCGGGCAGCGCGAGGCAGGTGGTGTTGAACAAACGCGGCGCGGAGCCGCCGATGACCGTCGCACCCTGGGCAACGGCCGCCTGCTCGATCCGGTCGCGCAGAGCGGCAAGAATGCCGGAGTCGCGGGGTGCCTCGGCGGCGGCGGCGAAGCCGGCGATCGCGGCGACGGGGGGGGTTCCGCCGCGCCGGCCGCGCTCCTGCCCGCCGCCCAGGATCAGGGGTGCGATCGTGCGGTATTCGGGTGCCAGCAGCAGCGCGCCGACCCCGGTCGGGCCGCCCATCTTGTGGGACGAGATCGCCATGCTGGTGACGCCGAGCGCTGTGAGGTTGACGTCCATGCGGCCGGCGGCCTGGACGGCGTCGGCGTGCAAAAGGGCGCCGTGGGTGCGGCATAGGGCCGCGGCCTCGGGGATGGGCTGGATGGTCCCGGTTTCATTGTTCGCCAGCATCAGGCAGACCAGCGCGGCCGGGCCGTTGGCGAGGCGTGCCGCCAACGCTTCCAGGTCCACGACGCCATCGCCGCCCACCGGAACCACCTCCGCGGCGGGCGCGGCTGCTCGGATGGCGTCGTGTTCGGTGGCACCGATGATCAGGCGCCGTCCCTGGCCCAGGGCGTGGACCGCGAGCGCGTCGGCCTCGGTCCCGCCGGAGGTGAAAACGAGGTCGGCGGCCTGACAGCCGAAGCGGTGGGCGAGCGACTCGCGCGCATCCTCCATGAGCCGGCGGGCGGCACGACCGGCCTGATGCACGGATGAGGGATTGCCGGTCACCGCCATCGCCGCGAGGACGGCGTCGCGCGCCTCGGGGCGGAGCGGTTCGGTGGCGTTGGCGTCGAGGTAATGCATCATTCGGCCGCGAGCAGGGCGCTACCGGCCGCTGGAAGCGGCACCGCGCGCCCCTTTACCCGGCCACCGACGACATCGGCGAGGGAAATGCCATTGAGGAAAAATTCGATCTGGCGGCCGAGTTCGAACCACAGATCGTGGGTTTGGCACGGTTCGCCAGCGGCGCCTGCCTTGGGTCCGGCCATGCAGCCGCCGGTGCCGACCTCACAGCGGGTGGCGTGGATCGGTTCGTCCACGGCCGCGACGATGGCGGCGATGGGGATCGACCCGGCGGGTTTGACGAGGCGATAGCCGCCCCCTGGGCCGCGCGCGGAAGACACCAGCCCCGCTCGGCGCAGCTTGCCGAAGAGCTGTTCGAGGTAAGAGAGGGAGAGCTGCTGGCGTTCGGCGATCTCGGCCAGACAGACCGGCCCGCATTCGCAGCCGGCGGCCTCGCGAGTCGCGATATCGGCCATCGCCATCACGGCGTAGCGGCCACGCGTTGTGAGCTGCATGGTTCTATTCCGCGACCGCCTGTCGCTGCCGCGCCTGATGACCGGCCAGACGCGCGACCTTGATTTCCAGTTCGGCGAGTTCGGCGCGCAGCCCCTCGATCTCGCACTGCACGGGGTCGGGACTGCCGTCGCATGGCATGCCATAGGGGTCGAAGCTGGACGGATTGGCCTTGACGCGGCGTTCGACCGGGCGGGCGGGCATGCCCACGACGGTGGTATCGGGCGGGACGGGGTCGACCACGACGGCGTTGGAGCCGATGCGGGCGTTGTCGCCGATGGTGATCGGGCCGAGGACCTTGGCGCCGGTGCCGATGATGACGTTGTTTCCGACGGTGGGATGGCGCTTTCCGCCCATGGTGCGGGCGACGCCGAGGGTGACCTGATGGTAGATATAGCAATCGTCGCCGATTTCGGCGGTTTCGCCGATGACGACCCCCATGCCGTGATCGATGACGAGGCGGCGTCCGATTTTGGCGGCGGGATGAATCTCGATACCCGTGAGCCAGCGCGCAATATGAGACGAGAACCGACCAAGTAAATATAGTTTACGCGACCACAATGCATGTGAAAGTTTATGCCACATTACTGCATGCACGCCTGGGTAGCAAAGAATGACTTCAACATACGACCGTGCGGCGGGATCACGCTCCCGGTACGTCTTGATCGTCTCGCGAAGGAACATGAAAGCCATGCGACATTTCCATTATGAATGGGCGAGCCACTTGTTCTATAGTTGCTTCGCCCGGGGTTGGTATGGCCATTTTGGTAAACCCGCCTTGGGCTTGAGCGACCCGGGCCAACGGTTTGGGGACCCGCATCAAGAGGCAGGAGGGAACGCGAACCCGACACCGGTTGCACCACCAGCGACAAACTACAATAGCCGACTAATACGGTCAACTATTGTCGCTGGGGTTAAAAGCGCGACAGGGCGTGGGGTCCAAACGAACGAACAGGTCCGGGTTACCGGATCTGGCCCGAGGTATTTGTGCCCAGCGGCCCCTCACAGGGCAGCCAGGGAGTATGCGTTTTTAGGGTACCGGCGGACTGGGTGGAACCAAGAGGGTTTCCATCGATGCTCCGGCGGATGACACAGCAAACAGGTTTCGGATTGCCATGCCCGAGGTGATGTTTGCCGGTCCAGATGGCCGGCTAGAAGGTCGCTACCATCATTCCAAGGAAACAGGTGCCCCGGTGGCCCTGATCCTCCACCCCCACCCGCTGCACGGCGGGACCATGAACAACCGAATCACCTATTCGATGTATCAGTCCTTCCAAAAGCTGGGCTGCTCGGTGATGCGGTTTAATTTCCGCGGGGTGGGACGCAGCCAGGGCCGCTACGATGGCGGCATCGGGGAGATCGGCGACGCCGCGGCGGCGCTCGATTGGATGCAGGCGGTCAACCCGGCGCATGGCGGGTTGTGGATCGCCGGCTATTCCTTCGGCGCCTTCATCGGCATGCAGTTGCTGATGCGCCGCCCGGAAATCTCCGGCTGGGTGAGCGTTGCGCCGCCGGCCAACCATTATGATTTCGGCTTCCTGGCCCCCTGCCCCTGCGGCGGGCTGATGGTGCACGGCAACGCGGACGAACTGGTGCCCGAACCGGCGGTGCGTAAGCTGGTCGACAAACTCAACACGCAGAAGAACGTCCATGTGGACTATCGCGTGTTCGAAGGGGCCGATCACGTGTTCGCATCCCACGCTGATCGGGTGGCCGAAGCGGTCGAGGACCATTGCGGTCAGGCGATCGCGCGGCGTCAGATGGCACTCGCGGCGGATTGATCCGTTACGGATGAGTTGGAAAAAGGCGGCGGTCTTCGGGCCGCCGTTTTTCTTTGTGCCGTCTTCTTTTGTGCCATGGGGCGCGGCGCACGCGGATGGGGGCGACGCGAATGCTTCGGCCCCGCCCGTAGCGACCAACTGAGACGGCCGCCGGGTTTCATGGCCAGTTGGTGCCCGACCAGGAGCATCGCCGTGACCGCATCCAATCGATCGAAATCAACACATTTTCATGGCTGGAACGTCGTCGGCGCGGCTTTCGTGGTGGCGGTTTTCGCCTGGGGCATTGGGTTCTACGGACCGCCGATCTTTCTCGCGGCCATACACGCGACGTATGGCTGGCCGGTCTCCCTGATTTCGGCTGCCATCACCGAGCATTTCCTGTTTGGCGCGGCGGTGGTGGCCAATCTGGCGAGGCTGCACCGGCGGTTCGGGATCGCCGCCACCACACGTGTTGGCGCGGGACTGACGGCCGTCGGACTGTTGGGTTGGGCGTTTGCCACGCATCCGTGGCACCTGTCTGTTGCCGCGCTCGCCAGCGGCGCTGGCTGGGCGATGACGAGCGGCGCCGCACTCAGCGCCATGGTTGCGCCATGGTTCGTCCGCCGCCGACCGGCCGCGCTGAGCATGGCGTTCAACGGGGCGAGCATGGGCGGGGTGCTGTTCTCCCCTTTGTGGGTCGCATTGATCGGGTGGTGGGGCTTCAAAGTCGCCGGGGTTGCGGTGGCCGTGGCAGTCACGTGCGTGCTTTGGGTTCTGGCCGGCCGCTATCTGAAGCGAGGACCGGTCGAGATGGGATTGGTCCCGGACGGCGATACCCAAGCACCGCCCTCATCGCCACGCGGTGCGGGGCGCGCGGCGCCGCTGGGCAACCCCTGGCGCGACCGGCGGTTCGTGACGCTGGCAGCCGGATCGTCGCTGGGCCTGTTCGCCCAGATCGGCCTCGTTGCCCACCTGTTTTCTGTCTTGCTGCCGATCCTTGGGGAGACAGCGGCCGGCATGACGATGGCCACCGTGACGGCCCTCGCCATTGGCTTCAGAAGCCTGCTGGGTTGGATCATGCCGCCAGACGCCAATCGATGGGGTATCGCGGCGGGCAATGTTGCTTTGCAGGCCGTCGGGTCGGGATTGCTGCTGGTCGCTGGCCCGTCCGTACCGATGGTGCTGCTGGGCTGCGGATTGTTCGGCCTGGGCTTGGGCAATGTCACATCCATGCCGCCGTTGATCGCGCAGGCGGAGTTTGCCGCCGCCGATGTCGCCCGCGTGGTCGGCCTTGTCACTGCTGTCGGGCAGGCGGGATATGCGTTCGCGCCGGCTGTCTTCGGTTTGTTGCGCGACTTCGGCCAGACGATCGGGGCGGGGGCGATGCCAATGTTCGCGGTCGCCGCCGCGGTACAGATCGGCGCCGGCAGTGCCATGCTGCTGGGCGGGAGACATCGGGCGGCGGATCGTTCCGGGGATTAGCGATCTGTCAGGCGCCCGAGGGTATCGGCGGCGCGCTTCGGGTCGCCACACGACATATTGATCGACGATTCCACCGAAAACCGCCGCTGCTGGCGGGTTACGTGGCCTTATGACGGCAAATCCGGCACGCAACCGCATTGACAACGTTTTAGAGACCGTTAGCATCGAAGCCTGACGCCCGGCCCCCCGTTCTCACCGGATTAATGCCGGCATTTTTGGACGTGTTCAATGTCGAAAACAACACCGACCAATTTCGTGAACGTGAATTTCTACGGGCACCATCGGTCCGAGCTGTCCGGCAAGCAGGTGGGGACGTATCGACCGACCATGACGGACCTCAATCGGTTCCGGCTCAACGTGGTGGGGAGCATGGACCTCAGCAAATTCAAGAACGTGACGGTCTTCAATTACAATGCGGCACTGGGCAAGACCACGCCGCTGGTTTGCTACGATATCGCGCAGAGCGTGTTTGATGCCGTTGGGGATCCGTATGCGACCTATCTGGTGACGGGCTACAGTTCCGGCGGCCCGAGCGCGATCTACTTCGCGCAGGCGATCGATCTGAAGCCGGTCACGCAGATTGGGTATGTCGGGCTGTCCGACGCCGCGTTCGTTCCGAACGAAAGCCAGTTCCTCATGAACATGCCGGGGGTCTGGGGCACCTATTCGAAAAACTACTACCAAACCAAGGCGGACCCATCGGAAATCCATGGGCCGGTGCTGAATTACACCTCGTTCGACCTGACCAGCCAGATACCCGGAAACCTGTCCGCGGAGGACGCGCATTTCAAGGCATGCCAGATCGGCAACGTGAAAATGTGCGAGGATGTCGTCTGGTGCCTCAAGAACCTATGACGGCAACACGGCCGCCCGCGAGCGGTTCCGGCACGCCGGTGGTGCCTGGAAAGCTCAGTGGCAACCCGGCCGCCACGCGCGCGGCGAGATAGCCGAAGCATTGCGCTTCCAGCGCGTCGCCGTTCCAGCCGACAGTTTCGACGGGATCGACGGGCGCGCGTAGGTTGGCGCGCAAGGCGGCCATGATCGCGGGATTGTGCCGCCCGCCGCCGCAGACCAGCCAGCGCAGCGGCGGTTCCGGCAGGATTGTCGCGGCGACTGCCCGAGCGGTGAAGGCGGCCAGGGTGGCGGCGCCGTCGGGGGGGGAGAGGGACTCGGCCCCGCTGTCGCGCAAGGCCTGGGCGAAATCCAGCCGGTCCAACGATTTGGGTGCCGGTTTGCCGAAATAGGGGTGGGTGAGCAGGCGGTCCAGCACCGATCGGTCGGGCGTGCCGGATGCCGCGAGCGCGCCGTTCCGGTCGAAGGCCTCATTGGTATGTCGGGCGGCCCAGTCGTCGAGGGGGCCGTTACCAGGGCCAGTGTCGCAGGCCACCAGGGTGCCGTCCGCACCGATCCAGGTGACGTTCGCCACGCCGCCGATGTTCAGGACGGCCAGCGGTTTGGGCAGATCCCGCGCCAGCGCGGCGTGGAAGATCGGCGCCAGCGGTGCCCCCTGCCCGCCCGCCGCGACATCGGCCGAACGGAAATCGAAGGCCACGGGGATGCCGACGCGCTCGGCCAACGCCTGCCCGTCGCCGATCTGCCAGGTCCGCCGTTGCGCCGGGCGGTGCAGGATGGTCTGGCCGTGGAAACCGATCAGGTCGGCCTTTCTGCCGATCGCCTTGATCGCGTCGGCATGGGTATCGGTCAGGCGTTCGGTCAGCGACTTGATCAGCGCGCTTTCGGCCGACAGCGACGGCGCGACCTTGAGCGCCTGGCGCAGGTCGATCCGCATTTTCCGTTCAAAGGGGATGGTCACCGTGGGGCCGAAGGCGGCGATGGTTTCCCCGTCCGTGTCGATCCAGGCGGCGTCCACGCCGTCGAGGGATGTCCCGCTCATGAGTCCGATCACGCGTGGCATTTCCCGAATTTTCCTCCGTGTGGTAACCCGCAGCCTCTCTTGGATAGCGGATTTACGTTCATGCCTGCCAGCGACTTCCTACAGGAAGCCTCAGACCGCGGTTTCGTCCACCAGTGCACCGACCTGGATGCGCTGCGCATTGTCATGAGCGCGGGGCCGACCCCGGCGTATATCGGGTTCGACTGCACGGCCGACAGCCTGCATATCGGCAGTCTGGTGCAGATCATGATCCTGCGGCTGTTGCAGAAGCATGGGCACAAGCCGGTCGTGGTGATGGGCGGGGGGACGACGCGGATCGGCGATCCCTCGGGCAAGGACGAATCCCGGCAGATGCTGACGGACGCGCAGATCGGGGCCAACATGGCGGGGATCAAGCGCTGCTTCGGGCCGTTCCTGCGCTTCGGCGACGGGCCGTCCGACGCGATCATGGTCAACAATGCCGACTGGCTGGACAGGTTGGGCTACGTCGATCTGCTGCGCGATGTCGGCACGCATTTCACCGTGAACCGGATGCTGACGTTCGATTCCGTCAAGCTGCGGCTGGACCGGGAACAGCCGCTCACGTTCCTCGAATTCAACTACATGATCCTGCAGAGCTACGATTTCCGGGAGCTTTATCGCCGGCATGGGGTGGTGTTGCAGATCGGCGGGTCCGATCAGTGGGGCAATATCGTATCCGGGATGGAGCTGACGCGGCGCAGCGACGGCAAGCATGTGTTCGGGCTGACGACGCCGCTGATCACCACGGCGTCGGGCGCGAAGATGGGCAAGACCGCGTCGGGCGCGATGTGGCTGACCGAGGACCGGCTGTCCCCCTACGACTACTGGCAGTTCTGGCGGAACACCGAGGATGCCGATGTTGGCCGGTTCCTGCGGCTGTTCACCGATCTTCCCATGGACGAAATCGCGCGGCTGGAAGCGCTGGGCGGTTCGGAGATCAACGAGGCGAAGAAGGTGCTCGCGAATGAGGCCACCGCTCTGGCGCATGGCCGGGAAAAATCCGCCGTTGCCGCGGAGACCGCGCGGCTGGCGTTCGAGGTTGGCGTGGCGGCGGACACGCTGCCCAGCATCGAGATCCCGCACGCCGAACTGGCAGGCGGCATTCCGGCGTTTCGTCTTTTCGTCCAGGCCGGGCTGGTCGCGTCGAACGGCGAGTCCCGCCGGCTGATTCGCGGCGGGGGCGCCCGGGTCAACGATGTCGCGGTGACGGAGGAGGGGCAGGTTGTCGGCCTGGGCGACTTGCGGGACGGGGCGATCAAGCTGTCGGCCGGGCGGAAACAGCACAAGCTGGTGCGGGCGGGGTGAAGCACCTTTCCTACATCCTCGCGGTCGCGGGGGTGCTGATCATTGTCGGGTTGATCGGCTATTTCGGTATCGGCAATGTCATCGCGGCCGTCGGCCGGATCGGCTGGCTGGATTTCGCCGTCATCGTCGGCTGGCAGTTGCTGCTGTTCGGGGTTCTGGGACTGGCGTGGTTCGCGATCACGCCGGCGGGCGGGGCGCGCCATGCGGGTGTGCTGATCTGGGGCCGGATGGTGCGCGATGCCTCCAGCAACTGCCTGCCGTTTTCGCAGCTCGGCGGGTTCGTGTTCGGCAGTCGGGCGGCGATGCTGATGGGGGTTTCCTGGGTCACCGCGACCGCTTCGACGGTGGTTGACGTCACCGCGGAGTTTCTTGCGCAGATTGCCTTCGCCGGGATTGGGCTGGGGATTTTGTTGTCCCGAGCACCGGGATCGGCACTGGCTCTGCCGGTGGAGATCGGTCTGGGTCTTGCGGTTGTGGGCTGTTTCGCGTTCGTCTGGCTGCAGAATGGGGCGGCGCCGCTGTTCGCCAAGCTGGGGAAATTGATCGCCAGCGGGCGGCTGGCCGATGCGCAGGACCGTGTCGCGGTGATCCAGGCCGAGCTGGGGCTGATTTATGGGCATACGACGCGGTTGGCGATCGGGTTTTCCATCCATTTGATCGGCTGGATCATGGCGGGCGCGGCGGGGTGGATCGCTTACCGGGCGCTGGGTGTGGCGGTCAGTTTCGACGATGTGCTGGCGATCGAGGCGCTGTTGAGCGCGTTGGCGGCGGCGGCGTTCCTGGTGCCGGTGAATGCCGGGGTGCAGGAGGCGGGGTATGCCGGGTTGGGCGCGATTTTCGGGGTGCCGCCGGAATTGTCGCTGGGTGTGTCGCTGATCCGGCGGGCCAGGGATGTGGTGGTTGGGGTGCCGATTTTGCTGTTGTGGCAGTATTTGGAGGTCCGGCGGTTACGGGCGGGGGGTTAGGCGACGTTATGCCAAACAGCCTTAGCAGGCTGCTGAAAAGCTGGGTCGGTCGGTCTGCCGGCGCCTTTCCGCGCAGGATTCGTCCAAAACTCGCCACGATGTGACACCATCGTGT
>CAIRCM010000013.1 GCA_903877125.1 uncultured Acetobacteraceae bacterium | reverse complement strand
GACATGATGATCCCCGAGGATGAGATCGCCGCCCGCCGCGCCGCCTGGAAGCCGCGGCAGACCGACTACAACTCCGGCGCGATCTGGAAATACGCCCAGTTGGTGGGCCCGGCGTACTTGGGTGCTCTGACCCATCCGGGTGCCGCGGCGGAGACGCATTGCTACGCGGACTTGTGATTTCCGGGTGGGGGATTGCGGTATTAAGCTATCCTCCGCTTTGGAGGACTAAGCTCATGCGCCGCCTTCCCGCGCTCGCTTTGGTACTGACGCTTGGCATCGGCACCGCCGTCGCGCAGCCGCCGCCGAACTACGCGCCCATCCCGCCGCCGCGTTATGAGGCGGTGCCGCCGCCACGCGGGGAACGTTTTGTATGGCAACCCGGCCACTGGCACTGGAATGGGTACCGCTACGTCTGGTATCCCGGCGTCTATATCGAGCGGCGGCCCCACTACCATCATTGGGTTGAAGGCCACTGGGCATGGTCGCCGCGCTGGGGCCGCTACCAGTGGGTGCCCAGCCACTGGGATTAGGCGATCTCCACCATCACCGGCACATGATCGGATGGCTGCGGCTGCTCCCGCTCCATCCGATCCGGTGCCGCCGAAACCAGCCGTTCCGCCAAATCCGCCGACAGCAGCGCATGATCGATCCGCAACCCCGAGTTCCGTTCCCACGCCGCCGCCTGATAATCCCAAAACGTATAAACCGCCCCCGTCGGCGTCATCGCTCGGATTGCATCCGTCATCCCCGCCCAGACCATCCGCCTCAAACGCGCCCGAGACTCCGGCCGCACCAGCGCGTCCGTCGGGGACAGCGCGCCCTTGGCATAATCCTCATCCGTCGGCGCGACGTTGAAATCCCCCAACACGATCACCGACGCATCCGCGGCCAGCAAACCCTCGATCCGCTCAGCCAACAAATCCATCCAGCGCAGCTTGTAGGCGAACCCTTCCTCCCCGCGCGAATTCCCGTTCGGCAGATAGATCCCGATCGCCGTCATCCCGCCCGTCTCGACCTCGATATACCGAGCTTGCGGGTCGTCCTCGGGGAGGCCCGGTAACGCCCGGTGCACGACCGTGAATGGCACCCGAGACAGTACCGCCACGCCGTTATAGGATTTCTGACCCACGACCTCGGCCTTGTATCCCAACGCCTCGAACGTCAGCGCGGGGAAGGCGGGGGCCTCGCATTTGATCTCCTGCAGGAACAGCAGGTCGGGCTGCCGGCGCTCCAGCCAGCGCGCGACATGGCCCTCCCGCTGGCGGATGGAGTTCACATTCCAGGTGGCGATCTTCATGGATCCATCGTGGCGGTCGCCGGGGTTTCGGGCAAGCGCCCCTTGCCGCCGTTCCCGCGCACCGGCAGATTGCCGGCCGTCGCGAAGGAGCAAACATCCATGATCGAACTATACACCTGGAACACCCCCAACGGCCGCAAAATCAGCGTCGCGCTGGAGGAAATGGGCCTCCCCTACACCGTCCACCCGGTCAACATTTCCAAAAATGAGCAGTTCGCCCCCGCCTTCCTCGCCATCAGCCCGAACAACCGCATCCCCGCCATCGTCGACACCGACGGCCCCGGCGGCAAGCCGATCAGTGTGTTCGAATCCGGTGCGATCCTGATCTACCTCGCCGAAAAGACCGGCAAGTTCATGCCGTCCGATACCCGAGCGAAGGTGCCGGTGCTGGAGTGGCTGATGTGGCAGATGGGCGGCTTCGGGCCCATGCCCGGCCAGGTCCACCACTTCCTCCAGGTCGAAAATCCGGTCGACCAGAAATACGGCCTCGAACGCTATTCCAAGGAAACCCGCCGCCTCTACGGCGTGCTGGATAAGCAGTTGGCCGACAAGGAATACGTCGCCGGTGCCTGCTCGATCGCCGATTTCGCCATCCTTGGCTGGGCTTGGCGGCACGAGCGGCACAAGGTCGATCTGGCCGATTTCCCCAACGTGAAGGCTTGGTACGCGCGCTGCATGGCCCGTCCGGCAACCGCGAAGGGCTTCGAAGTCGCCCTGAGCTGACCCACGTTCCCATGCCCGACCTGTTCAGCCCCTTCACGCTGAAGGGTGTGACCCTGCGTAACCGGATCGCGATGTCGCCCATGACCATGTACCGGTCGGTGGACGGCAAGATGTCCGACTTCCACGTCATGCTCATGGGCTCCCGCGCCGCTGGCGGGTTCGGGCTGGTCTTTCCCGAACAGATCGCGATCGTCCCCGAAGGCCGGACCAGCGTCGGCTGCGCCGGCATCTGGGACGACGCGCAAATGGAGGGGCTGTCCCGCGTCGCCGCCATCATCAAGGACATGGGCGCGGTGCCGGCCATCCAACTCGGCCACACCGGACGCAAGGGCAGCGAAAAGAAGCCTTGGTTCGGCAAGACCCAGTTGCCGCCGGATCATCCTGACGGCTGGCAGCTCCGCGCCCCCTCGGCGCTGTCCTACGGCGGCCGCTACACCTACCCGGTGGAGGCGCTGACCATCCCGCAAATCCACGCCCTCCATGCCGCCTACGCCGACGCCGCGCGGCGGGCGCTGGCGTGCGGGTTCGAATGGCTGGAAATGCACTTCGCCCACGGCTACCTCGGCGCCAGTTTCCTCTCGCCCTTGGCCAACCGGCGGGACGACGCCTACGGCGGCAGCCTGGAAAACCGCGTGCGCTTCCACTTGGAGGCACTGGACGCCGTCCGCACCGTCTGGCCCGACAGCCTGCCCCTGACCATGCGGCTCGGTTCCGACGATTTCCACCCCGACGGCACACAGTTCGACGACGCTGTCTGGGCAATCGGCCAGATGCGCGAACATGGCCTGGACTTCGCCGATATCAGCCTGGGGCTGAACACCGACGCCATGCAGGGCGTCCCCTTCAACGAGGTCGGCTTCATGGTCGACCGCGCCGCGCGGGTGCGCCGGGAGATCGGGATCCCCGTGGGAGTCAGCTGGAACCTGGGCATCCCCGCGATGGCCGACAGCGTGATCCGGCGGGAACTGATCGACGTGGTGTTCCTTGGACGGCCCGCCTTGGCGAACCCGCATTGGCCAGTCTGGGCAGCCCGCGAACTGGCCCACAACGACCCGTTTTCCCTGATCCCCGAGGACTGGGCCTGGTGGCTGCGCAGCCGCCCGGGCCCGGAGGGTTCGCTGGGCTGGCCGCCGGTCGCGACGACAACCATGGGGTAACCGACGTTCCGTTTGACGCGGACGAGACATGCCCTTAAGGATGCCCGGGCAAACGCTGTGTCCGGGTTCGCCCGGGGATAACTCTCCAGGCGGAGGGGTGGCCGAGTGGCTGAAGGCAGCGGTTTGCTAAACCGCCGTACGGCGTCAAGCCGTACCGTGAGTTCGAATCTCATCCCCTCCGCCAGT
>CAIRCM010000012.1 GCA_903877125.1 uncultured Acetobacteraceae bacterium | reverse complement strand
GTGCGCGCCCGCCGGGAAAAATCCTTCGAGCAACAGCGCGACCGCCGCCCGGAAACCTGGCACTGGGACTGGCGGGACCTGCGAGCACCCGCCGTGCGCCAGGCGCTCGGCCTCCTCATCGGCGAGCCGCCGCCGGCCCCCGCCCCGAGCTGACACCCAGGCCCACCATCCCCAAGACCATAACCCTGCCATCCCGCGGGGCCGTCCGCATGTACGCTCCCGCCCGCATCGTCATCCCGGCGCATGCCGCGACCCACGCCTTCGTTCCCGCAAGCCAAGTCGCGCGTGGCGGCATGCCCCACCATAACAAGCCCGGCGCACCCTACCCCGCCGCCGTCCCGAGCTGACACCCAAGCACGCCACGCCCAAGACCATAACCCTGCCATCGCGCGGGGCCGCCCGCATCGTCATCCCGGCGCATGCCGGGACCCACGCCTTCGTTCCCGCAAGCAAAGTCGCACGTGGCGGCATGCCCCGACATAACAAGCCCGACGCACCCTACCCCGCCGCCGCGACCGCCTTCCCCCCCGACAGCCGGAAGATCCGGTCCAGCCGCTCCACCCCCACCAGCCGGTGCGTGATCAGCACGACCGTCCGCCCCTCCGCCGTATCGTTCAGCGTGGTCAGGAACGCCCGCTCCGTCTCCGCATCCAATCCCGCGCAAGGCTCATCCAAAATCAAAATCGGCGCCCGCGACAGCAAAGCCCGAGCCAACGCCAGCCGCCGCCCCTGCCCACCGGAGAACCGCGCCCCCCCCACCCCGACCCACGTCTCCAGCCCCTCGGGCAGCCCACGCACGACATCGGCGATGCGAGCCGCTTCCAGCGCGTCCCACAATTCAGCGTCGGTCGCGTCGGGCCGGGCCAACAGCAGGTTCGTGCGGATCGTATCGTCGAACAAATGGGTGGCCTGCGACAGCCAGCCGATCCGCGCCCGCACCTCGGCGGAGGGCAGCGTCGCGATATCCACCTCCCCCAGCAGCACCCGCCCGCTGTCCGGCGCCGCGACTTTCAGTGCCAGGGCGGCGAGCGAGGATTTGCCGATGCCCGAAGGCCCCAACAACGCAACCCTGGCGCCCTGCGGGATGTCGAGGGAAAGGCCGTCGAACACGGGCGGCCGATCCGGAAGCCAACGGAAACCAATGCCCTCGAAGCGCAGGCTTGTGCCGGCGGGCATGGGCGCGGGGGACGCGGGATCCGGCACGGGGATCGGCGCGTCGGCGGCTTCCAACACCCGATGCGCGGCGGCAGCGGCGTGACCAAGCAGCGCACCGGCGCGGGAAAGGCCGCCAATGGCCTCAAAACCGGCGACAACGAGGAAGACACCGACGATCTCACCGCGCGAGAGGGCCGCGAGCAGCGCCGCCTGACCGCAAAGAAAAGCCACCGCGCCGGCAAGAGCGATACGGCCGGCCAGCGCCCGCTGCGCACCCAGCAACGTGGCCTCCCGCGCCTGCACAAGGGCCAGCATGCGGCTTTCGGCGGCGAAGGCCCGGACCTCGCGCAGCCCGGTCAACGCATCCAGCGCCGCGATCCGCAGACCGCCGGCCGCTCGGGCCAGCGTATCGCCGGCATCGCGCGACGCGCGGGCGGCGAGGCCGGGCAGAACGAAGGCCGCCAGCGCGAACAGGCCGCCGACGACGACACCCGCACCCCAGGTCACCACCGGCACCAGCAGCAGCGCGCCGGCCAGGGGGACGAGGATACGCAGGTAAAGTCCGTCCAACGCTTCGACATCGCCCACCAGCCGCGTCAGCAAATCGCCGGCACGCCGAAAGCCGAGGCCGCCGGCCGATCCGACCGCCAACCGCCGGAACAGCCACACCCGCACGTCCGACAAAGCTCGGAACATCGCGGTGTGCGTCACCATCCGTTCGGCATAGCGCAAGATGACGCGGCCGCTGCCCAGCACGCGCAGGATCGGGGGCACGCCAACGATCCCCGCCAGCGCCATGGCGCCATAGGCCATCAAACTCACGGCGGAGGCCAAAGCCGCCAGGGACACGATCGCGCCCGCCAGAAGCCAGCCCCCCTGCCGACGCCAAAGGCCGAGGATGCGGAGCAGGTCGCCCGTCATGCCACCCGCCCTTCCCTGATATCTAGCCGCCGGCCGCCAAAGGCGTGGGCGGCGGCGGAATGGCTCGCCATGATGGTGGTCCGGCCAACGGCGAGGCGTTTGAGGCTTTCCAGCACATCGGCCTCGGTCGAGGGGTCGAGATGCGCGGTCGGCTCGTCCAGCAGCAGTAGCGGTGCGTCCTTGAGGAATGCGCGGGCGATGGCGACGCGCTGCGCCTGTCCGCCTGACAGGCCGAAGCCGCCCTCCCCCACCGGGGTATCCAGCCCGGCCGGCAGATCGGCGGCGAAATCGGTGACCCGGGCGGCGGCGGCGGCGGCGTCGATGTCGGCGTCGGTCGCTTCCGGGCGGGCAAAACGGATATTGTCGCGGATGGTGCCGGCGAACAGGACAGGGCGCTGGCCGATCCAGGCGGTCAGGCGGGACAAGGCCTGGGGCACGATGTCGGCGCCATTGATGACGATCCGCCCACTGTCGGGACGGATGAAACCCAACAGCATCTCGATGATCGTCGACTTCCCCGCGCCGGACGGGCCGGCCAGCACCAACATCTCCCCCGGCATCACGTGGAAAGAAAGGCCATCCAGCGCCGGCCCCCTGGTCGGGTCCCAACGGAACCGCACATCCTCGAACACCACCTCGATCCCCTGTGCCGCGACCGTGCTGAAATCGACTGGCGGGGTTGGCCTAGGCATCGGCGGAACATCCGCCAGCGCCTCGGCCGCGCCGGTCGCGTGCAGGCGATCTTGATAGGCGGCGGAAAACGCCCGCAGCGGGGCGAAGAACTCGGGCACCAGCAGCAGCACGAACAGCCCGGTCGGCAGATCGCCCCCACCGGCGAAGAAATGGATCGCGACCGAGACCAACGCGAGCGCGGCGGCCAGATCCAGCGCCGCGGAGGACAGGAAGGCGACCCGCAGCACCCGCATGGTGCGCACGCGCAGTTCGTCGGCCGCCTCTGCCAACCGCTGGGCTTCATCCTCGGACCGGCCGTACAGCACGATGGTGGCGATGCCCCGGATACGGTCGAGGAAACGGGTTTGCAGACGCTCCATCGCCAGGAACTGGCCGCGCGTCGCGGCGGCGGCGCCGATCCCGGCAGCGGCCATCGCAACAGGAACCAGCAAACCGCAGCCAAGCAGCACGAGCGCGGACCAGCGATCGAACCAGACGACCGCGATCAGGACCAAAGCCGGTCCGCCGATGGCGAAGACCGAGGCGGGGATGTAGCGGGAAAAGAGGCCGTCCACCGCCTCCACCCGATCGACGACGATCGCGGTCAGTTCGGCCGAGTGCCGAGTGCGGAGCAAGGCCGGACCGGCGGCGAGCAGGCGGGTCATGATGTCGGTGCGCAGACGCCGGCGTGCAGCCGCGCCGACGCCGAAGGCCAATCGTTCCGTCGCGTAAGCCAGCCCGGCGCGCCCGAATGCCAGCGCCACGAACGCCGCGACGAGCAGAGCGGTAAACTGGCCCGACAGCATCCGTGCGACGACGAAGATCTGACCAACCGAAAACACGGTGCCCAGCAGGTTCAACGCCAAAATCGCACGGGCGGCGCGAAACCCCACCCGCTGCTCCGCGCCTATCCAGGCGCGCGCGGCGGTCTTTGCATGTGCGGCGGACGACATGTGGCGCGGATTAGCCCATGGCGGTGGCGCTGCACAGGCTCAATACATGACATCGCCGCCATTCGGAGACAGCGTGGCACCCACGTAGAACCCGCCATCGGGGCCTCCGAGCAGCAGGGCGGTGGCGGCAATTTCCTCGGGACGGCCGAAACGGCCGATCGGCAGGGCATCGATGAAGGCCTGGCGGTCGGCCGGTTCCATGGTGGCGGTCAGGTCGGTGTCGACCGGCCCAGGGGCAATCGCGTTGACGCGGATGCCTTTGGGCGTCTCTTCCCAGGCCAATGCCCGCGTGAACCCGGCGATACCGGCCTTGGCCGCGGAATAGACCGCCGAATTCGGTGCGCCCTTGATGCCGCGCTGGGATGCGACGTTGATGATGCAGCCCCGGCCCCGCGCCACCATCGCCGGATAGACCGCCTGCGCCATGAAGAACATGCCCTTCAGATGCACGCCAAGGATCGCGTCGAAATCGGCTTCCGTATAGGCCTCGAACGGTTTGCGGATGTTCATGCCGGCGTTGTTGAAGAGGATGTCGACCGGGCCGAAATCCCCAACCACTTCAGCGGCAAAGGCCCGGGTGGCTGCGATGTCGGCCACGTCGACCGAACGGTGCATCGCCCGGCGGCCCAATGCGGCGATTTCCGCGGCGGTTTCGTCGGCTTTCGCGCCGTCGTTCAGGTGGCAAAAGGCGATGTCCGCCCCCTCCGCCGCGAAGGCCAGCGCGGTGGCTCGGCCGATGCCGCGCGAGCCGCCGGTCACCAATGCGATTTGTCCTTGCAGTTTCATGTCTGACCCTCCGGCGGCGATGTTGCTCTCTTACGCCGCCTGCACCAAGGTCCCGCGCATGTTGATCGCCCGTACACTGCCCGACCTCCGCGCTGCCTGCGCATCCCTGCGCGCCACCTATGGCGGGCTGGCGTTTGTCCCGACGATGGGGGCGCTGCATGACGGGCACCGAGCGCTGGTGCGGGCGGCGGTGGCGTCGGGGGCGCCGGCGGTGACGTCGATTTTCGTCAACCCGCTGCAATTCGGCGCCAATGAGGACCTTTCGCGGTATCCGCGGGACGAGGCGGGCGATCTGGCGACGCTGGACGCCAGCGGCTGCGCGTTGGTCTGGCTGCCGGATGTCGCGACGATGTATCCGGCGGGCGAGGCCACGACGATCAGCCTCACAGGGCCGGCCGAACGGTGGGAGGGCGATGCGAGGCCCGGTCATTTCCGTGGCGTCGCCACCGTGTGCGCCAAGCTGTTTGGGCAGGTACGGCCGGATCGGGCGTATTTTGGGGAAAAGGACTGGCAGCAGCTCCAGGTGATCAAGCGCATGGTCGCAGATCTGTTGCTGCCGCTGGAGATCGTCGGGATCGAGACCGTACGCGAACCGGATGGGCTGGCGATGTCGTCGCGCAACCGATTTTTGAATGCGGCGGACCGAGCGACGGCACCGCTGCTGAACCGGGTGTTGCGGGAAACGGCAAACGCCCTGATCGCGGGCGGTGCCGCGGAACCGCTGTTGGAGGCCGGGCGACAGGCGCTGAGCGAGGCCGGTTTCGTCGTGGATTATCTCGCGCTGGTGGACGGCCCCTCGCTGGTACCGATCGAAACCGCCTCGCCCACGGCCCGCCTGATCGCCACCGCGCGCCTTGGCGGGGTTCGCCTGCTGGATAACGTTCCAATGGGGTAAACGCATTGCCCTTGCGGCGATGCCATCTCCATGTAACGTGCGCCTCCGACAGGAAATTCCAGGAGGACACAGCCCATGCCCGAGGACATCGACGCCCTGCTCGGCTTCGCACCCGACTACGATTCGCCGATCCCCTACATGAAGCGGACGCGGGATTATTACACCGCCATTGGCTACACCACGCCGTACCGCTGGGCGCATTACCTCGACGCACCCTTCACCCCGCTGAGCAAGCCGTTGAGCCAGTCGCGGGTCGCGATCGTCACCACCGCCGCGCCCTATCAGCCGGACAAGGGCGATCAGGGACCGGGCGCGAAATATAACGGCAGCGCGAAATTCTACGCGGTGTATTCGGGCGATACGGCGCGGGATCACGACCTGCGCATCTCCCATATCGGGTACGACCGCGTCCACACCACGGCAACCGACAGCAACACCTGGTTTCCGCTGGCGGCGTTGCGGCGTGCAGCGGCGGCCGGGCGCATCGGCGAAGTCGGGCCGCGCTTCCACGGCGCGCCGACGAACCGGAGCCAACGCGTCACCATCGAAACCGATGCGCCGGAGATGCTGGTGCGGGTGCGGGAAGACCGGGCGGACGTGGCGATTATCGTGCCCAACTGTCCGGTGTGCCATCAGACCTCGACCCTGACCGCGCGGCATCTGGAGGCGAACGGCATTCCGACGGTCGTGATGGGCTGCGCGAAGGACATCGTGGAGCATGCTGGCGCGCCACGCTTCCTGTTCAGCGATTTCCCCCTCGGCAACAGCGCGGGCAAGCCGCACGATGTCGCCTCCCAGGACCAGACGCTGGAATACGCGTTGCGGGTGCTGGAAAGCGCGGCGGGGCCGCGGACGACGATGCAAAACCCGTTGCGCTGGTCGGAATCGGGCAAGTGGAAGCTGGACTATTCCAATATCGACCAACTGACGCCCGAAGACCTCGCCGCACGGCGGGCCGAATTCGACCGGCAGAAGGAACTCGCCCGCCCGAACCGCGTGGTGAAGGCAGCATGAATACCGCCCGACCGTTCCAGGGTGTGCGCATTCTGGACTTCACCCAGGTTCTCGCCGGACCCTACAGCACCTACCAGCTCGCGCTGCTCGGCGCCGACGTGATCAAAGTGGAACGGCGCGGCGGGGAGGATATGCGCCGCACGCCCCTGTCCCGCGTGTGGGCCGAACGGGGGATGGCGCCGTCGTGGGTGGCGATCAATGGGAACAAGAAAAGCCTGACGCTCGATCTGCAAAACGACGAAGCGAAGGAGATCGTGCGCAAGCTGGCGGCGAAAGCCGATGTGGTCGTGGAAAATTTCCGCGGCGGCGTGATGGACCGGCTGGGCCTTGGCTACAAAGCCCTGTCGGCGATCAACCCCCGGCTGATCTACTGCGCCATTTCGGGTTTCGGGCAGACCGGCCCCTATTCGCATGAGGCCGGATACGACGGGAAGATGCAGGCCTTGTCGGGAATCATGGCGATCACCGGGCATGCCGAGATGGGGCCGACCCGGGCGGGCTTCGCGGTGTGCGATGTGCTGTCAGGGGCAACGGCGGCGTTCGCTGTGGCCTCGGCGCTGTTTCAGCGTACCCATACCGGCATCGGGCAGTTCATCGACGTATCGATGCTGGAAGCGAGTCTGGCGTTTCTGTCGACGCAGGTCGCCGACTACACGGTCGCCGGGCACCATCAGCAGCAGGCCGGTAACCAGGCGATCAGCCGCAAGGTAACCGCCAATCTGTTCAGGGCGCAAGACAGTTGGCTGTTGTTGGCCGTGAACGACGAAAAGCAGTACCGCAATCTGATGACCGCGATCGGCTGCACGCATGTGTTCGACGATCCCCGTTTCGGCGACTGGTTTCTGCGCAAGGACCATGAGGCGGCGTTACGGGAGATTATCGAGGCCGCGCTGGCAGCAAAGGACGCGAAAACCTGGGAGCCGTTGCTGAACGACGCCGGCGCGCCCTGCGCATCGATCTGGAAAGTCGAGGAAATCATCGACCATCCGCAGATCGCTGCTCGCGGCGTGATGCAGACCGTGGACAGTCCCTTCGGACCGCTGCGCCTGATGGGATCGGGGTTTCAAATGGCACACGGCGGCGGCAAGCTCGACACCGTCGGTCCGGCGCTGGGCGCCCACACGGACGCCATTTTGGCGGAGATCGGGTTCGACGCCTCGGCGATCGCGGGTCTGCGCGAGCGGGGGGTCGTGTGAATAGCGATCGTTCGTAACAGTTGATTCGTGGCACGGCACATCCGTGTCACGCTGGAAGCCAGGTCGTTATCACGGTGGTCATAGAAGGTTACCAACGAAAAAGGCCGCTCCGAAGAGCGGCCTTTCCGATAACCCCGACGATTAAGTCTGGGTTAAATCAGCCTTAGAGACCCAGGGCGGCCAGGGTCTTGGCGTCGGCGCGGCCCGTCGGCTTCATGCCCTTGGACTTCTGGAACGCGGCCACGGCGGCGGCGGTCTTCTTGCCATAGACGCCGTCAACAACCAGCTTCGCGCCGTTGTTGTTCAGGGCGGTCTGCAGCGCCATGGTCTTTTCCTTCGGGGTCATCGGCGCCATCGGAGCCGGAGCCGGAGCGGCCACGGGAGCCGGGGCGGGAGCCGGGGCCGGAGCGGAGTCGCTGCAAGCGCCCAGGGCGGCGGTCATGGCCAGGGCAACAAACACGCCAAGGCTGGATTTCAACACGGTCGAGGTCATACGAGTCGTCCTTTCGATACACACGCTGCGGTGCGTCGTTCACTGGGGCGAATCCGGGGCGAAGTCAATGGCGCCAAACCCGGAAAAGCCGCTTTTTGGCCACACTGTGTCCAAAATATCCGGGCGCGGCTTCCGCGCACAAAACCGTGAGCAGGTCAGCGACGAAATCGCCACATCGTCTTCATACGAACTTAATTTCATCGGGTTGACTCAGGCGCTGGCCCGGCCGCAGCGAAGCACGCCATCGCCGCCGCGACCTGATCCAGAACGCCGTCCCAATCGCCAGGGGCACCCTGACGAAACAACCGCGCGGACGGGTACCATGGGCTGTCGTCACGGCCGAGCAACCAGCGCCAATCGGGATCGTGGTGGAGCAGAATCCAAACCGGCTTTCCCATGGCACCGGCGAGGTGAGCGACCGACGCATCGACGCTGACGATCAGATCCAGGTTCTCAATGGCGGCCGCGGTCTCGGCGAAGTCCGTGAGGTCCGCCGACAGATCGATGACGGACTTGTAGCCAGCCAGGGCTGCCCGATCGGCCGCGGCGATATCCTTCTGGACCACGAACACATCTATGTCGGGCCGAAAAAGCCTGGCGAAACGCGGCAGCGGGATGGCGCGTTTGCGCAACAGCCGATCGGTCGAGGCGCTGGACCAGAACACCCCGACTCTTGGACGGATTTTCGGCCCCAGCCGATCCGCCCAGGCGGACACCAAAGCGGCATCGGCCGCGACGTAACGGCGGGGCGCGGGAATTGAGCCGAGCCGCGTACCGCAGGCGAGCGGCAGGCTCAGCAGCGGGCAGTAGAAGTCGAACGCCGGCACGGCGTCGCCCGCGGTCAGCAACTGGTCCACGCCTTTCAGGGTTTGCAGCAGCCGACGCAGCGGCGGTTGGACGAACAGCCGGACCGCGGCCCCCTTCGCTGCCACCAATGCGGCGTAGCGGGCGAACTGAATCGCGTCGCCCAGCCCCTGATCGGCGTAGAGGACGATCGTTTTGCCCACGAGGTTGTCATCCCCCAGCCAGAGCCGGGCACCACCATCGGGCCGAAACGGCCGCATTCCGGGCAGCCGCCAGCGCCATTCGTATTGCTTCAATCCTCGTTCGAAGTCGCCGAGCAGGAGTCGCGCGGTGCTCAGATTGACATTCAAAACGACATCGTTGGGACGGTCGGCGAGCGCGCGTTCCAACCAGACCGCGGCCTCCGCTTGCCGGCCGAGCGCCATCAGAATTCTGGCACGGTTCCCGAGCGCGCTTTCCAGGCCCGGCTGGATGGCCAAAGCGCGATCGACGCTGTCCAACGCCTCCTGGAACCGATCGAGGTCGAGCAGTGCGATGGCCCGCTGATCGAGGGCCGCCGCGCGATCGGGGGTCGCGGCCAAAACCCGGTCGTAGGCCGCCAGCGCCTCGGCCGATCGGGTCAAACGCAGCAGGGCATTGGCAAAATGCAGTTCCGTCCCGTCATCGCGGGCGATGGGACGCAGGACCTCCACGGCTTCGGCGTCGCGGCCGTCCGCCATCAGCGTCATGGCGAGGACGATGGAGATATCCCGCCGTTCGGGGGCACGGGCGTGTGCTCGGGCCAGGGGGATCAGCGACTCCACGGACCGGCCGAGCTGGCAGAGGGCCTGTCCGTGGGCCAGCAGCGCGTCGGCGAGTTCAGGCAAGCGATGCCAGCGCGGCCGCCACCCGGTCCAGCACGCTGTCCCAGTCCCCGGGTTGAGACTGGCGGAACAAGCGGGCGGAGGGATACCAGGGGCTGTCCTCCCGCCCGAGCATCCAGCGCCAGTCGGGCTCGTGCGCGAGCAGGATCCAGACGGGCTTGCCCAGGGCGCCGGCGAGGTGCGCGACGGACGTATCGACCGTCACCACCACATCCATCGATGCAATGAGCGCGGCGGTATCGGCGAAGTCGCGATCCTCGGCGTCGGGCATCAGAATGTCGCGCAGCGCCGGCTCGTCGGCGGGCCGGACATCGGTCTGCAAGGCAACGAAATCGGCATCGCCTTCGATCAGGCGGGCGAAACTGGCCAGTGGGATGGAACGGTTGCGGTCGTTCGGATGATCCGCGTTGCCGGACCACACCACGCCGACCTTGCGCCGCCCGCTGGTGGGCAGCCGGTCCGCCCATAGCGCGATCAGCGCGGGATCGGCCGACAGGTACGGAACGGTCCCAGGTTCGGTGCCGAACGCCAGCGGCAGACTCATCAGCGGGCATGCGAAGTCGTGGTCCGGGTCTTCGGCGGTCACGAGACGGTCCACGCCCGGAAGGGTCGCCATCAGCCGAACCAGGGGCGGCGGCACCCGCAGCAGCACCGTCGCGCCCCGTGCCTTCACCATCGCCGCGTAGCGGGCGAACATGATGGCGTCGCCAAGGCCTTGTTCCGCCGTCAGCAGCACGGTTTTCCCGACGAGCGGTTCCGGCCATGGGCGGTGCGGGGGCGGCCGGCGGTGTTCGTAATCCCGCCAACCGTTTTCGAAATCGCCCAGCAGCAGACGGCACAGGCCGCGATGGACCCGAAAGCCGGGGACGTTCGGGCCAAGGCGGACCGCCATGTCGTAGCTGTGCAGCGCCTCCTCGAAGCGCCCCAGGGTTTGGAGTGCCTTGCCGCGATGATCCAGCGCATGCGCGTTGTTGGGGTCGCGTTGCAGCGCGGCGTCGTAGGCCGCCAGAGCCTCGGCCGGTCGGTCCAGACCAAGAAGCGCGTTGCCACGGTCGGCGATCGTCGCGGGGTGGTTGGGGCGGAGGGCCAGAGCACGATCGTAGGCCGCCAGCGCCTCGGCGGGGCGGCGCAGGTCCATCAGCAGGTTGGCGCGATTGACGTGGATCGGTGCCTGGTCGGGGCGCAGGGCGGCGGCGCGGTCGTAGTCGGCCAGGGCCTCGGTCAGGCGGCCGAGTTGCACCAGCATGCTGCCGCGGTTGACGAGGGTATTGGGATCGTCGGGGAGCAGCCGCGCGACCCGGTCGATACTGGCGAAAGCCTCCTGATGGCGACCGAGTTCGGCAAGAGCGATGGCTCGGTTGCCCAGGACGGCGGGATTGTCGGGCACGACGACGCCGGCGCGGTCGAAGCAGATCAGGGCCTCGGCGGGGCGTTGCATCTGGCGCAGGAAATTCCCGCATTGCACCTGCAGCCGTGCATCCCTCGGCGCCATGGCGGCGGCCCGGGACAGGCCCGCGACGGCACCGGGCTGGTCCCCCTGTTCCGCTTTTCGCATTGCCGCCTGCATGGCGGCCACCGCCTTATCCATCGCGCCCTCCGAAGGTCAGATATAGCAACGCCGGCGGTTGTAACGACAGGGCCGTCAGGCCATTGATGGCCGATGACAATACGCACCCGCTTCGCCCCCAGCCCCACCGGCCTGCTGCATATCGGCGGCGCCCGTACCGCGCTGTTCAATTTTCTGTATGCCCGCCATAACGACGGCGCCTTCCTGCTGCGGGTCGAGGATACCGACCGGGAACGGTCCACCGATGAGGCCACGCGGGTCATCCTGGAAGGATTGGACTGGCTGGGACTGGATCGCGACGAGCAGACGGTGTTCCAGTCGACCCGAGCGGCGCGGCATGCGGAGGTGGCGCGGGAACTGCTGGCGGCGGGGAAGGCCTACTATTGTTATTGCACCGCCGAGGAACTGCGCCAGATGCGGGAACGCGCGGTGCAGGAGAAGCGGTCGCCCCGCTACGACGGACGGTGGCGGGATCGCGATCCCTCGGAAGCGCCGGCGGGCGTGCAGCCGTCGATCCGGCTGAAAGCGCCGCAAACGGGAGAGACGGTTGTCGAAGACCTCGTGCAGGGTACCGTTCGGGTGGCCAATGCCGAGATGGACGACATGATTATTCTTCGAAGCGATGGGACTCCGACGTATCTGCACGCGGTGGTGGTGGACGATCACGACATGGGGATCACGCATGTGATCCGCGGCGACGACCATCTGACGAACACGTTCCGGCAGGTGCAGATTTTCCAGGCAATGGGGTGGGACCTGCCGCGGTTCGCCCATATCCCGCTGATCCATGGCGCCGATGGGGCGAAACTGTCGAAGCGGCACGGCGCGGTGTCGGTGCTGGAATTCCGCGAGCAGGGTTTTCTGCCGGAAGCGGTGTGCAACTACCTGCTGCGGCTGGGCTGGTCGCATGGCGACCTGGAAGTCGTGGGGCGCGACGACGCGGTGAAGCTGTTCGACATCGCCGACGTCAATCGCGGGGCGTCGCGGATGGATTACAAGAAACTCGAGAATCTGAACGGCATCTACATCCGGCAGGCCGATGACGACCGGCTGACGCAGATGGTGCTGGAACGGCTGGCGCACCGGCCGGAACTGGCGCTGGGATCGGTGGCGGCGGGACGTATCCGCGCGCTGATGCCGCAGTTGAAGGAACGGGCGAAGACGATCGTCGAACTCGCCGACGCCGCCGCGTTCCTCGCACACCCGTTGCCCTTGAAGATGCAACCCAAGGCGGAAGCGCTTTTGACGGCCGAAGCGCGGCTGTTGCTGCGGGATGTTTCGGCCGCGCTGGCTGCGTCCGACTTCACCCTCGGCGGGATCGACGCGGCTTTACGCGGGTTCGCGGAATCGAGCGGCCTGAAGCTTGGGCAAATCGCGCAGCCGCTGCGGGCGGCGTTGACCGGGTCGAACGTCAGCCCCGGGATCGATGCCACGTTGGCGGCGCTGGGGCGTGACGAGGCACTGGCACGTATCGAAATCGCGTCCCGCTGACGAAAAATCGACCTGATTGATTCAGGTCAATTGCTTCAGGCGTTCGAGGAGTCAGAAGGGTTTTCGAGAAGCGGACATCGTGTCTTGCCTCTCTCTTGGACTCCTCCCCAAACTTGGCGGTGTTCCCTCCCTGGGACACCGCCTTTTCTTTATCAGGAGAAGCCGACGGCACCGACCGCCGCGGCGACCACCAGCAGCACCAAGGGATGGGTTTTGGTGAAATACATCGTCCCGGCAACGGCCGCCGAGATCAGGCCGGTGCGCCAGTTCACGGTGGTGCTGGCCGTGACCAGGGCGGCGGAGGCGACGACGAGACCGATCGTCACCGGGACCAGACCAGCCTGGATCGCCTTGCGCCAGGGACGGTCGCGCAGGCGGAACCAAAGGCCGGCGGTGAAATAGGTCAGGATCGCCGCGGGCAGGATGATCGCGACGGTGGCGACCAGGGCGCCGGTGAGCCCGGCGACTCGCCAACCGATCAGGCTGAACACCATCATGTTGGGGCCGGGTGCGGCCTGGGCGAGGGCGAAGAGCGCGGCGAACTCCTGCCCGTTCATCCAGCCCTGATCGACGACCTGACGATGCAGGTCCGGCAGGATGGCATTGGCACCGCCGAAAGCCAGGAGGGAGAGCTGGCTGAAAACGACGGCCAAAGCGAGCGTGGGCCTCATGGGGCGAATTTCCAAAGGACGATCGTCGATACGACGGCCATGACCGGCATGACGTCGACCAGCGGCAAACGGAGGATGGCAATGGCAGCGAAGGTCAGCACCGCGATGCCGATGGCGACCCAGCGGCCTTTCAGCGGGGCGGCAATTTTCAGGGCAGTGGCGATGAGCATGCCAGCACCGGCGGCGGCGAGGGCGGCAAAGGCATGGGCAACGGCGGGGATGGTGCGGTACTGGTCATAAACCGCGCCCAAAGCGATGACGATCGTGACGGGTGCGGCCATCAGGCCGATGACGGAGACGATGGCACCGGGGAGGCCCCGGAAGCGGGAGCCGAGGGCGATCGAGACGTTGATGATGTTACCGCCGGGCATGAACTGGCAGAACCCCAGAACCTCGGTGAACTCGGCTGGGGTCAGCCAGCGACGGGTTTCGAGGATGGTGCGGCGTGCCCAAGGCAGGACGCCGCCGAAGCCGCAGACCCCGATGGTGAAAAAGCCAAGGAAAAGCTCGGTTAACGTAGGGACGGGGCGAGGAGCGTCGGACATGCCCGCGTGGATAGCTTGGGCGGGGGATTGGGGGAAGCGGACATTCGATTGCCCAGTGGGCCCAACCGGACGTTTTTCGGCCGCGGATGGGCATCGGTCCGATGAGCGTCCAACTTCCACGGTATGCCGAGCGAGTATCGATATTTCTACGACACCCGCTCACCACGGTCGTCACCGCACCTCTCTCACCCATTCAAATCCGCGGCATCGCCCAACAACGCTTCCAGCGTCACCGGGCACGTTTCCGGCACAGCCAGGGGCGGCTGCCCATCCATTGCCGCCGGCAAAGCGGCAAGCGCGTCCGCGTAGAGATCGTCAAGATCGATCTTCCTGAGCATCGACGGAACGAACCGCCGCCGCGCCTGCCGCCGGAAGTCGATCGCATCTGCCCGCCAGACCGGCGCGTCGCGGGAGTCCGGCCATGCCTCGGCCTTCAACATGTGTCGCAGTGCCTGGATCAGCAGCGATTCGACGGCGTGCAAGCGGTTGCTTCCCACGTCCTCGATCTCCTCGGCGATATTGAGCCAGTCCAGTTCCGTGTCGTTGATCAACGTGCCCTCGGCCCGCCGACGCAGAAGCGCCGCCTGGTGTTCGGACCAGACCAGGATGTCGGCGTCGTATTCGCTCATGTGCGCCACCTCGTCTCAGCGGTTCGATTGGACGGAGCTGCCACCGTATATCGACTCCTGAGCCGCGCTTCTACACCGCAACGTCGCGAGCGCCGTTCGGCAACGCCCCTGATTTCGTCAACCTTACGTCGGCCGGACTGGAGCGTTGCGTGCAGGGCGTTGCGTGCGGGGCGTTGCATCCGCCCCCGCGCCCCATCACCCCAACAACCGCCCGATAACCCGCGCCGTATAATCCACGACAGGAATAATCCGCCCGTAATTGATCCGCGTCGGCCCGATCACGCCGATCGCGCCCACGATTCGCCCGCCGTCCCCGCGTGCCGGGGCGACCACCATCGAAACGCCGGACGTGCCGAACAACCCGCTGTCCGCGCCGATGAAGATCCGCACGCCCTCCGACTGCTCAGCCAATTCCAGCAGGCGCAGCATGGTCTCCTGCGCTTCCAGCCGCTCGAACAGGGCCTGGATCGCGGCAAGGCTCTCGATCTGGGTCACATCGGCCAGCAGGCGCGCCTGACCGCGGACGAAGAGGCTGCCGCCCCTGCCCTCCCCGGTCCAGGTCGCCAACCCCGCCTCGACCACCTGGGCGGTCAGCGCATCCAGTTCGGTACGGTTGGCGGCCATTTCCGTTGCCACCAGTTCCCGCAGTTCCAGCAACGGACGACCGGCGAGGCGGGCGTTCAGGTAGTTGGTCGCCTGTTGCAAGGCCGAGGGCGGGACGCCGGCGGGAATCTCGATAACCCGGTTTTCCACATGCCCATCGCCGGCCACCAGCACCACTAAAGCGCGGCCAGAGCCGAGGGGGACGAATTCGATGTGACGGAGCGCGCCCTCGGATTTCGGGGCGAGGACCAGGCCCGCGGCGGCAGACAGGCCGGAGAGCATCGTGCTGGCCTCGGCCAGCGTGTCTTCGAGGCTGCGGCCCGCGGCGCCAAGGGTCGCGGTGATGGATTCGCGTTCGTCCTCGGTCAGTTCGCCGAAATGCAGCAGGCCGTCGACGAACAGGCGCAGCCCCTGATCGGTGGGCAGCCGGCCGGCGGAGGTATGCGGGGCAAACAGCAGCCCCGAATCCGTCAGATCGGCCATCACGTTGCGGATCGTGGCCGGCGAGAGGTTCATCGGCAGGCGGCGGGACAGCGTGCGGCTGCCGACCGGCTCGCCGGTTTCGACGTATTGTTCGACGATCTCCCGCAGCACGGCGGCGGAGCGGACATCCAGGCCCGGAGGCAAGGCCGCCGCCAATCCAGGCGTGCGGCCGGGAAACCGGGGGGGCGGGGCGGTAAGCGGTTTGTTCATCGTCGGGGGACTCCGACTCTGAAAGGTAGGTATCGCCGCGCCCCGGGTCAAATGGGTTCTTCGGATTATCGGTCCAGCGTTATGCCGGGACGAAAACCCCGGTGTCCTCGTACGACGGCAGGTCCGTCACGATTTCCGGCGGCCGGGTGAACAGGCTGTCGCTTTGCAGCACCGGCTTCACCTTGTCGGCGAACAGACGCAGGTTCTGCTCCGCTTCGTCATGCGGCAGGCCGCCGTAGGAGAATTCGCACACCAGATGATCCAGCCCGGTCAGCGAGCGCAACTGGGCGATCTGCTGGATGCAATCGTCCGGCGTGCCCACCAGCTGAATCTTCACGTAGGTGTCGGTCATTTTCTGGCGATGCGTCAGGTCGGCCATTTTCGCGTAGGTGCGGCCGATCTTGGAATAAGCCTCGTAGCCTTTCACGTTGGAAAGGCCGCCGTCGGAGAAACGGTAGTGGTTATCGACGGAATCCCATTTTTTGCCGAGCCAGGTGATGGCGCGGTCGTCGGCTTCGGCGCGGGTTTCGGCGCAGGCGACGTTGGTGACGATGATCGGCGGTTTCGGCGTGTGGCCGGCCTCCATCGCGGATTTGTGGAAGTCGTAGACCTCATGCGCGGCCTTCGACCACTCGTTATGCATCACGATCAGCTGGCCGAGGCCGTTGCTGGCGATCAGTTTCGCGGATTCAGGACTGTTGGCGGAGCCGTAGAAGCGGCGTTCCGGGTGGGAAATCGGGGCTGGGCGGATGGAGGTGCGGGGGATTTTGAAGAATTCCCCGTCGTATTCGAAGTGGGACTGGGTCAGGCCGAGTTTGATGATGTCCAGGCCTTCCTTGAAGCGCGGGCGGGCTTCGTCCATCGGGATGCGGAAACCTTCGTATTCCACGCGGGCGGCGCCGCGGCCGAAACCGAAGATGCAGCGTCCGCCGCACATGATGTCCAGCAGGGCGATCTGCTCTGCGATGCGGATCGGGTCGTGCCAGGGGATCACGATCACGCCGGTGCCGAGGTGGATGCGCTTGGTGCGACCGGCGTAGTAGGAAAGGAACTGCAGCGGCGACGGCGACATGGCGTAGCCGGTGAAGTGGTGTTCAAGCGCGAACAGCGAGTCGAAGCCGAGGGGTTCGGCGAGATCGCCGAGTTGCATGTGCTCATTGAGGATGGCCGAGTCGGGCCGTCCTGGTTGGCTGAGCATATTCAGTGCCATACCGACTTTCATGATCGCGCCTTTCGTGGGTTTCCTGTTTGGGAACGGAGGCTACCGGCTGGTAGTTTGCGCGTCAAACGGTGGGCGGCACAACGCCAGGGCAACGTCAATCTGCCAATGCGGCCATGATCCGCGTCCGGTTGGCGATCTGATAGTCAACCACCTGCTGGGAGACCGCGAACTCATTGGCGATGGTGACAACGTCCTTTCTGTCCGCCCTCATCGTCTCGATTTCGTCGGAGGGCGCGAGGAATTCGGCCGCGAACGCTCGGCCCGCCGCCTGCCGGTATGCCGAACGCAATTCGGTGATGGGTCCTAATTGCGGTTCCGGAAAACATGCGGCATCCCCGACTGCCCGAGCAAAAGCGAAAAGATGCGCGGCCGCGGCCTCCTGCGTATTTCCATGGTTGCGAAGATGGACATGGACCCCGTCCTCCCGATCGCGGCGCAGCGCACGAATCCCGTCAATCTGAGGCGCCAGATTATAGCTTTTGGAGGCGCCGAGACGGGTCGCGATATCTTTGAAGGATTTGAACCGGTCGTTCTGTCCAAGCTTGAGCTGACGCCTGACACCGTGAGCACGGCGATAGCCGGCCGCCCATGCGGCCTCGTTCTGTCGCGGCGGCTGGTCGCGGACAGTTTGGTCCACAATGGGCCGAAGATCGGCCAGTCGATATCGGAACCCCGTATCTCTGGCCATGCGCTCGACCCAGGCGATCAGTCGCGGTCTGTCGACATTGGCCGCTCCCGACACAAACTCGATGAGCGCTTCATCGCGGAAAAGCAACTCGGCCTTCTCGATGAACTCGGCTGTGGCCTCGTCGATTTGGTATGGGTCGATACCCAAGGCGCCAGCGGCCTCGCAAAATACCGTCTCTTCCTCCGAACGCCGCGACGCCATGACGCGCTGCCATCGCAACGCCGCATTTGTCGAAGGCAGGCCGCAATGTTTTAAACGCGCCAGGACTTCGTCTATCAAGCCGGCCAGGCAGGCTTCGCCGTCCTCGCGCGACAGCACCGCCTTCGGTCCGGCCCAGAAACGCACATCCGGCTGCTCATAGACGCGTTGGTGTGCTTCAATCTCAAAAGCCGCACCGTCGAAACCAAAGCGCAAATCAGGAAGAAGATAGCCGGTGCGGTAGCGGGTGATGGAAATCGCCCGATCTCGCGCCCCGAATATCGTCCACCAGTCATGGGCCAGTCCGTGCGCCAGACTATAGAGCGCGACGGTGACGTGGTCGCCCAAGTTGCCGCCTTCAAGATGCTGTGTGACGTTCAAGCGCCCAACGAAGATCCTCAGGTCCGCAACCGTCGCACGCTCCTCCGGCGCGGCGTTGGAGGCATTGTCATGCCAATCTATCGAATGTCGCACGCTTTTCCTCTTCGTCGATTGGCCAGCCCTTGTAGCTGCCCAGTTCCTGGTTGACCGCGAAGCCGAACCAGTACTGGTCTTCGTCGTCTTGATACCACAGGTGCTTGGGGTACGTCCCATCGCCCTCGTAGAAGCGAAATTGGCCGGCGGCCAGCGCTTGGCGAACCCACGCTGAAGCCTCTTGCCGCTGCACCTCGGTCGTCCTCGGACAGGGTGTGGTGTGTTGCTTGCGCGGACGATGAGCACGGCCGTCCCTGCCGACGAAAGCGTTCGGAAGGCCGCCCCACCACCGCTGCGTTTTATGCTCGCCACTGCCGACGTAGTGCGCGGCGGATATTTGCGCTTCCGACAGTTCAGCGCGCGGCGGTATCTGACGAGGACGTGGCATCTCACGAAATCTTCGCCGACGCCTGTGGGTAGTGCAAGCGTCGGTTAGCAGGAGCATCGGACCACTAGGCCCTGTGGACGGATTTCACCCAGATAATCGCGCAGGCAAAGCAGATAAACGCACCATAAGACCTTACCGTCTTATCGCAGCGTAACGCGACCCGTTTGAAACGTTTGAGTTTTGCTATGGCCTGCTCGACCCTGGCCCGTAGCTTGTAGAGCTTCTTTGGGAAAAACCGTCCGCGC